>DASPWW010000201.1:0-12844 GCA_035637595.1 Solirubrobacterales bacterium | reverse complement strand
CGACCAGGCGTGGCTGCGGCAACGCACGATCGAGCTCTTCCGGCTCTGGGAGCCGCGACCGCCCGTCCCGCTCCAGGAGTCTCCCGCTTTGTGACGATTGCCAGCAGGCTGACGGGCTGACGCTCGCTCTCGCAAAGGACGATGAGGAAGAGCGCTCCCGACGTGAGGGCACGCTCCCGCACTGCCCGGACAAAGCGAGAGCGCTGTGGCGATACGAGCCGTCAAGCACACGATCCGCTGTTTGGCGATAAGGAGCAGACCGACGGCCGAATCGGCCACGAAAGCAGAAGCCCGCTACGCGCGCCGGGCGCTCTGGCGAAAGTCGCTCACGGCTGTCCGAGCAGCACTGCCGGTTCCGGCCAGGCGTATCGCAGCTTCGCCGACGACCCGGTACCGCGGTTTGCGATGCCGCCGGGCGGCGACACCACGCCTCGCCCCACGTATCTCCCGCCCCTGGCCTCATAGAAGGCCTGGGCGTCGACGTTCTGTTCGAGGACCCACAGGTACAGGCCGGTCCGTTCCGGCCGCTCTGTGAGGGCCTCGGCCGTCAACGCCAACAGGCGTGAGGCGATTCCCCGACGCTTGTGCCCATCGGCGACATGGAGGTTGTCGAGCAGCGCCCCCCACGTCGGGTCCTCGTCGAAGAACGTGTTCGCGAAGCCGATCAACCCGCCGTCCTCGGCGAGGATGGTGCAACGGCGGGGATCGGGCTCGCGCAGCCGGGCGGTCCACACCGCCAGACGGTCAGCGACGACGTCACCGTCGAGAAACGCGTCTGAGTAGGCGCCCCGGTAGTGCCGGCGCCAGCTGTCAGCGTGGAGATCGGCGACGGCCTTGGCATCGGCGGGGCTGGCGAGCCTGAACCGCAACCCATCGAGGTCTGCCATGGAATCCTCCTTCATCGATCCTGGCATTGGCACCGCGCCGAAGCCGGATGCCGGACCGTCACAGGGCCAGGTCCCTCAGGTCGCTCTGGATGAATCGGGCGAAATCGTAGCGCGCCCCATATGAACGGACCGGCGTTCAGCGAGTCGGCGCCCAAGATGTACGAGCCGCGGAGTCTCTACCGACGGTAGCCCGCTGTCGCAATGCGCGAAAGGCGGCGGCCCGACTACGACGCCACCGTCGACCGCTACCTCGTCGTCGCACGCCAGCCCAGGGTGCCTGACGGCCCGCCCCCGGATAGTGTCCACCCGTGGGGGAACGGCTAAAGGGCATCCCCGGGTTCTCGATCGACAAGGTCGCGGCGGCGGCCGGCAGCGATCCCGAGATCCTGCGCATGGAGAACCTGGATACCGACATCCCGCCGCCGGCTGCGGCGGTCGAGGCGACGCGGGCGGCGGTGGGCACCGACGAGGCGAACTCGTGGCTCCCGTTCACGGGCATGGACGAGCTCAAGTACGAGGTCGCGCGCCTCATCGTCCGGCGCGGCGGGCCTCAGTACGACCCTGAGAGTGAGGTGGTGATCACCTCGGGCGAGGGCGACAACATGCTCGACGCGCTGCTCGCATTGACCGATCCCGGCGACGAAGTGATCGTCCCCGATCCGACGTATGCAGGGATGCTCCAGCGGGTACGGCTGGCCGGGGACGTTCCGCGGCCGGTTCCGCTGCACCCCACTGAGCACGGCTGGCGCTGGGACCTCGACGCGCTGGAGGCGGCCGCCTCCGATCGCACGCGGGCCATCTTCTTCGGCAACCCGTCGTTCCCGTCTGGATGGGTCCTCAACGACGAGGAATGGGCGGCGGTGCAGCGCATTTGCACCGAGCGGCAGATCCGGCTCCTCTACTGGAGCGCGATGGAGGCGATCGTCTTCGGGGGGAGGAAGGTAGTCGTGCCCGCAGCGCTGGAGGGGATGCGCGATCTCACGGTCACGCTGGGCGGCGTCGCCTGTGAACAGCGGATGATCGGATGGCGGATCGGCTGGATCGTCGCGTCCGAGGCGGTCACGCCCCAGCTCGGAATGGTCCACATCTACAACGGGCTCGTCGCCAGCGGCTTTAACCAGCTAGGTGCGATTGCGGCGCTGCGCGCCGATGACCACGCGGCCTGCGTCGCCGAGTGGGAGCGCCGCCACGACGCGACGATGGAGCAACTCGCCGGGCTCCCGGCGATCCCGGCACATGGGGGCTGGTCGCTGCTGTTCGACGCCGAGGCGGCGGGCACGACCGCGCCGGACCTCTCCGCCGCGTTGCTCGAGCACACGGTCGCCGCCACGCCGATGACCGCGTGGGGGGAGACCGTCGCCCCGCGCCATGTGCGCTTCGTCTACTCCAATGAGCCCGTCGAGAGGCTCGCAGCGCTCGGCGAGCGCGTCCGCGCCGCGCTCGGCTAATCCAGCTCGCCCCGGCGCCGGCCGCGGGACTGCTGCTTTACGGCCGAGTGTGCCGTGCGATGTCACTACCGCTCTTCGAGGAGGCTGTCGCATAAAGGGTCGCTCCGAGAGGGACCACTGCGGATATTCAGACGACAACTGCGCCGAGTAACGGGCCGCCTGGCAGGACGAGCGCCGAGTGGTCAGGGCCGACTTCGACCCGATTGTTAACGGGGGTCGAGACGGGCTCTCAGGAGGCCGCCAGGGGTTTGTGCGACAGCCTCCGCGAAACGCAGCCGCGCCGCTGCCGCCCGTGAACGACGTCCCTGACTGGGATCGTCGCCTCGGGTCCCATCGAGGCGATCTGCTGCGAGGCGGCGCCCCGAAACGCGGCGCGGCTACCCGCGCCTCTCCGGGGGGCCGGGGCGATACGGTGCGCGCGTGCCCATCGGCCGTGGAGGTGACGCCGACGTCCTCGTGATCGGCGCGGGGTTGGCGGGATTGGCCGCGGCGCACCGGCTGACGCAGGATGGCCTGCAGGTCCTCGTCCTTGAGCGCGAGGGGGAGCCGGGGGGACGCGCGCGCAGCGAGCAATGGGAGGGCTGCACGATCGAGCTCGGCGCCACGATGGTAATCCCCGCCTACCGCCGCCTGCGGCGCCTGATCGAGGAGTGCGAGTTGGACGACCGCCTCGCGCCGCTGCCGAACGTGCTTCGCACCGCCATCCGGCGCGACGGACGCTGGCACCACCTAGATTTTCGCTCGCCGGAGATCGCAGTTGCGCGCTACAGGGGGATCGACTGGCGAGAAAAGGTCGCGCTCACCCGGCTCCTTCCCTCGCGGATTCGCGTCGCAGCGTCGATGCGGTTCTTCGACATGGCAAGTGCGGCAGCGACCGACTCGCGGCGCTTGGAGGATGTGATCGGCCCGGCCGCTAACCGCTACTTTGCCTCGGCCCTGGCCGAGGTTCTCTGCGGCTATCCACCCGAAGAGGTATCGCTTGCTTTCGGGGTGATGGGCTCGCGCTACCCGATCAGGCGCGCCTGGATCATGCGAGGGGGTCTCGGCTCCCTCACCGGTGAGCTTGGGCGCAGGGTTGGGGTGCGCTGCGGCGTCGCGATCGAATCCGTGCGGGTCGAGAGCCGAGAGGTGGTGGCCGAGACGAGCAACGGGGAGACGCTCCGGGCGCGCGCCGCGATCCTGGCGACGCGGGCCTCTGAGGCGCTCGAGCTCTGGCCGGAGGCACCCGAGGAGGCGAGCCGGTTCTTGAGCAGCCAGGTCTACTCGCAGGGGCTCGGCGTCTTCCTGCGGACGAGCGCGCCGGCCCAGCGCGCCGACCCGCGCGGCCGCGACCTCTTCATGGATATCGTGCCGCGCGGCGAGCGGACCGGCGCGCTGCAGGCGGTCGTCTACCTGAACGAACTGGCGCCGGAGGGGGGCCTGCTCGGGGTGTCGGCCTCTCCAGAAGCGGCCGCGGCGAGCGCCGATGACAGCGAGCTTGCCGCGCAGCTCGAATCCGAGCTCGCCGCGCTCCACCCCGAGCTGCAACCGCGGGTGACGGCCCGGCGTACATTGCGCTGGCCCGTCTTCGTGCCCTCGTATCCGGTGGGCCGAGCCCGCGAGCTGGCGGCCTTTCGTGCCCGGCTCGCGCGCGGGCCGGTACAGCTCGCCGGCGATTATCTCTACGGGCCAATGATGGAAGCCGCTGTCCGCGCCGGGCAGGATTCGGCCGCACGCGCTTCTGGATATCTGAGATCAGACTGGTGATCGCCATCGCTTGTCGCCGATCCGCACTCCCCCTCTGCGCGATTTGCGAGCGTGTCGCCAAGGGGCGTAGACGCTCGCAAGGGACGAGCCAGTCGCCGAACCAGGGACTGAGGCCGTGTCGTGAGCGGCTCGCGGCTCAGGGCAGCCTGACGCCGCCGTCGGGCGTCAGCGTCCAGCGCGGGTTGTGGGCGACCTCCCACGGGTGGCCCTCCGGGTCAACGAAGACCGCGCTGTAGCCGCCCCAGAAGGTCTCCGCCGGGTCGCGACCGATCGTCGCGCCCGCCGCCCGCGCCTCCTCAGTGACGGCGTCGACCTCCTCCGGGGAGCCGACGTTGAGCGCGAGCGTCACCCCTCCCCATCCTCCGGAGTCGGTGACGCAGCTGTCCTCGGCGAGCCGAGCCCGGTCCCACAGCGCCACCACCATGTCTCCTGCCTGGAAGAAGACGACGTCGTCGTCCGGGGCGGCTCCCGTCCGCCAGCCGAGCGCCTTGTAGAAGGCCCGGGCTCGGGCGAGGTCGCGCACGCCGAGCGTGATCACGGTGACGCGCTGCTTCATCTCTCAGTGCTTCTGCTTGACCTTCCAGCTCGAGGTCGCCGGTGTCGGGTCCAGGTTCCCGGCGCCGTCCTGGGCACGGACCGCGAAGCTGTGCTTGCCCTTCTTGACCTTGACCTCGTGAGGTGAGGAGCAGCTCTCGAACGCCCCGCCGTCGAGCGAGCACTGGAACGTCGAGCCGGGCTCGGAGGAGCTGAACTCGAACGTCGCCGTCTTCTTCTTCGTCTTGTCCTTGGGACCCTTCGTGATCGTGGTCTCCGGCGGCGCGGTGTCACCGGCGCTTGGCGGCTGGACCTCCAAAGTCAGCGCCCAGGCCGCGATGTCAAAACCGCTGAAGCCGGCGCTGTCATCCATGACAAAGAGGCTCCATGCACCGTTGGGGGAAGCGCCGTTGAAGAACGACATCGCGTTCACATATGGGGGCGAGGGGCCGCCCCCTGGACTCAGGTCGTCGGGCTCGGGGATGTTCCCGAGGTAGTTCGAGGGCTTGAAGCTCGCCTCTTCGTAGTTCGCACAGGGTCCATTGTTGGACATGAAGGTCTGGGCGGAGTCGTCGAAGGTCCAGTTGTCGTTCTGGATGCCCGTCGACCCGCAGACGTCCGACATCAGCATCACCTGCTGTCCATTCGGTCCGGTGATCACCATGTCGGTGTCGTCCGGGCTCGCGGACCGGTAACCAATCAGGGTCACGGTCGCCTTCGTGACCGTTCCCGACAGACCCGCGACGACGATGGTCGAGGGATAGTGATTCGCCGGCCCCACGTCCCCGGCGCCGCCGCTGGGATACAGATCGGCGGTGTTGAGGAAGGTGTGAGTCTCCGCCCGCGCGATCGCCGGCAGCAGCATGACGAGGAGCAGCGCCAGGGGAAGCGCGCGGAAACGGCCGGCGCGACGCTTCCTCATCGTCGGGAGTCTACGCTCCCCTGGCCCCTCCTCCGATTCTCGATTTCCGTGCGCGCCACCAGCCATCCCTCGATGACAGACGCAGACGAGCGCGACGTCGCCGGCGTTGTCGCGCCGCCGCCCCTGATCTACGGGGCGGCGTTGCTGGCCGGGTTCGTGCTCGAGGCGCTGCTTCCGTCCTTCGAGTTTCCAGCGCTCGTCAGGTGGCCGGTCGGGGCGCTGCTGGCCATCGCCGGCGGCGTCTTTCTCCGCTCATTCATCGCAGCCTTCCGCCGCGCCCACACTCCAGTGGCCCCTGGGAGTCCGACCACCGCGCTGGTGACGACCGGGCCCTACCGGATCACCCGCAATCCCGCCTATCTGGGCTTCGCCTTGCTGTACACCGGCATCGCCATCCTCGCCCAGGCGCCGTGGGCATTCGTCACGCTCGTGCCGGCGCTCGTCGTCGTCGATCGCATGGTCATCGCGCGCGAGGAGCGTTATCTCGAGCGCCGCTTCGGCGACGACTACCGGCGCTACATGGCCACCACGAGAAGATGGCTATAGGCGATTCGCCGCGCTCGCTGTGATTCGGTTCCCCCCCTCGCCTTCTGTAGCCTCCCTATGGCAGCGGCAGACGCCGGATTGGATTAGGGGGACACATCTCCAGAGGAGAGGCAATTAGGCGGAGACTCGCTCGGCGAGCATCGGTCGGGCTCGTTGTCGGGCTCGGTGCGATGGCGATCTGGATGCCGCCGCCCGCCATGGCGGTCACCATCACTCTCGGCGAGACCGCCGACCCCGCGGCGAGCGGCGCCTGCGCCAGCTGCACCTTCTTCCAGCAGCAGACGGCCGCTACGTCTCCCTCCTACACGGTTCCACCCGGTGATTGGACGATCGTCGAATGGAGCATCCAGGGGGGGCCGACGACGGCGGGAAACGCGCGACTGCGGGTCTTCCGGCCCACCACGACCATGAACCAGTACCAACTCGTCGCGGAGAGCGCCGAACAGCCCGTTCCCGCCGGAACCCTCGCGTCGGCGGCGACGAGCATCCCGGTCCAACCGGGCGACCTGCTGGGGATAAGAACCGGCGCCGTACCCGGGGACATTGCCGGTTTGGATGCCAGCGGCCCGCCGCCCGAGGATGTCGTTTGGGCTGTCATCGGGGACCCGGCCGTGGGTCAAACGGTCGGAGGAGTAGGGGGCGACTTCAGCGCTGGCATTAATCCGAGTTCGCGCGTCAACGTCGCCGCGACGCTCCACACGCCTGACCCCCCGGCGCCGCCCCCGGATGTCAACCCGCCTTCAGACAGCGTTCCCCCCGAGACCGCGATCACGAAGCGCCCCAAGGACAAGACGAAGAAGAAGACGGCGACGTTCGAGTTCACATCGAACGAGCCTGGCTCGACGTTTGAGTGCAGCCTGGACGACGCGGCATTCGCGCCCTGTGCCTCGCCGCTGACTGAGAAGGTCAAGAAGGGCAAGCACAGCTTCCGAGTCCGCGCCAAGGACGCCGCCGGCAACGTCGACGGGTCGCCCGCCACGGACGACTGGAAGGTCAAGAAGAAGAAGAAGAAGAAGTGACGGCCGGAGTCCCGGCGCGGCTCTCCGTAGTCACGCTTGGAGCGCGTGACCTCGACGCGTTGCGGGACTTCTACGAGGGGCTTGGCTGGGAGGCAGCGATCAAGCTCGACGGCTTCGCCGCGTTCCGGACGTTCGGCGCGGTCCTGGCGCTGTTCCCGCTCGAGGAGCTGGCCGCCGACGCAATGGCCGAGGCGGCAGTGCCGGAGCGCGGCCTGCGCGGTTTCTCGCTCGCGATCAACGTCGAGCAAGCGGAGCAGGTGGACGAGACGATCGAGTCCGTGCGGAAGGCCGGGGGGCGGATTACCAAGGAGCCGGTCGACGCCGAGTGGGGCGGCCGCACCGCCTACTTCGCCGATCCGGAGGACAATCACTGGGAGGTCGCGTGGGTGCCGCCCGACAGCAACATGGCCAAGCTGCTCGAACGCGCCGGCGGCTAGCCGCGATGTCCCGCGCCCTTGGGGCCACCCCGGATCGCGGCTAGGAAGGACAAGAGCAGCGCGCCGGCGCAGGAGGAGCTAGAGCGCCTCTACCTCCAACCGCCTGAAGGGTTCACGCGGGCACGGGACAAGCTCGTCCGCGATCTTCGCGAGCGCGGAGAGCGCTCCGCGGCCCAGGAGGTCGGCAGGCTTCGCCGGCCGTCGCTTGCCGCGTGGCTCGTCAACCAGCTCGCGCTGCGCGAGCCGAATGCCGTCGAGGAGCTGCTCGGGGCCGGAAGCAGGTTGCGCGAAGTAGAGGACGCGATGCTGGGTGGCAAGAGCGACCCAGCCGAGCTGAGGAGCGCGGCCGCCGACGAGCGCGATGCGATCGGCCGCCTGGTGGAGGCGGCGCGCGACATCGCCAAGGGCGAGGATCGTGATGTCAAGCCGCCGACGTTCGACCGCGTCACGGAGACGCTTCAGGCCGCGAGCGTCGA
The DNA here is from genome assembly GCA_035637595.1 of Solirubrobacterales bacterium. Classification (GTDB taxonomy): domain Bacteria; phylum Actinomycetota; class Thermoleophilia; order Solirubrobacterales; family 70-9; genus DASPWW01. The sequence continues at coordinate 4,829 of DASPWW010000201.1, read as the reverse complement.
TCCCGGTCTCGCCGAGCGGGTGCGGGCGGGGAGGCTCGACAAGGAGGCGCGGGCGGCGACGATCGGGGTGAGCGATCGCGCCCCCGCCCGAGCGCGCGGCGCGAAGGCCGCCGATCCCGCCGCCAATGCCCGCGCCCAGCGTGACCGCGTCCGCGCCGAGCTCGAGACGGCGCGGCGCGACCTCGAGCGAGCCGAGGCGCGCCGCGCCCGAGCGCAGGATGAGGTGGACAAGCAGACCGAGCGGCTCAAGCAAGCTCGGACCGAGCTCGCGGACGCAAAGCGTGAGGCGAAGAGGCTGGCGACCGCGATCCGGCGTGCCGAAGCCCGGCTCGAGAAGAGGCGCTAGACCCCAACGCCCGCGGCTATCCCGCGCGCCCGTAGACCGGAATCGCCGCGCCCGAGGTCGGCGCCGAGTCGGCCGAGCACAGAAAGCGGATCACCCGCGCGATCTGCACCGGTGGGACCCAGGTTGAGTGGTCGGCGTCCGGCATCTGGGCGCGGTTGGCGGGAGTGTCGATGACGCTCGGCAGCACGGCATTGGCGCGGATCCCGTCGTCGCGGTACTCGACCGCGAGCGCGCGCACGAAGGCGATCACCGCCGCCTTCGAGGTGATGTAGCCCGACGCGCCCGAGAACGGCTCCAGCGCCGCCTTGGCGCCGACGCAGACGATCGATCCGCCGCCCTGATCGAGCATCGCGGGCAACGCGGCGCGGCAGGTCCGGAAGGCGGTCATCACGTTGAGCTCGAGCATGCGCTCGATCTCGTCGGCGGGCGCTTCGTGGACGCGCCCACCGGCCGCAAACCCGCCCACGAGGTTGACGATCGCGGTGAGCGGCGGTTGGGCGGCGGCGGCCTCGATCGCGGCGTCTGCGCCTCCCTCGGCGAGCAGGTCGGCCTCGACCAGCTCGAGCAGCTCGCGGTCTCCGAGCTCGCCGGCGATCCGGTCGCGCTCGGCCTCGACGACCCAGGTCGCGACGACGCGCGCCGCGCTCGAGAGGAGCTCGGCGACGACGGCGCTCCCCAGCGCCCCCGTCCCGCCGGTGACCACGATTGATCCCTCCAGGCGGGTCACGGCGCCGCGTCAGAAAGCCGGGTCGGGCGACGACCCGAAGGGGGGAGATTCGATGCGCGGCGGCCGCTCAAGATGGCAGGCCAACACTAGATGAACCGTCCGGCAGCCGGTCTACCTTGATCCCTTCGATGAGAAGCCAGCAACAGCTCGATCCAGGCCAGGTCCCGCTCGACGCGGGCATCTCGAACGGTCGCCGCAGCGTCCGCGAGCTGGCCGACGGCCAGGAGGTCAGCGGCCCGTTCTGCGTTCGCGAGCGCGAGCTGCGCCAGAAGCGAAACGGCGAGGACTTCCTGCGCCTCGTGCTCTCGGACCGGACCGGCACTGTCGAGGCCGTCGCCTGGGACGGCGTCGAAGAGTCCTTCGAGGTCGCCGCGCCCGGAAGCGTCGTCCAGATCACGGGGCGCTTCTCGATCAGTCCGAAGTTCGGGCGCAAGATCACGATCGAGGCGGTGCGGCCCGCGGCCGACGGCGAGTTCGACCCCGACGAGATCGCCGAAGGCCCCCAGGTCCCCGTCGAGCGGCTCGAGGAGGATCTGCGGCAGCTGATCGCCACCGTCCAGGAACCGCAGCTCCGCCGCCTGCTCGACCGCTTCTTCGCGGCCGACTCCCCGCGGTGGGCGCGCTTCAGGGAGGCTCCGGCCGCCAAGTACTACCACCAGGCCTACCGTCACGGGCTGCTCGACCACACGCTGTCGGTCGCCCAGGGCGTCGGCGCGGCGGCGGCGCTTTTCCCTGGGCTCGACCGCGACATCGCGGTCACCGGGGCGCTGCTGCACGACATCGGCAAGACCGAGGCCTACAACGACGACCCGCTCGCGATCGAGCTCACCGACGCCGGCCGCCTGCTCGGCGAGATCCCGCTCGGCTACTACATGGTGCGCCGCGAGATCGAGCGGATCGAGGGCTTCGACCCCGACCTCGCGCAGGCGATCCTGCACATCGTCCTCTCCCACCACGGCGCGCTCGAGAACGGCTCGCCGGTGGTGCCGGCGACGCGGGAGGCCGCGCTCGTCCACGCGCTCGACAACATCGGCGGCAAGCTCGGCAGCTTCGACCGCATCGAGCGCGAGCTGCCGGACGGCGAGGCCTGGTCGCGCTTCGACCGCGGCATCGATTCCGCGGCGTACTTCCGTTCGCGCGCCGCCTAGCCGTCGAAGCCTGATGCAGGCGTCGCGCTAGTTCGCGACGATCGCGTTGCAGGCCTGGATCTTGTCGACGTCGCCGCCGGCGTCCTGGACGCACTTCAGCAACTTGTCGGCCTGCTTCTGCGAGACGTCGTTGGCCTGGATCTCGAAGCTCTGCGCCCCCTGCTGCTGGGCCTGCTGCTCGGCCTGCTGGGCCTGCTTCTGCGCCTTGGCGGCCTGGTTGAGGCCCTTGTTGACGGAGTGCGTGATTCCGCCGCTGATGTCCTCGGTGGTGTCGAGGATCGGCCTGACCATGAAGAAGTAGATCGCGGCGATGATCGCGACCGTGGTCACGACCTTGAGCAGCGGATTGAGGAAGGTGCCTGCGCCGATCATCTGGCCCCCGTACCGATCGTGCGTCGGACGGCCGCAGGAATGTAGCCGAACGGACGCGAATCGTGTGAAGGCCCGGTCCGCCTTTCGCAAAGTGCGTCATTTGCGCTGATTTCCTGCGATGACTCGCAGGCGACGGCACGCGCCTCTCTATGCTGCCCGCGTGGCCAAGGACACAGAGAAGCTGATCCGCCAGCTCTCGCTGATCTCGTTCCTGATGGCCAACCGCCGACCGGTCTCCGCGCTCGAGATCAAGCAGGAGGTCGAGGGCTACAGCTCGATGAACGACGACGCCTTCGCGCGCCGCTTCTACGCCGACCGCGCGGAGCTCGAGAGCCTCGGCATCACGCTCCAGGTCGAAAAGCCCGGCGAGGGGTTCTTCGAGGCCGAGCTCTACGCGCTGCCGCCCGAGAACTACTACCTGCCGGCGATCGAGTTCTCGGACAACGAGCTCGCCGCCCTGCGTACGGCGCTCGCGCTGCTCGATGGTCGCTTTGCATACGCCGAGCCGCTGCGGCTCGCCCTCCAGCAGGTCTCTTGGGGCCGGCCGAGCCCGCTCAGCGAGCCCGACTCGCCGCCGGTCGAGGTCTCGGTCACCGCGTCGGCCGGCGGCCGCGAGCTATCGCAGCGACTGTCCAAGATCGAGACAGCGATCTCGCGCCGCAAGACGATCCAGTTCGACTACTACACGATGGAGCGCGACGAGGTCTCGGCGCGCAAGGTCAACCCCTACCACCTCGTCTACAGAGCGGGGCAGTTCTACTTGATCGGCTACGCGCACGAGCGCGACGCCGTGCGCGTCTTCCGGCTGTCGCGGATTCGCGGCAAGGTCTCCTACGCGACCAAGGCCGAGCACGACTTCCCCGCTCCCGAGGACTTCGACCGCCGTGACTACGCAAGCCGCGCCGACTGGCAGATGGGGGAGGTCGAGCGGACCGCGAAGATCTTCCTGCGCGAGCGGATCGCATGGCTCGTCGAGCGCGACTTCGGGACCTACGGCCAGATCCGCCCGGCGCGCAAGGCCGACGGCGCCCCCGGCCGCGGCGTCATCTTCGAGACCGGGTATGCGTCCAGCCGCCAGCTCGTCTCCTGGGTGCTGCGGTGGCAACCCAACGCCACGGTGCTCGAACCCGCCGAGCTCGCGGCGGAGGTCGCGGAGCGCCACGAGCTGCTCGAGTCGCGCCACCGCGAGGAGCTCGAGACCGCGAAGGCGATCGGGCGCCCCGCCGTCGACCAGGCCGCGGCGCGGGCGTCGCGGTCCAACGGGCGCGGGGAGTCGGTGATCCGGCCGGAGCGCTTCGCGCGCCTCGTCACGCTCGCCGGCCTGCTGATCGAGGCGGCCCGCAACGAGCGCCGTCTCTCCGCCCCCGAGGTGTGCGACGAGCTCAAGGTCAGCGACGAGGAGCTGCGCGAGGACATCGCCGTGCTCAACGTCGTCAACTTCGGCGGCGGCACGTACGTCCTCTATGCCGAGGTGGTCGGTGAGGAGATAGAGGTCGACGCCGACGCCTACGGCGACAGCTTCTCGCGCCCCGCCCGCCTACTCCCGCTCGAGGCCAAGGCGCTCGTTGCTGCGATCGACCTGTTCGGCGACCATCTGCCGCAGGCGGGACTGCAGAGCGCGCGGCGCAAGATCACCCGGGCGCTCGGGCACGACCCGGCCGAAGAGGGGCTCGAGATCGCACCGGGCGGCGACGACTCCGAGGTCGTGCGGACCGTCAACGCGGCGATCCGCTCGCACCGCGTCCTGGAGCTGAACTACTACAAGGAGAACGAGGACCAGTTCTCCAAGCGCGAGGTCGAGCCCTACCGGTTGACGAACGGGCCCGAGGGGTGGTACGTCGCCTGCTGGGACCCGGCACGCGACGACGTTCGCCACTTCAGGCTCGATCGCATCAAGCAAGCGAAGCTGACCGATCGCCGCTTCGAGCCACGTCCCGAGATCGGGGACATGGCGGGCGCCGAGCGCTGGCTGACCGAGGGCGAGGTCGAGGACGCCAAGGTCGCACGCGTCTGGGTCTCGCCGGAGCGCGCGCGCTGGATCCGCGAGGAGCGCACCGTCGTGGAGGAGCTTGCCGACGGTGCGGTGATCGTGGAGCTGCCCTACGCCGGGACCTCGTGGCTGATCCGCGAGACGCTCAAGGGCGCGGGGGACCTCGTCGTCCTCGAGCCGACCGATGCCCGCGAGGCCGTGCTCAAGGCCGTCGCCGCTTAGGCGCCTGATCCGGCCATCGAGCCC
>DASPWW010000200.1:0-25822 GCA_035637595.1 Solirubrobacterales bacterium | reverse complement strand
TCGACGATCGTCACTGGCTACAAGGTCCACCCGTTCGTCGGGCTGATCCCGGAGGGGCTCGACTTCAAGCCCAACCCCACCGAGGTTGCCGCGATGCTGATGTTCACTCTCGACGAGCTGCGCGCGGGGTTCGCGATGCGGCGCTTGATCCGCCGCGGCGTGCCGATCCGAACCCCGACCTACCTCGTCGGCGACCACCTCATCTGGGGGGCGACGGCCCGCATCCTCGGCTCGTTGCTCGAGCGGATCGGCGGTGAGGCCTCGGGCTGAGAGGCGCGGCTACTTCCGCCGCGGCTTGACCTTGAACTTCAGCGTGGCGGGCGTGGGGTCCTCGCGGCCGATCTGATCGATCGCCTTGACCGCGAAGACGTGCTTGCCCGGCTTGACCTTGTACTTGGCGAATCCGATGCAGGGCTCCCAGCCCTTGTCGTCCATCTGGCACATGAAGCTCGCCGGGACATGCGTCGGCGAGACGAAGCTGAACCGGGCGCGCTTCTTGTGGGTCTTGTGCCGCGGCCCCGTGGCGATCACGGTGTCGACGTCGAGCTCGCCGCTGCCGCCGAGCGCCTTGTTGACGTTGAGCCGGCCCCCTGTCACGGTGATCCCGGCCAGGCTGGGCACCGGGTCGACGTTCTGGAGGATCGCGGCCCTGACCTCGGCGACCGAGACGCCGGGGTTGAGGCCGAACAACAGCGCCGCGGTACCGGCCACCATCGGCGCCGACATCGAGGTCCCGCTCTTGAAGACGTAGGGGCCCGTGTACGCGAAGGAGGTCCCGAACGTGGTGCTGAGGATGCTCGAGCCAGGCGCCGCGAGGTCGACCGAGCTCGGGCCGTAGTTCGCGTAATTGGACGCGAACTCGTCGTTGTGGTTGGTCGACGTCACGCAGATCAGGTTCAGCGCCGTGTGCTCGCACGGAAACTGCAGATGCTGCGGGTCGAGGTCGAGGGGATCGTCCACGTTGAGCTGGTCGTTGCCCGCCGAGACCACGAACAAGGTGTTGGGAGCGGAGTCGATCGCATCACGGATGGACATCGAGGGATTGTGTCCGCCGAGGCTCCCGTTGACGACCTCCACGCCCTGGTTTGCGGCGTAGGTGAACGCATCGGCGACATCCGAGGCGACGATCGTGCCGTCCGGTTTCGAGACCTTGAGCGGCATCAGCTTCGAGTACCAGCTCACGCCGGCGACGCCGAGCCCGTTGTTTCCGACCGCTCCCGCGATCCCCGTTACGTGGGTGCCGTGGTCGCTGCCTTCCGGGAAGGGATCGTCGTCATCGGCTCCGAAGTCGTGTCCGGGAACGATGTTGGGGGCCAGGTCGGGATGCGAGTAGTCGACCCCGCTGTCGACGATCGCGATCGTGACCTGGGTGCTGCCCGTGGCGATGCTCCATCCCTCGGGCGCGTCGATGTCGGCGTCATAGGTGCCCAGGAAGCTCGGCGGGACCTGGTCGAGGTCGCCGAACGACTGCCCGGTGTCGTGGAGGCCCGCCTGCTCGAAGAACAGCGGGTCGTTGGGCACGCCGTCGAGGTAGTAATAGGAGTTGGGCTCGGCGTAGCGCACCTCGGGACGCTGATCGAAGGCGTGCGCCGCCTCGCGCACTGACTCGCCATTCGGGAGCTCGACGACCTCGGCGCGGGGCAGCAACAGGTCGTCGGCCAGCTCGACGCCGAGCTCATCGCGGACGGCCGCCTGCTCGGCGCGGTCGGTCCCAGCGGCGAAGCGCACCACCAGTTCCCCGGGGGCGTAGCCACGCCCTGCATCCTGTGCCGGCGCCATTCCGGCGGCGGCCAGGCTCGCGGTCGCCGACGCCGCAATCGCGGCGAGGAATTTACGTCCCCTGCCCATCGAACGGAGGCTACAGCGCGCCGGCCGGGCGCTCGCCACACCCGGCCAGGCGTGCAGCAGTGCACGGCCCGCGGTGCGTGCGGGCCGCGCCTGGGCGAGTGGACCCTAGACGTCCTTCTCGATCGGGACGTTGACCATGTTGCCCCACTCGGTCCACGAGCCGTCGTAGTTCTTGACGTCGTCGTGGCCCAGCAATTCGTGGAGCACGAACCAGGTGTGCGCCGAGCGCTCGCCGATCCGGCAGTAGGCGATGACGTCGCCGCCGTCGAGCACGCCCTTCGACTCGTAGAGCTCACGAAGCTCGTCCGCCGGCTTGAAGGTCCCGTCCTCGTTGACGGCCTGGGCCCACGGCACCGATGCCGCGCCGGGGATATGTCCGGAGCGCTGCGCGCCCTCCTGCTCGTATCCCGCCATCGCGATCAGCTCGCCCGAGAACTCCTGGGGGCTGCGGACGTCGACGAGCTTGGTGTCCTCGTCGAGCGCGTCGAGCACCTCGTCGCGCATGGCGCGGATGTCGTCGTCGGGGCCGCTGGCCTTGAATTCGGCGGGCTCGTGCGCGGGGACCTCGGTCGTCGTCTCGCGACCCTCCGAGATCCACTTCTCCCGCGGGCCGTTGATCAGCTTGACGTCATCGTGGCCGTAGTACTTGAAGTACCAGTAGGTGTAGGCCGCGAACCAGTTGTTGCGATCGCCGTACAACAGGACCGTGTGATCGTTGGAGATCCCCCTGGAGCCCATCAGCTCGCCGAACTGCTCCGCGCTGAGGAAGTCACGCTTCACGGGGTCCTGGAGCTCGGCCTTCCAGTCGAAGCCGATCGCGCCAGGGATGTGGGCCTCCGCGTAGAGCGCCGGATTCTCATCGACCTCGACGATCCTGATGTCGTCGTCGTTCAGGTGCTCCGCGACCCAATCGGTCTCGACCAGCACGTCATTTTCATAGTCGGCCATGGCAGCACCTCGCATTCAGTCATTTAGTCGAATCTCTATCCGATCTTAGCCATTTAGCCGTGGGGCGCGAACCGGCGCCGGTTGGGGGTGGCGCGCGGGAGGATCACCGCGGTAAGGTTGGCCCGCGATGCCGGAGGAGCGCACCCCACCCGACGACAAGGAGAGCGCGCCCGAGTCCAGCGAGGAGACGACCGAGCCCACCGCTCCCTCGATCGGCGCCCACACCAAGATCGACCACGTGCCTCCCCAGGAGCGGCTCGCCGGGCGCGAGTTCTCGACGGTCGACGCGATGGGCCAGGAGAAGCGCCGCGGGGTGACGGGTCAGACATACGGGCCGACGCGCCAGCGGGTGATCATGAGCTTCGTCGTCTTCTTCGCCATCGTCGGCGTGGTCTTCATTGGGTTGCTGTTCCTGGTCGACCAGCTCGACCAGCCGCCCGACTCGAACCCGGCCCAGGCGCCGTGGTCGGCCCCGGACGCCCCGCAGAAGCCTGCGCAGCCGCTCCAGTAGCCGAGCTCAGGTACCGATCAGGCGCCGAAACGCCGCGGCCGCGGCCTGCGTCCAGCCGCTCCAGTCCGAGGGGTCGTGGTTCACGTGCTCGACCGGGATCCGCCAGCGCTTCGAGGCGTGGTCGAGCACCCGCCCGCCCTCGCGCAGCCATTCGGGGGGCACCGTGCCGGCGGTCTCGTAGACCAGCCCCCGCACGGGGGTGTCGACGAGCTCCTCGCAGAGGCGCTCCAGCCGTGGGCCGTGGATTGCCTCCACCTGGTCCCGCTCACCGCGCGCCGATCCGAGCAGCCAGGCGAGCACAGCGACTCCCTCGATCTGGTCGAGCACGGTCCCGATCCGGTCGGGATCGGCCAGCGCGGCCTCGATCCCGGCGCGATCGATCGCCGCGACGTTGGCGGGGTCCCGCGTCGTGCCGCGAACCTGCCAGCCCGAGCCCAGCAGCCGGGCGCCTAGCTCGCGGCCCCGGCAACCGCATCCGACCAGGAGCGCCCGCGCCACGTCGCAAGCGGTCGCTCAGACGCCGAACTCGTCCTCGAGCTCATCGAGCCGCTTCTCGTTTGAGCTGCGCGCCCGATGCCGAACCGCCTCGTCCTCCTCGGCCCACTTGTTCACGTCGGCCTCGGTGAGATCCTCGGCGCCCCGCCTGCGGCGGTACTCGTTCTGGGCCTCGATCATCTGCTGCACGTCCTCCGTCTCGAGGCGCGCCTCGTCCTCGTAGGAGCGAGTCGGCTTCCAGTCGAGCAGGTCCGCGCCGCTTCCCGGGTACGCGCGGGCCAGCAGGACGAGCACAAGGATGATCAGACCGATCATCACCATGGTGACGAGCATGAACTCCACGGGGTCTTGCGAGGATAGAGGCTGCATGCCGGACGCGCTGATCATCGACGCCCTGCGCACGCCGATGGGCCGCTATCGCGGCGCCCTGTCGGGTGTGCGCCCCGACGACCTCGCCGCGCACGTCGTAGCGGCCGCGGTGCAGCGCAGCGGCCTCGACCCCGCGTCGGTCGAGGACGTCTACATGGGAGCGGCCAACCAGGCCGGCGAGGACAACCGCGACGTCGCGCGGATGGCGGCGCTGCTCGCCGGCCTCCCCGTCGAGACGCCCGGGGTGACCGTCAACCGACTCTGTGCCTCCGGGCTCGAGGCCGTCAACCAGGCATCCCGGGCGCTGCGCCTCGGCGAGGGCGAGCTCTACCTCGCCGGCGGGGTCGAGTCGATGAGCCGCGCGCCGTGGGTGGTGCCCAAGCCCGAGACCGGGCTGCCCCGGGGCGAGCAGACGATGCACGACACGGCGCTCGGCTGGCGGCTGATCAATCCACGGATGGCCGAGCAGCACTCGACCGAGGCGATGGGCGAGACCGCCGAGAACGTCGCCGAGCGCTACTCGATCTCGCGCGCCGAGCAGGACGAGTTCGCCTTGCGCAGCCATCAGCGCGCCGTCGACGCCACCCAGCAGCGACGTTTCGCCGACGAGATCGTCCCGGTCGAGGTGCCTCAGGACGGCGCCGACCCAACGCTCGTCGAGGTCGACGAGGGACCCCGCCCCGACAGCAGCCTCGAGAAGCTCGCCAAGCTGCGGCCCGCGTTCCGCGAGGGCGGCACGGTCACGGCCGGCAACGCCTCGACGCTCAACGACGGCGCGGCCTGCCTCGTGCTCGCCTCGGAGCGTCGAGCCGAGGAGCTCGGCGCGACGCCGCTCGGCCGCGTCGTCTCGATCGGGGTCGCGGGGGTGGACCCGGCGTACATGGGAATCGGCCCGGTCCGCGCGGTGCCGCGCGCGCTCGAGGCCGCCGGGCTGACGATCGACGACATCGAGCTGGTCGAGCTCAACGAGGCGTTCGCCGCCCAGTCGATCGCCTGCGCGCGCGAGCTCGGGATCGACACCGAGCGCCTCAACGTCAACGGCGGCGCGATCGCGCTCGGCCACCCGCTCGGCTGCTCGGGCGCGCGCATCCTCACGACGCTTCTGTGGGAGATGCGCCGCCGCGGGGCCCGCTACGGGATCGCGACGCTGTGCGTCGGCGTCGGCCAGGGGGTCGCCACCGTGGTAGAGAACCCGGCAGCCGGCGACCGCGCGTAGGCGATACGGATAATCGGAGGTTCACCCGTGTCGGAGCAAGACATCGAGCTCGTTCGCTCGGCCTACGAGGCCCTGAACGCGGGTGACATCGAGGCCCTCGTGGAACTGTGCGACCCCGACTTTCACCTCGATATGTCGGAGCGCGTGTTCAACCCGGCCACCTACGAGGGCCACGACGGGATCAGGCGCTTCTACGGCGAGGTGCGCGAGGTCTGGGAGGAGTTCGCGTGGGACCCCGAAGCGCTGTACGACACCGGCGAGCAGGTGGTGGCGCTCCTGCACTCCCACGGTCGCGGGAGCGGAAGCGGGATCGAGATCGACAGGGACGTGGCGATGGTATGGACCGTGCGCGGTGGCAAGGCCGCCGCGCTGCGCTTCTACGTCGACCAGGCCGAGGCGCTGAACGCCGCGGGACTCCAGGATCGCTTGAGGTAGCCTCGCGGCGTCCGATGGCGGTCGCGGAGCTAGCCAGCATCGACGGGAAGATCTCGCCCACCGCGGGGGCGAGCGTGCCCGTCGCCGACGACGGGTTGCTGCGCGGCGACGGGGTCTTCGAGATGATCCGCCTCTACGCAGGGCGGCCGTTCGCGCTTCGCGAGCACCTCGATCGACTCGAGCGGTCGGCTGCTGCGATCGAGCTGCCGGTGGACCGCGGCGCCGTCGAGCGCGAGGTCGCCGCCCTGCTCGATGCGTTCGGAGACGACGACGCCGCGCTGCGCATCGTGGTGACGCGCGGCGGGCGGCGGATTGCCATGACCGAGCCGCTGCCCGAGTGGGCAGAATCGGCCCGCGTCGCGACGGTCACCTACACGCCGACCGAGATCCTCACCGGAGTCAAGTCCACCTCCTACGCCGCGAACATGCAGGCGACCCGGATCGCCGCGAGCAAGGGGGCCGACGAGGCGATCCTCGTGCGTCCGGACGGGGTTGTGCTCGAGGCTCCGACATCGGCGGTGTTCTGGGTGTCGGGCGGCGAGCTTCGCACCCCCGCGCTGGAAGTCGGGATCCTGAACTCGATCACCCGGGACCGGATCCTCGCCGCCCTCGACGTGGCCGAGGGTGAGTGGGACGTCGACGACCTGCGCGGCGCGGAGGAGGCGTTCCTGGCCTCGACGACGCGCGAGGTGCATCCGATCTCGGCGGTCGACGGGACCGAGCTTCCCGGTGCGCCGGAACGAACCCGCCAAGCGGCCGACGCACTGCGGGCCACGATCGAGCGCGAGCTGGGTTAGCCGACGAGAGGAACGTTGACCCCGCCATAGGGGCCAAATCGTGCGCTTCGATTGCTGAAGCGCATCGGCAGGGCAGGGAAACCAGCTACCGTGTCAGCGGTCAACGAGGTGCGGGAGGGCGCGATGCGAGGTGGCCGGACAAGCTTGGGCGGGCTCATGGCCTGCATCGTCGTGGCGATGCTCGCCGCAGTCGGGGCCACCACGGCAGGTGCGGCGTTCCCGGGCGGGAACGGGAAGATCGCGTTCGTGCGCTCGCCCGGCATGGAGGACGAGGAGATCCTCACGATTGATCCCTCGGGCCAGAACGCGGTCGCGTTAACCGACGACACGGTTTTCGAAGATAACCCTGCCTACTCGCCCGACGGCGAGCAGATCGTCTTCACACGTGGCGCTGGCACCGGCAGCGAGATCTTCGTCATGGACGCCGACGGCCAGAACCAGGTCCGGCTGGTCGAGGGGCCGTCCGTGAGCGAGCCGGCCTTCTCCCCCGACGGGAAGCAGATCGTCTTCAGGCGTTACGACGGCGCCGACGGCGAGATCGTCGTGATGGACGCCGACGGCCAGAACCAGGTCCCTCTGACCGACAACTCGGTGGACGACCAACAGCCGACCTTCTCCCCCGACGGGCAGCGGATCGTGTTCTCGCGCTTCGACGGCGCCGACTACGAGCTCTTCGCCATGGACGCCGACGGACAGAACCAGGTCCCCCTGACCGACAGCTCCGCCGACGACATCACGCCGGACTTCTCCCCCAACGGGCTGCGGATCGTGTTCACCCGCATCTTCGGCTTCAACGGCGCCGAGATCTTCGCAATGGACGCCGACGGACAGAACCCGACGCCACTTACCGCCAACTCGGTGAACGACGCCGACCCGGTCTTCTCTCCCGACGGACAGCAGATCCTGTTCGTTCGCACCTCTGCCATGGACAACTACGAGCTCTTCACGATGGATCCCAGCGGGCAGGACCAGGCGCCCTTCCCCTACTCCCCGGTATACGACGACAGTCCTTCGTGGCAGCCCCTCAACCCGCCGGCGCTCGACCTCTCCGGTCCGGCGAAGCAGAAGTCGGTCAAGACGATCCCGGTGACGGTCGTCTCGCAGAACGAGGACGCGACGGTGACGATCGGCGGCACGGTGAGCGCGCCGAAGCCCAAGAAGCGCGCGGCGGCGAGCAAGTCGAAGGCGTTCGACCTCCCGCCCCGGACCGTCGAGCTTCAGCCCGGACAGCCCGTGGTCGTGGAGCTCGCGGTGCCGAAGAAGGCGCGCAAGCTTCTCAAGAAAGCATTCGCGGCGGGCAAGAAGGGCAAAGCGGCGATCACGGCGACCGCTACCGACGACCTCGGGGCATCGAGCGAGGACAGCCACGCCGTCAAGCTGAAGAAGAAGCCGAAGAAGAAGTAAGCGCGCGCGGCGCCGCCTGCCGCCCGCAACTAGGCTTCCGCGCGGTGGACCTCCAGCTCTCAGACGAGCAGCGACTGATCCAGGAGACGGCGCGCGACTTCACGGACCGCGAGATCGTGCCCCGGGCGCGCGACAACGACCGCGCGGCGCGCTTTGACCGCCGGCTGGCGGGCAAGCTCGGGGAGATGGGCTACCTCGGGGCGCCCGTGGCCGAGGAGTACGGGGGACGCAGCCTCGACTACTTGACCTACGGGCTGATCGTCGAGGAGGTCGGCCGCGGCGACAGCTCGATGCGGACCGTGGTCTCGGTACAGACGTCGCTGGTCTGCGGCTCGATCGAACGCTGGGGCTCCGAGGAGCAGAAGCGCGAGTGGCTGCCGCGGCTGTGCTCGGGCGAAGCCCTGGGGTGCTTCGCGCTCACCGAGCCCGACACGGGGTCGGACGCCGCGTCGCTGCGCACGCGCGCCACGCGCAGCGACGTCGGCTGGAGGATCTCGGGCCAGAAGATGTGGATCTCGATGGGCAACGTCGCCGACGTGGCGCTGGTTTTCGCGCAGACCGACCCCGACAAGGCCCACCGCGGGCTGGCCTGCTTTCTCGTTCCAACGTCAAATGACGGCTACGCGCCGCAGGAGATCCACGGCAAGCTCGGGTTGCGAGCCTCCGACACCGCCGCCATATCGCTCGATGACGTCGAGGTCTCCGATGAGGCGATGGTGGGCGAGATCGGCGACGGCTTCAAGGTAGCGATGAGCGCCCTCGACTCGGGCCGCTACAGCGTCGCCGCGGGCTGCGTGGGGATCTGCGAGGGCTGCGTCCAGGCGTCGGTCGGCTACGCGACGGAGCGCCACCAGTTCGGTGTCCCGATCGCGCGCTTCCAGCTCGTCCAGGAGCTGATCGCCGACATGATCGTGCGCCGCGACGCCGCCCGGATGCTCGTGCGCCGCGCCGGGATCCTCAAGGACGCCGGCGAGCCGAACACCGTCGAGACGTCGATCGCGAAGCTGTACGCGACCGAGTCGGCCGTCGAGTGCGCGAACGCGGCGATCCAGGTCCACGGCGGCTCGGGGTACGTCGACGACCACCCCGTCGAGCGCTACCTGCGCGACGCCCGCGTCACGACCCTCTACGAGGGCACCTCGCAGATCCACAAGCTGATCATCGGGCGCGACGCCACCGGGATCAACGCCATGACCCCCTACGAGCCGGCGGGATGAGCGTCGTCGAGACCTCGGTCGACGGCCATGTCGCCCTGTGCCGGATCAACCGCCCCGAGGCCCGCAACGCGCTGTCGCCCGAGGTCATGGAGGAGCTCGCGTCCGCCGTCGAGGGCTTCGACGCCGATCAGGAGGTCCGCTGCATCGTGATCGCGGGCTCCGATGAGGTGTTCGCCTCGGGCGCCGACATCGCGGCGCTGCGCGAGCGGACCTTTCAGGACTCGCTCGTCCATCCGGCGGCTGGGTTCTGGAAGCGGCTCGCGTCCTGCCGCACCCCCCTGGTCGCCGCGGTGTCGGGCTGGGCGCTCGGCGGCGGCTGCGAGCTGGCGCTGGTCTGCGACCTGATCGTCGCCTCGGAGACCGCCGAGTTCGGCCAGCCGGAGATAACGCTCGGGATCATTCCGGGCGGCGGCGGAACGCAGCGGCTGGCGCGGGTCCTCGGCAAGCAGCGAGCGATGGAGCTCGTGCTGACGGGACGCCGGATCGAGGCGGGCGAGGCCGAGCTGCTCGGCATCGTCAACGTCGTCGTCCGCAAGAAGCAGTGGCTCGAGCAGGCGCTGGAGCTCGCTCAGCGGATCGCCGCCCGGCCGCCGATAGCGACGCGTCTCGCCAAGCAGGCGGTGCTCGCCGCCGAGGAGACGCCGATGTCGGCAGGACTCGAGATGGAGCGGCGGCTCTACGAGCTCGCGATGGCGACCGACGACCGCATCGAGGGAATGGACGCCTTCCTCGAGAAGCGCAGGCCGAAGTTCAGGGGGACGTGAGTCCGGGAGGGTGGCTATGCCCAACGTCTTCGAGCCGGAGTTCGACGAGGGTCAGGAGGGCGGGCCGAGGCGGGCGCGCCTCGGCTGGCAGGCGGTGGCCGAGCGGCTCGGGATCAGTCTCTACGAACTGCCTCCCGAGGATCGGCGCACCGCCTACCACTACCAGCACGGGAACGAAGAGATGCTGGTGGTGCTGTCGGGCTCGCCGCACCTCCGGACCCCGGATGGGTGGCACCAGATCGAGCCGGGCCAGGTGGTGGCATTTCCGCGGGGCCCACACGGGGCACACAAGCTGGAGAACCGCACCGCCGAGCCCGTCCGCTACCTGATGTTCAGCGAGATGAACGCCCCGGATGTGATGGTCTACCCCGATTCCGAGAAGGTGGGGGTGATCAGCCGCCCGCCCGGGTCGCGGGGGGATGAGGATGAGCTTGCGGCGTGGTTTCGGCTCCGCGACCAGGTGGACTACTGGGAGGGGGAGCCGGGGTGACGAACGTGTTCGACCCCGAGTTCGACAGCGACCAGGACCGCGAGGGCTTCACCTACCGGCGCGCCCGCATCGGCTGGCAGGCCGGGACCGAGCGCCTCGGCGCCAGCCTCTACGAGGTCCCGCCCGGACAGGCGACCTTCCCCTATCACTGGCACAGCGCCAACGAGGAGATGCTCGTCGTGCTCTCGGGCCGGCCCAGCCTGCGCTCGCCTGATGGCTGGCGCGAGCTCGACGAGGGCGAGGTGGTCGCCTTTCGCACCGGCGAGGACGGCGCCCACCAGATCGTCAACCGAAGCGACGTGCCAGTCCGCCTCCTCGTCGTCAGCGAGATGAACGCGCCCGAGCTCAGCGGATATCCCGACACGGGCAAGCTCGGCATCATGGGTCGCCCGCCGGGCGCCCGCGACGACCCCGACGAGGTCTTCGGCTTCTTTCATGCCGAGGACGAGGTCGATTACTGGGATCGCGAGCCCCCGCCCGACCCGGGCGATGGCGGAAGCTGAGCTGAGAGTCGAGCGCGTCGGCGTCGCCGGCGCCGGGACGATGGGCGCGGGGATCGCCCAGGTCGCGTGCCTGGGAGGCTTCGAGACTCGCCTCCACGATGCGAGCGCCGAGGCTCTGCGGGTCGGCGAGCAACGCCTGCGCGGCGCGCTCGCGAAGGGCGCGGAGCGTGGCCTGTGGAGCGACGCCGACGCGGCGGCCGCGGGCGAGCGGATACGCATCTGCGAGCGGCTCGAGGACCTCGAGGGCTGCGAGCTGGTGATCGAGGCGGCCCCCGAGGACCTCGAGCTCAAGCGCGAGCTGTTCGGACGCCTGGCAGAGGTCTGCGGCCCCGAGGCGCTGCTCGCCACCAACACCTCGTCGCTCTCGGTCACCGCGGTCGCCGCCGGGGTCCCCCACCCCGAGCGGGTCTGCGGCATGCACTTCTTCAATCCGCCGGCGCTGATGAAGCTCGTCGAGGTGGTGCCCGGCGACGCCACCGCCGAGGACGCCGTCTCGGCGCTGCGCAGGGTCGCCGAGCGCATGGGCCGCACGCCGGTCCGGGCCGCCGACGAGATCGGCTTCATCGCCAATCGCATCGCCCGCCCGTTCGGGCTCGAGGGCCTGCGCCTGCTCGGCGACCGGATCGCCGGCCACGAGCAGATCGACCGCATCTGCCGGATCGGCGGCGGCTTTCGCATGGGCCCGTTCGAGCTCATGGACCTCGTCGGGGTCGACGTCGGCTTCGAGGTCTCGAAGTCGTTCTGGGAACAGAGCTTCCACGAGCCGCGCTGGCAACCACACCCGATCCAGGCGAAGATGGTCGCGGCCGGACGGCTGGGACGAAAGGCGGAGCGCGGCTATTACCGATACGGCGACGGCCGCCACAGACCCGAGGATCCCGAGCCCCCCGGGGCCGACCCCGATGTCTGGGAGCTGCCCGAGGGCGAACCGATCGAGCGTCGCGGTACCCGTGCGATCCCGCTGACCGGCGGAAGCCTCGCCTCGCTCGCGCCCGGTGAGGACGCCGTCGGTTACCACGCGCTCGGATCGCTCTCGCGGGCGCCGCTCGTCGAGCTGACGCGTGGGCCGGCGACCTCGGACGGCTGTGCCGCCGCCGCCGAGGAGCTCTTTGCCGCGCACGGCAAGCACGTCGAGTGGGTCGGGGACGCGCCGGGGCTTGTGCTGGGCCGGATCGTCTGCCAGATCGTCAACGAGGCGGCGTTTGCGCTACAGCGCGGGATCGGGACGGCCGAGGACATCGACACCGCGATGCGGCTCGGCTTCAACTACCCGCGCGGCCCGCTGGAGTGGGGCGAGGCGATCGGCTTCGATCGCGTGCTCGCCGTCCTCGACGCGCTGCGCGCCGAGCTCGGCGAGGAGCGCTACCGCGCGGCGCCCCTGCTGCGTGGCATGGCCGCCGGTCGCGGCTGATCGGCTGCGGGCTGGACTTTCGGGCCATGCGGAGGCACAATCGCCGCAGCGGCTCCGCGCCGACGCGAGGCCCTTGGCGCACGACCCCGTGTACGACGTGCTCTACATAGACGAGGCCAGGCACTGCACGCTGCTGGCCGGCGGGCTCAGCCGCCAGGATGCGTTCGAGAGGGCGCGTGCCGAGGCTCGAGAGCGGCACTCGCCGCGCCTCTTCCTCCGCGGCTCGGACTCGTTTCCGCGCAGCCAGGCGGTTGTGATCATCCGCTCGGGGCCGACGCGTTCGAGCGAGAGTCCGGGTGTGGCCGCGGACGGCGAACCACCGAGCTAGCCCTCCGGCACATCCGGGCCTGGCGGATCAGTGGCCGGCGCCGCGGGGCTCCACGACTCGCTCACAGCCGCGCACCCTGTCCCTGCGATCGACCTTTGCGCGATCGCCCCTCCCGGGTCCGCACCTGACCCGGTCGCGTTCCCCGTCCCGGGCGGCCAGCCGATCCGCGCCGGGCCCGCCGTCGAGACTGTCACGGCCGTCGCCGCCATCGAGCCGGTCATCGCCGTCCTCACCCGACAGGCAGTCGTCGCCGGAAAGACCCTCGAGGTCGTCGTCGCCGGCCCCGCCGACGATCCGATCGCCGAACGCGGTGCCGGTGAGCGAGTCGCCCGCATCGGTCCCGTCGAACGGGGTGTCGCAACTCGGCTTGGGCGGCAGGTCCATGTTGGTGTAGAGGAAGGACTTCGTCGCACCGAGGATGAAGTCGCGCTGCTCGGTGTAGGGAACGCAGTGCCCGGCCCCCTCGAAGGGGTGAAGCTCCGTGGGCACACCGACGGCCTGGAAGGCGTGGTAGTTGGACTCGGCCCACGCGTAGGGAACTGTCGTGTCGGCGGTCCCGTGGAAGAAGATCGTCGGCGCGTCGTCTGCGGAGATCGTCTCGTTGGTGGGCAGGCCGCCGCAATAGGAGACGGTCGAGCGGATCCAGGACGGGAACCCGGGATTTCCGCTGTCGCCGGCGTTCTGCGAGTCGGTCCCGACCAGCAGGGACGTCACAGCGCCGGCCGAGAATCCGGACATCGCGATTCGACCGACGTCGATCCGGTAAGCGGTCGCGTTGGCGCGCAGCCAGCGCACGGCGGCCTGGGCGTCGTGCTGGGCGGCGCGCGCCGCGGTGACGCACTCCGAGCTCGGGTCGGGCTGGCCCCCGCACCCCGCCCCGGCGAGGAGCCGGTAGTTGATCGACGCGGTGGCGTAGCCGAGGCGGGCGAACGTCGTCGCCACGTCGACGACGCTCGAGTCGCTCTTGGAGCCCACGGCGAACCCTCCCCCGTGGACGACGATCAGGGCGGGGCGCCGAAGCTCTGTGTCACCGGCCGGCTGGTAGAGGTCGAGGCGCAGCTCGACCGGATTTCCCTGGTTGTCCGGCGCGCTGCCGTAGGCGATGTCCCTCTGAACGTCGACCGAGGAGAAGACCTCGTCGAGGTAGCGCGTGGGGCCGGGGGCCTGCGCGCTGGCGCCCGCCGGCAGGCAGGCGGCGATCAGCAGCGCCGCAACCCCGACCCCCCGGCGCATGGAGATCAGCCGGGCCGCTCCAGCGTCCCGCAGTTGATCTCGCCGTAGCTGAAGGTCGGCGCGACGGGCCACTGGCGGCGCCAGCTCGCCATCTCCGACGACGGGAAGACGTTGAGGTACCGCGGATCGCGGCGGTTGGGATCGGCGAGCGCCTTCTCCTTGATCATCGAGTCGTACTGGTCGATCGAGTCCTCGAGCGTGTTGGAGTTGAGCACCACCTCGCGCCCGAAGAACTCGGCGAAC
Source organism: Solirubrobacterales bacterium (assembly GCA_035637595.1). Lineage (GTDB taxonomy): Bacteria > Actinomycetota > Thermoleophilia > Solirubrobacterales > 70-9 > DASPWW01. The sequence continues at coordinate 11,610 of DASPWW010000200.1, read as the reverse complement.
TTCCGCACCCCCGGGATCTTCGAGTGGCGCGGATGCCAGTTGTCGGCGCAGACCCCGTTCTCGGACGAAACCCAGACGCCGTCCGGCGTGTTCACGCACAGCGAGTGGTTGCCATCGGTGTGTCCCGGGGTCCAGACCAGAGCCACGCCCTTGCCGAGCTCGACGTCGCCCTCGATCAGGATGACGTTCTCGGTCGGGATGTCCTTGATCCCGTCGCCGACGTACCAGGCCCACTGCATGGGGTGCAGCGAAGCGAAGGTGTCCCACTCCTTGCGCTGCGCGATCAGCTTCGCGTTCGGGAACAGCGGCGGTCGCGGCGCGGCCTCGTCCTCTATCGGCTCGGTCGTCCCGAGCACGAAGCGCACGTCCTGGACGTGGAGATGGTCGAAGCTGACGAAGTCGACGTCCTCGAGGCGCAGGCCGGTCTTCAGCAGCGCCTCGTCGGGGTGGTTCCAGATCTTCGCCAAGACCTTGTATGAGAGGAACTCGCCCAGCCTCTCGATCTGCTGCTCGTAGAACGGCGCCTCGGCCGGGCCCTCAGGGACCGTCGGCTCGTAGGCGAGCGTACGCAAGCGGCCATCGAAGTCCTCGAACTGGACGACTTGGAGGCGGTTGATGATGTTGATGTACGGATTGGCGCCGTGCGCCGCGCCACCGAAGGCGAACTTGAGCGGATAGCCGGCCGACGCGAGGTCGATCGTGCGCATGCCACGGATGCGGTTGTCCTCGGTCGCGAAGCGGGCCCGGAACTCGGCCGCCGCCTCGCGGATCGCCGCCGGCCGGTCGCCGCGCGGCCAGGTCGCGTTTGCGTCGTCGAACTCGTGGAAGGGCTTGAGCCCTACCTTCTCGGGACTCTCGATGACGGCCATTGGGGCTCCTCTCGCTGCTGGCTGGTGTGGAGGGACTGTAGCTGGGTAAGGATGGCGTCGGTCTCGGCGGCCGGTCCGGGCCGTTCCTACTGCGCTGTCCTGCTTTTTCCTCGCCATGCGAGGTCTATGCAGGACAGCGGCGGCACCTCAACTCCTGCGGCGGACCTTCTCGCAGCCGCGCACCCGGTCGCGGGGGCCCACGACGGCCTTGTCCTTGCCCGGACCGCAATGGACGACGTCGCGGCCCCTCCCCCGTGACTTGAGAATGTCTCGGCCCGGACCCCCGTTCAGCCGATCGCGACCCGCGCCGCCGGATAGCTTGTCGTCGCCCTGGTTGCCCTTGAGCCGGTCAGCGCCGCCCTTGCCTCTGACGCAGTCGTCACCGCCCAGCGCCCGGACGCGATCTTTGCCAGCGCGGGCATTGATCGTCTCGCCGCTGTCGCTCCCCTTCAGGTGATCGGCCTTGCGCGTACCGGTGAGATAGAGCTCGCAGGGCCCGCTGCCACCCACCTGCGCCTCGCGCAGCGGCAACGTCACCGTCGAAGCATCGCCGGCCTGGAGCACGCCTCCCACCGACCCTGGATAGGCCTTGTAAAAGGTGCTGTCGCCCGCCGTCACCCAGACGAGCACCCGATGGCCCGCCGGGATCAGCGAGCTGAGCGCGTCGGTCGTAACGGTGAAGCTCCCCGGGACGCCGGGCGTCGCGCCGCGGATGCCGCGCACTCCGCGGCTCAGCAGCGTCAGCGAGCCGTCGGGCGCCATGTCGAGGATCTTCACCACGAGCTGGGTGTCGGGGCTGAGCGGCGTCCAGGCGAGCCGCGCGACGGCGTTGCCGCTCAGCTCCTGGTCTGACGCGAACGGCTCGGTTGCGAAGCCCGCGACGACGCCCGGCGAGCTGACCGAGTCCGGCGACAGCGCCGCGGCGGGGGAGGTGCCGAGCGGCGTCGCCGAGAGCGCCGCGTTGACGACGGGATCGCCTCCTGGGTCGGGCGATGCCGGCGCGAGGCTCAGCAGCCCCGCGGCGGCGGGGCCCTGCTCGACGGCGTGGCCGTCGGCGCCCAGGCGGTAGCCCACGTCGGCGATGCCGGGCGGAGGCCACTGGGTGGCGGTCTGCTCGAGCCACGCGTCGCGCGGCCAGCGGTAGCTGTCCGCGGGCACGGCAAGCGTCGGGTCACGGGTCCAGTAGGTGACGGCCGGGATATGCAGCGGCCTGCCGCGCATGACGTGGTCGAGGAAGGCGAGCTGGACCTCGAACTGGTCCTCGGTTACCGACGGATGCTGGCTGGGAGCGCCGTGGCCGCCCATCGAGAGGTAGAGGCGCTTCGGCGACGCCGGGGCGGCGTTGTACATCGAGATCGCCATGTCGCCGGTGAACAGGCCGTCGTCCAGGGCCTGCGCCCACAGGAACGGCGCCGTGTAGCGGTCCGTGAAGCAGCCGACGGAGCGCGCCGCGAGGTCCTGCTTCATCGTGCTCGTCGGCGTGTCGTGCCCGCTGGCGTCGCAGACCTCGCCGCCGTAGAGCCCGGGCTCGTCGGCGGCCGCGGTCGCGATCCAGCGGCCGACCGCCGGGGCGATGCGGGCCTGGGTGTCGCCGTTGAACGTGTACGTCCCGATGAGGCCGACCCCGAACGACAGCTTGACGACGTCGTTGACCACCAGCGCCTCGAAGACGCGGTCGGGGGTGTTGCCGGGAAGCACGGCGCGGATCCCGATCCCGTAGGGATTGAGGGCCGGGTCGGCGGCGCCGATCTCGCCCATGTTGGTGTTCAGCCCGCCCTGCGAGTAGCCGGCCAGCGCGACCCTGTTGGAGTCGAGGCGAAAGTCCGGGTGCGGCGGCCCGAGGCCGCCGATGCCCAGCGCCCAGGCGGTAACGTCGAAGAGGTCGCGGATCTCCTTCGGCCCCGCGACCGACAGCTGGCCCGTCGAACCGCCGTGGCCGCGCTGCGAGTAGGCGATCGCGGCGTAGCCGTGCTCGGCGAGCGCCGCGGCGTGACCGGCGTCGAACTCGTTGTCCTTGTTCGAGCCGCCGCCGTGGAGCACCTGGACCAGCGGCCAGCCGGCCGCCGGGGGCTTGCCGTCGGGTAGGTAGACGTCCGTCTCGATCGTCACCTGGGCGCCGAACTCGTCGGGCGCCGTCACCCCGACCGTGTAGGTGCTCTTCGTGAACGCCGCCGCAGGCGCGGGAACGAGGGCCGCGAGGAGTGCCGCGGCCATCAGGCTCAAGAGCCCCGCGCGCAGCGCGGGGGCCCGGCTACTCGTGGCCCTTTCCGCCACCGTGGACGTGCTCGCAGCCATGGACCTTGTCGCGGGGGTCGACCACGGCGGTGTCCTCGCCCTTGCCGCAGCGCACCTTGTCGCGACCGCCGCCCCTGGCCTTGATGGTGTCCTCGCCGTCGCCACCGCTCAGCGTGTCCTCGCCGGTCCCGCCCGAGACCTTGTCCTCGCCGTCGTTGCCCTTGACGCGGTCCTCGCCGGAGTTGCCCTTGACGCAGTCGTCGCCGCCGTTGCCGCGGATGCGGTCGTCGCCGCGCCGACCCTTGATCGTGTCGCCCGATTCGGTGCCCTCGAGATGGTCGTCCTTCTTGGTTCCCTGAGCCTGGGTCGCGCACGGGCCGGCGGCGGATCCAGCGCCGGGCGGATTCTCGGGTCCGCCCCCGATCGAGCCACCCTCGCGCACCGGTACCAGCAGGGTGACGCCGTCGAGCGTCGTCGAGGACGGCACGGTCGAGAACTGGACGTACGGGTGGTCGTCCTGGGCGATCTCGATCCGGATCCGGTGACCGGCGGCAAATCGCCACCCGTTGCCGTGCAGCTCGTATGTGAGCTGTCCGGTCGCGGCCTCGGCGGAGCTGACGCGCCGCGTTCCGCGATCCACCAGCACGGCGTCGCCGTTCGGGAAGACGTCGTAGAGCCGGGCGTTGAGCTGCAGTCCGCCCTGGTTGGCGTCCCCGGCGAACGTGAACCCGATCAGGACCCTCGTCGAGCCGATCATCGTCTGGTCGGAGGGAATGGGATCGCTGAGGTAGGAGGCCACCCCCTGCCCGGCCGGCGTCGTCTCGACCACGCAACCATTGCCGTTGTTGAGCTGGTTCTGAACGGGATCCGCGTCCAGCGCGTGGGAGTTCGGCTCCGCGTCCGAGATCGTGCTCGATGCGCCCGGCATGTTCACCTCGAGCGTGTTCGGGGCCAGCTGCTCGAAGGTCGGCGCGTTGAACGTCGGCCCCGGCTCGTCTTCGGGAATCCCGAGGTCGGGGGAGTTCTGCGGGCAGACCTCGAGCGTCGCGGTGACGTCGAACGCCGGCTGGGGCTCGCTCGCGTTGGCGCTCGGGTCCGCGTAGTGATCGATGAAGCGGTTGAGCCGGGTCGTGATTCCGGTCCGCTGCAGGGTCGCCGGGTCGGAGTTGAAGTCCGACGGGCTGGCGCCGCCGTTCGGATAGTCGGAGACCGTGCAGACGTGGTGGTCGGCGCCGCACAGATCACCCCACTCCTTTGCCTTGTTGCGGGTGAAGTGCTGATAGTCGCCGTGGTAGATCTGAATCGGGTACCCGGGCACCGTCGCCAGCAGCCGATTCGCCATGCGCCGGTCCTCGTATGCCGGGAACAGCGGGTCGGTGAACGTCGCCGCGTTGAAGATCGGGACCCGGTAGCTCGGATCGGAGGCGATGTTGGCGAAGAAGTCGTTCTGGTAGTAGGCGGAGCGGTCGCGCATGAACTCCGGGAGGATCGTGTTGATCGTGTTCGCGCACGCCGGGTCGTTCTCGGCCGGGTAGGCGCCGTTGAGGCATACGAATGCCTCGTGGAGAGGCGCGGGGAAGGTCGTGTGGTTGCCGCTCGGCAGATTGCCCGTCGCATAGAGGCCGGCGACGATCGAGGTCTTCGGCGTCCCGACCGGGGTCCGGGGCACCGGGCAGTCGGTGCCGTCGAGCTGCTTGGGCCCGTCGTCGCAGCCGTTGATGGCCGGAAGCTGGAGCGGGGACTCGGAGTGAGTCCCGGTCGGCACGAGGGTGTAGGCGAGGTCGGTCCAGCCGTACTTCGGCGCCGCGGCCGCGAGCTGCATCGGGGTGCCCGACGCACCCGTCTCGGCGTTGCAGGTCCACTTCGGGTCGGTGGCGGCGAGCCACGAGAAGCCGCCGCCGTAGGAGCCGCCCGTGACCACCACGCCGTCGGGGTCGATCGTCACCGGATCGGGTCCGGGCACCACGTCCTCGAATGACGATGCGTTGGCGAGCACCTGACATGCGAGGTGCTGGTAGTCGTTGATCTCGAAGCGGCGCGAGTCGAGTTGCGTCTCCCCGGTCGAGCCGCGCTCCTGGCTGTCGACGAAGCCGCGTGCCGTGTACGTGATCACGACGTAGCCGCGCGAGGCGAACCAGGCGTTGTTGTAGTGCCAGCGCTCGGCGAACGCGTCCAAGTCGGCGGGGTCGGGGTCGTCGAAGCTCGTCGCCTCCCAGCCCGTCCTGTTGCCTCCGCAGCAGCCGTGCATCATCACTATCAGCGGGTAGCCGCCCGCCGGCGGCGCGGTGGTCGGGAGGGTGACGTCGACGTCGAGCGAGATGTCGCCGGTGCCCGGATTGGCGCCCGGCATCGACGCCGCGTCGCCGGCCTTCGCCGGCAGCCCCGTGTAGCCGTCCCCCCCGTACTTCGCCGGGACGGTGACAGCCGAGTCGTTGGTCAGGTTCGGGATCAGCCCGCCGGGCCCGGGCGCGGGAGAGTTGTCCGGCTTGCCGTCGTCGCAGAACACGTAGCTCGACCCCGGGTGGGGGGTCAGCGTGTCGCAGGCGGGATCGTCGTGAAGCGTCGGCGCGATCGTCGCGCCCGCCGGAGGAGCCCATGCCAGCGCAGCAACGGCGAGGATCCCCGGTATCAGCTTGCGGCTCACGACCCCTCTAGGCCAACTGTAGACCCAAGCCGGCGCCCGGATGTCAGTTGTGGTCGTCTAGGCCTTGACGGCTTCGGCGGAATCCGATCCGGACTCCTGCGCCACGCCCGCCCTGCCGGCCCAGTGCGCCTCCGGCGACGGCGGCGTGTCGCGCAGGTACCACTCGGCGTCGAGCGCACCCATGGAGCCGCTGCCCGCCGCGGTCACCGCCTGGCGGTAGGTGTGGTCGACGAGGTCGCCGACGGCGAACACGCCGGCGAGCCTGGTGCGGGTGGATCCGTCCCGGGTCAGCACGTAGCCGTTCTCGTCGGTGTCGAGCTGCTCGGCGACGAGCTCCGATCGCGGGGTATGGCCGATCGCCACGAACGCCCCGCCGGCCTCGATCTCCTCGACCTCGTCGCTGTCGGCGTTTCGCAGCCGTACGCGCTCGAGCTTGCCGTCCTGGCCGGCGATGAACTCCTCGACGACGAACGGGGTCTTGATCTCGATGTTGTCCTGCTCGCGGGCACGGTCCTGCATGATCTTCGAGGCGCGAAACTCGGGCCGGCGGTGGACGATCGACAGCTTGTGCGCGAATTTCGAGACGAAGATCGATTCCTCCATCGCCGAGTCGCCGCCGCCGATCACGATCACGTCCTCGCCCTTGAAGAAGGCGCCGTCGCAGACCCCGCAGGTCGAGACGCCGTGGCCGCCGAGCTCCAGCTCCCCCGGGACCCCGAGGCGCTTCGGCTCGGCGCCCATCGCCAGGATCACGGTCTTGGCGACGTACTCGTCGTCGTTGACCCAGACGTGATGGAGGCCGCCGTCACTGAGCTCGATCTTCGTCGCGTCGTCGCTGACGAAGCGGGCGCCGAAGCGCTCCGCCTGCTCGCGGAACTTCACCATCAGGTCCGGCCCCATGATCCCCTGGGGGAATCCCGGGTAGTTCTCGACGTCGGTGGTGTTCTGGAGCTGGCCGCCCCACTGGAACCCCTCGATGACGAGCGGCTCGAGGTTGGCTCGCGCGGCGTAGGTGGCGGCCGTGTACCCCGCGCACGCGCCGCCCACGATGATCACGTTCTCGATCCTGGTGTCGGTCACTGCTGCCACGGTACCTCTCATCTCGTTCCTCTGTCGGTCGTCATAGCGCTCCCTGTGAGCGCCCAAGAGAATAATACTTCATTTTCTGAAGTATTGGGCCCGATGGAGCCTATGCGGTCGCCTCAGCCGTTCGCGACGCCGCCCTGCCGCCCTCGCGCTCCCACCTCGCCACCGTGCGTCGCAACTGGAGGAAGGCGATGAACCCCGGCAGCACGGGGAGCCAGAACGCGAACAGCCTGTAGACCAGCACGGCGGCGAACACGCTGGCGCCCGGAAGCCCGAACAGCACGTAGGCGCCGATCATTCCCGCGTCCACGGTGCCGACCCCGCCCGGCGCCCCCGGGATCAGGTTGGCGACCATGCCGACGAAGTAGCCCTGGACGATGACCCCGAGCGTGACGTGGACGTCGAACGCCTTGAAGCTCGCCCACAGCGCCGCGATGTTGGCGGCCCAGAAGCCGATCGAGCCGGCGAGGGCGAGGGCGCCGCGCTTGGGCTCGCGGATGAACGCGATCGCGGTGCGGGTGCCGCGCGCCAGCGTGTCGGGCACGGTGATCAGGCGGCGCGCGAGGCGGCCGAACCGGTAGCCCTCGCTCCAGCGCTCCATGCGGCGCTCGACGTCGGTGGGAATCAGCGCGATCAGCAGTCCGATCACGATCAGCGACCCGCCGATCGCCGCGGGGACGATGGTCAGCCCGGGCGGCGCCGCGCCCGCCAGCACCCCGGTGCGCAACAGCACACCGCAGACCACCAGGCAGACGAGGTAGATCGAGTACAGCAGGACGAGGAAGGCGACCATCCGGCAGGCGGCCTGACGGCGCTCCATCCCGGCCTTGCGAAGCGCCCAGTAGGTCACGACGATCCCGCCCGCGCCGCCACCCGAGAACAGCCGGCTGGCGGCGAAGCTCGCCATCGAGATCTCATACGCCTCGCGCCAGTCGAGCGACAGGACGTTCTCCCCCACCACTCCCCGGAAGAGGGCGATGTAGGAGGCCGAGATCAGGACGGTGAAGCCGAACGCGACGGCGATCCACAGCGGGTCGCCGTCGTCGACCTTTGCGATCGCGTCCTCGAGTCCGACGAGCTTCGGCAGCAGGATGTAGATGCCCGCGACGAGCAGCAGGACGATGACGATCGTCTGGATGATCCGGCGGCGGTCGAGGAGCGTGGGCTCGCCCTCGTCTCCGTTCTGGTCGGCGCCCCCGGAGGCATCGTCGATCGACCCCTGGATCGCACCCCTGTCGCGCGTCTCCAGCTTTGCCGATCCAGCCATCTCCCCCTCCTATCCTCGCAAAACGGGTGGCTGGCCCTCGATCGCGCGCTCCCTACCCGGCCGCGAGCTGCTCCAAGCGCTGCACGCCGCGGCTCAGCAGCCCGGCCACCGGTGCGAGGCGCGGCTCCGCGTAGCGGATCGCGGCGACGAGCGCGGCACCCGCGACGAGGTCGATCACGTAGTGCTCACCGAGGTAGACGAGCGCGAAGCCGAGGCACGTCGCGTAGCCCCACCCGGCGGCGCCCTCCACCGCGCCGGTCTCGGCGAGCAGGATCGCGGCCAGGACCGAGGTCGCGAAGTGAAGCGAGGGCATCGCCGCCCATGGGTTGCCGCCCAGCGTCTCGTACATGAACGGCCACGCCCGACCCCAGAAGGGCTCGCCGACCTCGACCATGATCCGCCTCACCCCGCTGGGGCCGTTGCCCTCTTCCGCCGCCCACCACGGCGGCGCGGTCGGCACCAGGGCATAGGCGGCGCACCCGAGGTCGTACGCCGCGGCGAGCTGTCGCGCGGCGCGCGGGAAGCTGTCGTTGTGGCGCACCAGGATCCAGGCCAGCGCCAGGTGCGGCTCCACGAACCACGCCCAGTGGACGATCGTCAAGGCGCGGTCGAGCGCGGTCGGCCCGTCCGGCGAGACGAGCGCGCGTTGCAGGCGCAGGGTCGGGAGCTCTCCCCCGCCGAGCACCCTGTCGGCGCGCATCGGGTAGCGCACTCGCAGTCGGCGCCGCAGGCGCTCGGGGTCGTCGAAGGGCAGCTCGTGGATGATCACGAAGGCCCACATCTGGAGCGCGAACAGCGCAGCGTCACGCCCCTTCCTGCGCGGGCGCAGGATCGCGAGCGCGACCGGGGCGGCGACGACCGAGGCGACCGTGACCGGGGCGGGGACACGCAGCCGTCGCCGGGCCAGCGGCACGACGAATCCGGCCGCCAGAGAGGCCACGGCGGCGCCGCGCACCACGGTGCCGAGCGGCGAGCGGCGGCGGCGTCGGCGGCAACCCAAAGCCGGGCGAGTATATGGTCGGCCCCGTGGCTGACAGGCGCCGCTTCGAGGAGCGCACAGCCGCGGTCACCGGGGCCGGGGGGTTCATCGGCGGGGCGATCTGCCGCGGCCTCGCCGCGGAGGGCGCGACGGTCACCGGCGTCGAGATCGACCCCGCGACCGCCGAGCGCGTGCGGGAGACGGGCGCCGGGTTCGCGCCCGCCGACGTCACCGACCGCGGGGCGCTCGACCGTGCCCTGGAGGGCGCCGAGCTCGTCGTCCACGCCGCGGCCTACGTGCGCGACTGGGGCACGATGGAGGAGTTCGTACGCGTCAACGTCGGCGGGACCCTGAATACCCTCGATGCGGCCGAGGCCGCCGGAGCCGCGCGCGTGGTCCACATCAGCTCGGTGGTCGTCTACGGCTACCACCACCCCGGCGAGCAGGACGAGGGCGCCTTCCACCGCACCTACGGGGTCCCCTACATCGACACCAAGAGCGCCGCCGACCGTCTGGCGCTGCGCCGCGGCGCGGTCGTGATCCGGCCGGGCGACGTCTACGGCCCGGGATCGGTCCCATGGACGCTGCGCCCCCTCGAGCTGGCGAGGTCAGGCCAGCTCGCGGTCCCCGGGAGCGGCGACGGGACCATGCTGCCGCTCTACATCGACGATCTCGTCGAGGCGGTGAAGCTCGGCCTGCTCGAGGGCGAGCCCGGTCGCGCTTATACCGTGTGGGATGGCGTCCCGGTGACCTTCGGCGACTACTTCGACCGGTTTGCCGCCCTCACCGGCTCCCGCCCCGCGCGCCGCGTTCCACGCCCGCTGCTGACCGCGCTCGCGAAGGGCATGGAGCTGGTCGCGGCCGCACGGGGGCGGCCGCCCGAGTTCACCACGCGCGCCGCAACCTTCATCGACCGCCGCGGCACCGCCTCGAACAAGCGCGCCCGCGAGGAGCTCGGCTGGGAGCCCCGGGTGAGCCTCGACGAAGGGATGGAGCGAACGGAGAAATGGCTCGGTGAGGAGGGGCTGCTTTAGGCGTCGCTTGCAGCTTTGTGGCCCCTGTAGGGCCCAAATGCTGCAGTCGTCAGGCCGGTGCAGCGGCGGGCTCGCCGGCGCGCACGCCCGGCCCGTCGAGTCCCTGGGGGTCAATCGGGCCGGGCATCAGGCGCTCGGGGCCGGGGATCTCGATCCCGATCGCCTTCATGCGGCGCTTGAGCGCCATGTACGCGTAGCCGTAGACCTGCGAGGAGTGGTACGCGTAGGAGGTGAACTCCCTGGGGCTCTCGGCCTCCACGGGGGTAAAGACCTCGGCCGCGCGGGGCAGCAGCCGCTCGAGCGTCGTGAGGATCATCGAGCGCAGCTCCGGCCGCTCCTCGCAGGCGTCTCGCAGGAACCGCACCCCGAATGCGATGTGGCGGTGCTCGTCCCGCTCGACGAGCGAGAAGCCCTTCTGGAAGCCGGGGTAGAGATCGTGATCGGACATGTACTGGAGGATCGTCCGCTGTCCGGTCATCGCCAGCACCCCCTCGGTGACCATGTGGTAGATGACGATGCCCTCGACGAACAGCTCGAAGTCGTCGGGGCGTGCCTTGATGCGGTTCGCGACGTCGCGCAGCGCGTCGTCGAACAGGAAGCGCCACGCGCTGAGCAGGGTCTCCTCCATCTCGTGCAGCCGGCCGCGCAGGTCGTCCGACGACAGCGCCATGACCTCGGCGGCGAAGCGATCGAAGAACACCGCGTGTCGCGCCTCGTCGACGAGCTGGGTCGCGAGGAACGCCTCGACCTCGCCGCTCGGGGCGGCGAGCAGGAATGGGGCCAGGTCGGCGGTGACGCGCTCCTCGCCGACGTAGAAGCTGCCCAGGGTCCACGCCATGTGGCTCTGGCCCTCCGCCGGCGTGACCAGCCAGTGCTCCCGATCGATTGAGAAGTCGAGCTCGTGGGCGCGCCAGTTGCTGCGCTCCCACAGCGCGTAGAGCTCCTCGTAGGTGAGCAGGTCGCCGGAGGTGCGGCGGCGCTCGGCGCGGTGCGCCGGATCCCCCATACCGTGACCCGCATCGGCGGTCGAAACGGCGGCGCCGTTGGTCCGCCCGCCCCACGAGCCCGCGCGACGCATCTGGATCTCACGCTGGCGCGACTCGCGCTCGAGCTCGGGGCCGTCGAGTCCGGCGGCGCGGTCGATCCAGCGACCGAGCAGGGTGACCGGCGGGATCGGCCCCTCGACGGTGACCAGGCGCTCCTGCATCGCGCTCGAGGGCGTGAGATCGCCGGCGAGGACGCGGCGCCACGTCTCGATCGACATGCGCACCGTCGCGTCGGGGTTGCCATTCGACTCGGGATCGACGCGCACCGAGCCGTCGTCGACGCTGATCACCCAGCGGCCCCCACTCTCACCGTCGAGCTCGTAGGCGACGCTGAAGCTGTGGCCGCGCGTCCACCTGGGGTCGATCGCGTGCTGTAGCGCACGGTAGGCAAGCGCGGGATCAACCGGGATGCCGTGCCCGGCCGCCTCGCGCATCCCGCCGGCGCCGAGC
>DASPWW010000199.1:0-3824 GCA_035637595.1 Solirubrobacterales bacterium | reverse complement strand
CTGGAGTGGCGGCTCGAGGAGCTGCTGGGCGGGCCCGTGGCGCCCCGGGCGGCCGGGGAGCGCGAGGAACCCTAGGGGCCTCGCGAGCGGCCTCCGCCCGGGCCGCGATTCTCGCGGCGCTGGCGCAACGTCGTCGTCACGATCGAGAATCCCACGACGATGAACGGAACCGCGTACAGCGCGTAGATCGCCCAATGACCCGCGTGAGCGACCGGCAAGGGCATCGGCCCCAGTATTACGGACACGTCAGGCCGTCCGGATCACGTCGCCTCGCGGCGCTGGTCTGCTGCGCCGCCCTCGCATTCGCCGCGTGCGGGTCCGGGGAACGCAGCTTCAGCGCCGAGGACTTCGTCGAGGAGGCCAACGCACAGGGGGCGAACCTGTCGCTCGGCGAGCCGCTCGAGGCAGCCCAGCCCGACGCGGAGATCTACGCCCTGAGGCTCGGCAATCCCGCGAAAGGATCCGAGCCGCCGGCCCTGGGCGAGGAGTACGGCAGCGGATCGCTGCGCGTCGAAGACTCGCCCGACGCAGCCGAAGCCGAGTACGCGCGCTGCGCGCAGGCGGAGCTGTTCTGCTACCGCGCCGCCAACATCGTGCTCGTCTTCGAGCAGGACGCCGACGCCGAGGCGCTCGCCGAGCTGGCGCAGGCGATCCGCGCGCTCAAGAGCGGCTAGGCGGCCGGTCCCGGGTGCTCACTGGTTCGCCTGCGAGAGCAGAAACAGTCCCATCGCCCATCAGCACGCTCGCGTAGACGAGGCCGAGCCAGAAGGTCACGAAGACGAAACCACGATCGCCAGCTTGCCCAGATTCGACTGCGTGCTCACGCTCCTTTCAGTGCGACATCGGGTCGTGCACCGGCCCACGCGGGCGAGCCCGCGTGCGGCTCGACAGCCGGCCGTCAGCGGTGATCAGGCCCGGCCGGTCGCTCGATCGACGGCGATCCCCTGTCGATCGACGGAGCGTCAATCGTGTCCTCGCTGCCGAGGAAGACGAACAGGATGACCGCGACGATCCCGAGGACGACCCCGAGGCCGATCCCGATCGCGCGGTCGCCCCGGCTCACCTATCGACGCCGTCGAGCAGCCGCCAGTTGGCGCTCAACGTCGACTCCGCGGCGGCGACGATGCCAGCCCCGTCGACGGCACCCGCGAGCTCCTCGATCAGCTCCCGGGCCTGCAACGCGTGCTCGGCGTCGCGCGACTCGTGGACCCGGAAATAGGCGGTCCCCCTTCCGTTCTCGATGCCGTAGAAGGCGGCGAGGCCCTCGCGCTTGGTGCGCGAGATCTCCGGCTGTCCGCTTTCGATCGCGTAGAGGCGCGCCAGCGTCGCGAGCAGGCCGTCGTCGGCCGTCCACGCCTCGACGCACGCGGCGGTCTCGGGGGTCGCAGCGGCCCGCGTCGAGCCGCCGACCGCCGTCACGAACCCGTCCCAGAGCTTGACGTGGGAGTGCTCCTCCTCGGCGTGTCGCGCCAGGTCGCGCCGCCCGGGGGCGGCGTCGGCGGCCGCGGAGCTCATCGTCGCGATCGCCTCGACGGCATGGCGGTATTGGCCCGCGTAACGGCCCAGCTCCTCGAGCGTCAGCTCGCCGCGCGACCAGCGCACGTAGAACGGGTGGCACAGCACGTTGCAGCGGCTGCGGCTCTCCTCGATGCGGTCCCAGACGGTCTTGCTCACGCCACTTCCCTTCGTGCTCGTCGTTGCGGTCGCGCGGAGGATAACTTCCGCGCATGCGGCCCGAGGCCCCGGACATCGCGGTGCCGCCGTTCCCGCCCGGGATCGCCTGGGTGGGAGGCGAGCCGCCCGCGGTCGAGCGCCTGACCGCGATCGGGCCGGCGCTCGTCCACTTCTTCGACTTCGCGCAGCTCAACAGCGTTCGCTCGCTCCCCTACGTCCTCGCGTGGAGGGACCGCTACCGGCCAGCCGGCCTGACCACGATCGGCGTGCATTCCCCGCGCTTCCCGTTCACCGGCTCGGCGGAGGCGGTGGCGAGCGGCGCGGCGCGGCTCGGGATCTCCCACCCGATCGCCGTCGACGACGGGTTCCGCATCTGGCGCGATTACGGCTGCGACCGCTGGCCGTCGCTGTTCCTGTGGGGCCAGGGCGGGGCGCTGGCGTGGTTTCACTTCGGCGAGGGGGAGTACGCGGCGACAGAGCGTGCGATCCAGGAGCTCGTCGGGGCGGCCCGGCCCGAGGCCGAGCTTCCGGCGCCGCTGGAGCCCCTGAGGCCAAGCGACGCCCCGGGTGCCCTGGTCGTCCCGCCCACGGGTGAGCTGTTTCCGGGCGGCTCGGCGTCCGAGCCGTGGCGTGCCACGCCGCGGCAGCCCTCGCTCGAGGTCGCCTACGAGGCCGGTGGCGCCCACGCGACGCTCGACGGCGAGGGCGAGCTGAAGGCATCGCTCGACGGGGGCGAGCCGGCGCGGCTGGCGATCGACGCGCCGGGCCTCTATGAGCTTGCCGAGCACCCGCGCCACGAGCGCCACCGGCTCGAGCTCCGCCCCTCCGGTGGTCTGCGGATCTGGTCGGTCAGCTTCGCGGCCGGCGTGCCCCGCGACCCGCCGGCCAGGGCGCGTCGTCAGCCAGAGCGCCGAGCGGGACGTTGAGCGGCGAACGCCACGTTTGACCGCATATGCCTGTCTAACGTTGCATCTGGCTGTCGAACGTCGCCTCCACCTGCCCGATCCGGCCCAATAGTGTGCGGCCGTGGCAACGTCCACGGCGTTCGTAACGGGCGCGTCAGGCTTCGTCGGAGGCGCGCTGGTCCGCGACCTCGTCGCGGACCGCGTCGCGGTCCGGGCCCTGGTCCGCTCCGACGGCGCCGCACGCCGCGTCGAGGCCCTGGGGGCGGAGCCGGTACGGGGCGACGTCTCGGACCGCGAGGCGATCCGCGAGGGCGCACGCGGTTGCTCGCTGGCGTTCCACGCCGCGGCGCTGGCGAGCGAATGGGGACCGGTGGAGGAGTTCGAGCGCGTCAACGTGGAGGGGACGAGGAACGTCCTGGCAGGATGCGCCGCTGCCGGGGTCGAGCGACTCGTGCACGTGGGGACCGAGGCGGCGCTGCTCGGAGGAGAGCCGCTGATCAACGCCGATGAGGACGTGCCGCTGCGTCCCGACTCCAAGGCGCCGTACAGCGCCACCAAGGCGCGGGCCGAGATGGCTGTCCTCGACGCGAACCGCGACGGCTTCGAGACGGTGGTGGTGCGCCCGCGGCTGGTCTGGGGCGTCGGCGACACCTCGATCCTGCCCGCGCTCGTCGAGGCGGTCGACGCTGGGCGCTTCGCGTGGATCGGGGGAGGCCGCCACCTCACCTCGACCACCAACATCGCCAACGCCGTCCACGGGCTGCGGCTGGGAGCGGAGCGTGGGCGGGCGGGCGGCGTCTACTTCGTGACCGACGGCGGCCCGGTGGTGTTTCGCGACTTCATCTCCGAGCTTCTGGCCACCCAGGGCATCGAGGCGCCCTCGAGGAACATTCCACGGCCGCTCGCCGGCCCGATGGCCGCGGGCTTGGAGGGCGTGTGGCGAACCCTCGGGCTCAAGGGGTCACCGCCGCTCACGCGTCTCTCCTACTGGCTGTCGGCGCTCGAGACGACGATCGACATCTCGCGCGCCCGCCGCGAGCTCGGCTACGAGCCCGTGACGACCATCGAGGAGGGGATGGAGGAGCTGCGCGCCTAGTGCCGCGTTCCACCAATGACGGCCCGCTTCTGGCGAGCGAAAGTCGAGCATGGCAAGGACGCAGGGAGCCGGAATAGCAGCGCTATTTCGGCGACCGAGGACGCCGCCAGGCGATGACTTGCAGCCGCCAGAACGGGGCGTTCATTGGT
>DASPWW010000198.1:0-6205 GCA_035637595.1 Solirubrobacterales bacterium | reverse complement strand
ACGCGGCCGCCTTGATCTGGCTGCGCTCCCGCTCGTTGCTCGTTCGGCGGTCGAGGTCGGGCTGCGATCCGTCGATCGCGTCAACGAGGAGCTCGACACGCTCCGTCCTCAACTCGCTCGCCTCTCTCGGGCGCAACGCGGGTGCCGCGCGTTGCAAGCCCACTACGGAATCGGCCCGCTGACCTCGGTCGCGATCTGGGCCGAGCTCGGCGACTGCGGACGTTTCTCCTCCTCATCCGACGCCGTCCGCCACAGTGGCCTCGACGTCACCGTCCACTCCTCCGACAGCCGACGCGCCCGCGGCCACCTTGCCCGCCAAGGCCCTGGCGTCTTGCGCTGGGCCTGTTCGAGGCCGCCGTTTGCGCCGCCCGACCCGCCTCCCCCGACCACGCCTACTACCTTCAAGTGAAAGCCCGGCTCGGCCACCAGCGGGCGGTCCTGTCGGTGGCGCGCAAGCTCACGCGCTGGTGCCACCACACACTCCGCGCGCTCGGCGATCAGGCGCTCGCCCCGGCGTGAGACGTCCTGTGTCAACCCTTGGCTGCGAGGAGGCGGTTGAGGTTGCCGTGGCGGTCGGGCTGGTAGGGGGTGTGGTCGTGCCAGAGGCGCCAGATGATGCGCAGCCAGGCGCGGCCGAGGATGCGGATCGCGTGTGGGTGGTCGCAGCCGCGGGCGATCGCGTCCTGATAGATCTTGTTCGCCCAGGGGTTGTGCTTGCGGCTGCTGTCGGCGAGGACGCCGAGGGCGTCGCGCAGCGTTTTGTTGCAGGCCCAGCGGAAGCTGGCGACTTGTTCTTACCGGACTCGATCGCGACCGGGCTTTGGCCGGCGCGGGCCTCGAGTCGGGCGCGGGTGTCGTAGCGTTCGCGGCGGTCGCCGATCTCGGCGACCAGCTCGGCGGCGGTGACGACCGACTTGGGGTCGCGGAAGAGCGAGCGGAAGATCGGCCCGTCGGGGTGGGTGTCGAGCGCGCCGCGGATCTGGCTGGTCAGCAGCTTGATCTGCTCGACGATCGGCTTGAGCGCGGCGACGAGGCCGAGCACGATCTGGCGGCGAGCCTCGCTTTCGAGCTCGCCGGTCCTGCCGGTGGGCGCCTCGCGCAGCCGCTGCAGCAGCTCGCCGGCGTCCCGGCGGCCGGAGTAGCCGTTGCGGGCGAGGAAGGCGGCGAGCCGCTTCTCGCCCAGTCCACGGGCGTCCTCGGGGCTGGGGTAGCGCTCGAGAAACGCGAGCGCGATGGGCGAGTCGACTTCGGCGAAGATCCGGGCGGCGCCCCCAGAAGGAGTCGAGCTGCGCCCTGAGCTGGTTGGCGAGCGCGACCCGATGACCGACGAGGTCGTCGCGTGCCCGGGTCAGCGCCCTGAGCGCGCGGGTCTCGTCGCTGTCGGGTTCGAGGACGCGGTAGCGGTGCATGTCGGTGCGGGCGAGCTCGGCGAGCACGTAGGCGTCGAAGCCGTCCGACTTGCCGCCGCCGGAGCGGTAGCGGTCGCGGGCGGCCGCCAGCTGGTTCGGGTGCACGGGCACGATCGCGATCCCCGCCTCGAGCAGCCGATCGACGACCAGGCCGTTCGGCCGCTCGATCGCGACTCGCGCCACCTGCAGCTCGAGCAGGCGGCCGACCAGCGCCCGCAGCCCGGCCTCGCTGTGGCGGATCCGCTGTTGTTCGAGCTGGCGTCCGTCGCCGTCGACGACGACCAGCCGGTGCTCCTCGCTCGCCAGGTCGATCCCAGCGATGCGCTCCATACCTTGACCTCCTTGATCGGGGTTGCTGGATGCGGGCCGACCGGCGAGGTACCGTGGCGGATGCTCATTGACGGGCCCTCGGCGGGGCGACGTCCTGTCGCCGCTCCGGGTGCCTCACACGGCCGGGAGGCGCAGGTCTCACGCGGGCCCTCTACGGGGCAAGCACCGAGGGCGCTCTCCCGGCCGTGGTCAGCCACGAGCCGACGCTACGAACCGCGCCGGTCGACACCCGCGATCACTGCGTGCGGGCGGACTCTCAGATTTCAAAGAACAAGAAGAACCAAAGACAAGGTTGACCAATGAGACCCACCACCCTCGTCCGAGCCGCCCGAGACCTGATGCACCGCGGCCCGCTCCCGCAATGCGACTGCTGTCACCCGACCAGGTGGCCAGCCCTAGAAGAATGAGCGGCCGCACAACCCCGGGGCCACCCCATCAACCATCACGTCGCCGGAGCGAACACTCCGCGCACCAAGATAAGTCTGGGCGCTCTCGCGGTACGGACAAACTCCCTGAAGCCAACCGATGGAGCCGAAGATGAGCTGAGACCACAGCCACACTTTGACGCGATCAGCCCTCCACAGATAAGCCAACCGATGGAGCCGAAGATGAGCTGAGACCACAGCCACACCTTGACGCGATCAGCCCTCCACAGATAAGTCGCACGCCACCATGCTGTGCGCCTGGGCGCGGAGGAACTCGCTCCACGACGGGCCGCTTCGCCGCGGAGCCGGCCCGAGACCTGAGCGCCTAAGGATCGACCTGATCGTGGTCGCGCCCATCCGCATGCCGAGCTTGCGCAGCTCGCCCTGGATCCGCACGCAACCCCACCTCGAGTTCTCACGCGCCAGGCGCAGCACGAGCTCGCGAAGCGCAGGATCGATCCGGGGCCGACCCGGCAAGCGGCGACGATACGTCCACTTCCTGGCGATGAGCTCGCGATGCCAGCGAAGTAGCGTCTGCGACGAAACCACGAACACCGACCACCGCTCTCTCGGCAAAACGGCGCTTGCGGCGGCGAGCAGCAGCCGATCTCGTCGCCGCAGCGGCCGCCGCCTGCCGTTTCGTCGCAACACGGCCAGCTCGTGGCGCAGCACTGCGTTCTCCACCTCCAACGCAGCAACAGACGAACCCCGCGCCATGACACGAAGCAGCCTCCGCACGGCCAAGTGGATCAGGAAGAAGAACACCAGCCGATCGTACGGTCGGAACGACTCGGCGCATGCGAATCGGAGTTTCTGCGCTTTACACGCGCAGCTCGTCATCTCCTGGTCGCACCAGGGCCGGATCAGAAGCGAGGCCGCCTTCGCTCGCCTCGCTGGCTGCGCACCGATCCCCGCCTCGTCGGGCCAAACGATCCGCTACCGCCTCGACCGCAGCGGCGATCGCCAGCTCAACCGCGCCCTGCACATGATCCTCGTCACCCGCCGACGCACACATCCGCCGACGATCGCCTACATCGATCGACGAATCCGAGACGGCAAAGCCGCCGCGAAGCAAACCGCTGCCTCAAGCGCTACCTCGCCCGCAGCCTTTACCGACTGCTCGAGCATCCGCCATCGACGACTTGACTCTTATAGAAGCATTACTGGCCCACTCCATTCGGGTCGTGTTCGAAGTGCATTGGGGAACGCTGGGCGATGTGCCGGCACCGTTCAGGTCAGCCATGGCCGACGATGGCCCAAGGCGTTAAGTTCGCATCGACGAACCCACTCCGTCGGGAGATATGGCGATACCAGCCTGGGCAACGGTCACTCTCGTACTCGGCACCGGCATCATTGTCGCTTCCGCAGCGCTCCTCGCCGGCCAGCTGCAACTGTGGCACGCACGCCATGAGCGTGAGGCGGCCGATCGAGCGGAACGCCAAGAGAAGGGTGCGGCTGTGGTGGCGCCTGTCCTTTCGCTTCTCAACGACTCAGAGCCACAGCGGCTCACAGCAACGCCAGGAACTCAAACGCTAACCCTATGAACGAATTGCTCGAGCGGTGGAAAGGCCTCCGAGATCCGATCGTTGTCTTTGCTGCCAGTCATCCGTCCCGTCGAATCGGCGAGACGACTGACAAGGTCGTGGTCGCAGTGTCGAATGCTCTCACCGCGACCCATTGGTTGATTCATGATCTCCCGGAGTCCTGGTCAACGGAATCGCTTGAGACTGCGCGAGCAGACAACGCTGAGGCCCTGAAACTGACGCGCGCCCTCTTAGACGCGATCCGGGAGGGCGAAACCGAGTAATCGCGGAGGGCAGCGCAAAGCCCAGAAGGCGCGGGTCGGTCACGGGCGCTCTCGAAGCGGATCAGGCGCGCACTGGCGCGGCGGCGCAGGCACTCGAGCATCAGCCCGCGGCGAAGTCGAACCGGAGAGGAATCGCGGCCGGATCACCCGACGTGAAGGTGCCAAAACTCCGTTCACACTCCGGATAAACTTGATCTGCAGGCAGAACCGAGTTTTTGACACCCCACAGCGATCTTCAAGCGTCGCAAGCGTGCTCCCGGCGACCGGCCCGGTTGGTGGAAACGCCTTTTCGGCGAGATAGTTGCTCGCGCGGGGCGGTCCGATTCAATCTCTCGCACGCGCCTTGTGTTGTTTGTTCTCAAAAACATGACGGAGAACCGGCGCTGATCGCTCGATCGCGCAGCAATCAGTCATCTAGGCTGCCGGACCGTGGGGCGGGCCTTGATCTTCGACCTCGATGGGACGCTCATCGACACGGTCTATGCGCACGTGTTCGCCTGGCAGCGCGCTCTCGCTGAGGAGGGAATGCCGATCGACGGTTGGCGTATCCACCGGCGGATCGGGATGAGCGGCGGGCTGTTTGCGCGCGGTGTGGCGCGCGAGGTCGGCAGGGAGCTCTCCGTGGAGGAGACCGAGGCGATTCAGCTCCGCCACGGCACTATCTTCCGGGAGCTGCTTCCCGAACGGCGCCCGCTGCCAGGGGCAAGAGAGCTACTCGAGGGCAAAGGGATCGTGCACGGGGTCGCGACCTCGGGTCGACGGCCTGAGATCGATCTGTCGCTCGCTGCGCTTGGAGTGGGCGGCGAGACCGTGGTGATCGACCGCGGTGATGTCGCTCGGGCCAAGCCTGAGCCCGACCTCTTCCTCGCCTGTCAGGTTGCCCTTGGTGTCGAGGCGGACGACTGTTACGTGGTTGGCAACGCGGTCTGGGACCTACTCGCGGCTCGCCGCGCCGGCATGCTCAGCGTTGGGCTCCTGAGCGGTGGTTACGGGTCGGACGAGCTCCTCGACGCCGGCGCCTTCCGCGTCTACGACGACCCCGCCGAGCTGCACGAACCCCTCGACGAACTCGGCGTCGACGTCTGAGTCTCGCAAAGGATTGTTTGCGGGCCGAGTTGCGGCGACCCCGCCCGGCCGCCCGACCCCCCGGCCGCCCTCAGTGTGCGGCTCGCCTGGCGGCGGTGTCGTGGCCGGCCTAGAAGCACGTCCGGGTTGTGGTCGGCGGAATGGTCTCGCACCGGGGCGCGCGAGGCAAGTGAGCACGCCGTCCTGTCAACAACCCGCGGTCGCATTCCGATTCAGAGTCGTTTTTCGACTCGCTCGCCCGCCGCGGCACGTTGGACAGCCAATGGGCACCGCGGCAGTTGCGCAACGACCTCGGCGTCCTCTTCGTCGTCGATCTGGCGAACGGCCGTCTTGAGGCGATCCCGCTGAAGCTCGAGTTCGCGCACACCCGCTTCGCCGACGGTGAAGACGCCGCCTGGATCCGGCGTCGGTTCGGCGACGCCTGCGCGGCGTTCGGGACGGCCGTGACCGAGGGGACGGCCGGCTCGTTTGCGCGTGGCGTTAGCTCTTACTCTTACTCTTCTGCTTGCGCGTGCTTTTCTGCTTGCGCGCCTCGATCCTCGCGACTCCGGCCTCTGGGGCGAGCAGGGTCGTGTGACCGTCGTCCCAACGAACGCGGAAGCGTGCCGGTGCCTCGGTGAGCACCTCCTCGATCACGCCCCGGCGCCCAGATTGGGCGACCCGCTCCGACTCGACCACGATCAGATCTCCCGCCTGTGCCCTCATGCTCAGCTCACCTCCTCCAGCGCGACCGGCCCAACTCTACCCCCGCAATGATGTGGCCGGGAAGGCCTCGCGCCGTCGCGATAGATGGAGTCGTTCACGTTGCGGGTGTCACGGTTCGGGCGACGAGTGGAGGCGGTGTGGGGTGCCAAAACTCGGTACGCCGTCCGAGAAGTGGGCCGATTTGCTGGCAGGACGCTAGTTTTGGCACCCGCAGGCGTCGGGGTTGCCGATGCCGTGCGACACTTTTGAGTAGATGGATCCGGAGCGAGCACGGGAGCTGCTTCGCCGCGAGCGCGACCGCGTCGAACAGGCGCTCGCCAGGCTCAGCGTTCCGGGCAGGGAAGAGCTGGCCGGGCAAGATGAGATGGCGGACTCGGCGTCACAGCTCTACGAGGAGGAATTCGACGAGGGGCAAGCCGGTGATCTGCGGGCCGAGCTCGCGG
>DASPWW010000197.1:0-36893 GCA_035637595.1 Solirubrobacterales bacterium | reverse complement strand
CGTGCTCAACGACCTCGTCGTCAAGATCTCGCCGCGGGTGCTCGAGGCGCCGGCGCAGCTCGACGAGGTGCGGCACGAGCTCGAGCAGTACTTCGAGGGCCGCCGGCGCGAGTTCGACCTGCCGCTCGACTGGCGGCTCAGCCACGGCTTCCGCGCCGCCGTGCTTCACAAGCTCGTCCGCGTCCCGTACGGCGAGACCGCCACGTATGCGGAGCTTGCGGCCCGGGCCGGCAGCCCGAACGCCTACCGCGCCGCCGGCTCGGCGTGCGGCTCGAACCCCATGCCGCTCGTCGTGCCCTGCCACCGCGTCGTTCCAAGCGGGGGCGGCGTCGGGAACTACGGCGGCGGGGTGGACGTCAAGAAGTACCTCCTGAGGCTCGAGGGCGCGCTGGACTAGCGCCCCCAATCGAGGGCGGGCTCAAATTAGCCGACCCCGTCTCGAGGCGCTCTGGATGAGCCGGCACGGGGGCCTGGCCGGTATTTGCACCAAATACGGGGGTCAATACAAGCCACGCCCGGCCGGACTCATCTCGGCGAGCACCCGGCCTTGGCGCTGCCAATGTGCAACACTTGGCAGTGTGAAGTCAGGCCTCGAGGGCACATACGTCACAGCGCATCGCACGAAGCGCCAGCAGGAGGTGCTCGAGCGGCTCCATTCGGGCGCGCCGGTCAAGAAGATCGCCCGCGACCTCGGCGTCAGCCGCAATGCCGTCTACCAGACGATCGACCGGCTGCGCCTCCAGGGAGCCCTTCCCGCCGACTTCACCGCCAGCGGTCAGCTTCCGCGCGGCCGGGTGGAGCTGCTCTCGGGTCCCCCGACCTCGTCGCGGCTCGCCGAGCTGCGCGAGCTGGAGGACGAGGCCGCATCTTCGGACCGCTACGCCGAGCTGGTCGAGGCCGCGATCGCCGACGGCGATGTCGCGGCCCTGGCGTACGAGCTCGGCCGTCTCGACGCCGGCGGACGGGGCGAGGTCCCGGCGAAGTTGATCGAGGCGGCGCTGCGCCGCCGCGGTGCGATCGCGTCAGAGCAGCCGGCCGCGAGCGACCGGGCCGATGCGCCAACCGCGCCGGAAAGCGGATAGGATCGCCGCCGTGACCGTGCTCATCATCGTGATCGTCGCGCTCGTCCTGCTCGCGGGCCTGATCTACATCCTGATCCGCAACTCGATGATCGGGTCGCGCAACCGCGTCGACGAGGCGTGGAGCGGGATCGACGTGCAGCTCAAGCGCCGCCACGACCTGGTTCCGAACCTTGTCGAGACGGTCAAGGGCTACGCCCAGCACGAGCAGAAGGTCTTCGAGGCGACCTCGCAGGCGCGAGCCGAGGCGATGCGGGCAGCCAGCGTCGACGAGACCCGCCAGGCCGAGCAGAAGCTCACCGCGGCGCTGACCGACCTGCGCGCGGTGGCGGAGAACTACCCGCAGCTCCGCGCAACCGAGAACTTCCAGCGCCTCCAGGCCGACCTGGCCGAGATCGAGGACGAGATCCAGGCCTCGCGCCGGATCTACAACTCCAACGTCCAGTCCTACAACACGAAGATCCAGATCTTCCCGAACTCGATCGTCGCCAACCAGGGCGGCTTCACGCCGCGCGAGTTCTTCGAGATCGAGACCGCCGCCGAGCGCGAGCCGGTCCAGGTCTCCTTCACCCAGCCCGCCGCCGGCGGCCAGCCCGCCGGCAGCTAGCCGCTAGCGGAGTCCCACTAGCTCCCGCAGGGGGCGCCCGCGGGCCGGATCGGCTCGCCCGTGCCGACGACCTCGAACGCGGCCCCCGGCACGTCCTTGAGCTGGTTGAGGTTGTCGTCGTCCCAACGCGGGTCCGTCGAGCCCGAGATGAACCAGTTCGAGCCGTTGTCGGCGACGATCATCCCGTAGCGCCGCAGCGCCTCGAGGATCACGAGCGCCTGGCCGGTGAATCCGGCGGCGTTGGCGTCGAACCAGCTCTGACGCAGCCGCAGCCGCAGTCCCATCGGCGGGCGGTCGCAGTTCGAGCTCGACGACGCCCGGTGCGTCGCCGGGTACACGTAGCCGTTCTGGGTCTCGTCGAAGGTGACGCGGATCGCGTGGCCGATGAACCCCGTCGCGGCCTCCTCGTAGCGCACCAGCCCCGGGAGGATCGGCAGCCCGGCGGCGTCCGCCGATGTCCAGCCCTCCGGTCGCTGGGGCAGCGTTAGCCCGAGGTCGAAGATCGCTCCCGCCCCGGCGGTCCAGCGGTTCTTGGCGCCGTCGCGGTACTTCGACGCGTACAACTCGTAGAGGGTGCAGGCGCCGCCCGGGGCGTCGGGCTGCTCGACGACGAGGACGTGGTCGTCCGAGCCGCCCTCGACGGGCGCCCGCGGCGGAACGGGGTAGGGGCCGGGGTCGCTCTCGTCGCCGTACTGGTCGAAGCCGATCGGGACGCGCGGCTGATTGCCGGGGACGACGACGACGGGGATCCCGTAGTCGGGGTTGGAGCCGAAGTCCGGGTGCAGCACGTCGCCCCCGTCCGAGTTGATCTGGGTGATATAGGCATCCGAGTGCGGGTCGGCCGGCAGTCCCGAGACGTCCTGGTTGAACGCGTCGGACGGCGGAAGGACCTCACA
The DNA here is from genome assembly GCA_035637595.1 of Solirubrobacterales bacterium. Taxonomy (GTDB): domain Bacteria; phylum Actinomycetota; class Thermoleophilia; order Solirubrobacterales; family 70-9; genus DASPWW01. Next base: position 34,311 of record DASPWW010000197.1, on the reverse strand, counting down.
CCCGAGGTCGGGATGCGGGCCGTTGAACGGCGCGAGCAGCGTCGCCTGGGTGCGCACCGCCGACCACTTCGAGCACGACCGCTTGCCGCAGGCGCGAACCTGGTGCTCGTGGACCGTGCCGGGATCGAGTCCGCCGTTGACGAACCGGGTCGAGTTGCGCTTCAGCTTCTCGACGGTCCACCCCTCGGCGCCCGCCGGGCGGTGGCGGACCTCGTAGCGGCGCTCGCCGTGCGCGCGGTCGCGCCACTTGAGCGTGATGCTCGACTCGCTGACGCGATCGACGCGCACCTTGCCGGGCGCCCGCGGCTTGGCGGCCGCCGTCAGGCTGAGGTCGGGACCAGCCGGATCGCCAGGCGACGGCCACATCGCGGCGAGGACCATCGCGCTCGCGATCGCCGCGAATCGAAGCGACGCGGGGCGCGCCGCGACCAGCCTGCGAGCGAGGTTCACAATCCCAATCATCGTGCAGCTCCCGGACCTTCTTCAGCCCGACGGCGCGGAATTTGCGGGCGGGCGGGCGGCTCGACCGCCTATGCTGCGCGCCGTGGGAAAGGGGGCTTCGACGCAGCCCGCGCAGCGCAACGAGATCCATGGCTTCGTTCGCGACTCCGACCTGGTGGCGCGAGCCTACGAGATCGCGCGCGAGGCGCATTCGGGGCAGCGGCGCAAGGACGACGGCTCCCCCTTCATCACCCATCCACTTGCCGTGGCGCGGGTGCTCAACAACGCCGGCTTCGGCGAGGACGTGCTCGCGGCCGCGCTGCTGCACGACGTGGTCGAGGACACCGATCTGAGCCCGGACGAGATCGAGCGCCGGTTCGGGCCCGCGGTCGCGCGGCTCGTCGAGGCGCTGTCCGAGGACAAGGACATCGACGGCTACGAGGAGCGAAAGAGCGCCCACCGCGAGCAGGTCGAGCGCGCGGGGCGCGACGCGGTGGCGATCTACATCGCCGACAAGCTCTCGAACCTGCGCGACATGCGGGCGATCTACCGGCTCGAGGGCGAGGGGATCGCGCCGCGCTTCAACGCGCCGCTCGACGTCCGCGTCGGCCTGTGGGAGGGGGACGCCGAGATGGCGCAGCGGGTGGCGCCCGAGCTGCCCTTCCTGCCGGACTTCCGCACCGAGCTCGCCGAGTTCGGGCGCCAGCGTGCCGAGGAAAGAGCGGCGGCTTCGAGGTAGGCCCACACCCGCAAAGCGGGAAACGAGCACCCGGAGGAGAACCCTTCGGATGTTCCCATGATCGTCGACTGCGCCCACTACAGCGGCGGCAAGCGCCAGCACGAGCACCCCCTGAGCCCCCAGGAGGCGGCGAAGCTGGCGAAGGGGAACGCCGATTTCGTGTGGCTCGGCCTGCACGAGCCCGACGCCGAGGAGATGTCCGTCGTCGAGCGCGAGTTCGACCTGCCGGAGCTGGCGGTCGAGGACGCCGCCCACGCGCATCAGCGCCCCAAGCTCGAGGACTACGAGGGCAACAAGTACTTCGTGGTCCTGCGCACGGCGCGCTACGACGACGCCAAGGAGGAGGTCGAGTTCGGCGAGATCCACCTGTTCATCGGCAACGGCTACGTGATCGCCGTGCGCCACGGCGAGGCAAGCGAGCTGGCGGCCGCCCGCGGCCGGCTCGAGCAGCGCCCCGATCTGCTCGAGATGGGCCCGGCCTCGGCGGTCTGGGCGATCCTCGACAAGGTCGTCGACGACTACCGGCCGGTGGTCGACGGGATCGAGACCGACATCGAGGAGGTCGAGGAGGAGATCTTCACCCAACACGGCGACTCGACGCAGCGCATCTACTTCCTCAAGCGCGAGGTGATCGAGTTCCACCGCGCCGTGGCGCCGCTGCTGGGGCCGCTCGAGCAGCTCGAGCGCGGCGCCTTCCCCCAGATCGGCCCCAAGCTGCAGAGCTTCTTCCGCGACGTCGCCGACCATGCGCGCCGGGTCGACGAGACCGTGATGTCACAGCGCGAGCTGCTGACCAGCGTCCTGGAGGCGAACCTCGCGCTGCTGAGCGTGCGCCAGAACGAGGTGGTGCGCGCGATCTCGGCCTGGGCGGCGATCATCGCCGTGCCGACATTCATCGCCAGCGTCTACGGCATGAACTTCGAGTACATGCCGGAGCTCGACTCGCACATCGGCTACCCGCTGGCGCTGCTCGCGATGGGCGCCTGCATCGTCGTGCTGTACCGCTTCTTCCGGCGCATCCGCTGGCTGTGATCGGTCGCTCTGATCAGGCGCCCGACGCTCCCGCGCGGACCAGCTCGCGCAGGTCCTCGGCCTCGAGCCGGGCCGGCATCGTGGTGTCGACGAAGTCCGTCAGCAGGGAGACGAACTCGTGCGGCGCTTCGAGCTGGGGAAAGTGTCCGGTGTCGAGGACCTCGAAGCGGCTGCCCGGCATCGCGGCGTGGGCCTCGCGGCCGTGCTCGACCGGAATCACCGGGTCGCGGTCGCCCCACACGATCAGCGTCGGCATCGCCTCGGCGAGGTAGAGGCGGTCGCGCGCGTCGACGCGCTGGCCGCGCTCGTCGATAACCGCGCGCAGCGTCGCGAGGAAGGCACGCTGTGACTCGCCGTCGGGCATCGAGCTGGCGCCGCGGGCGACCTCGGTGACGTCGGGGCCGAGGCTGAGGCCGACGCGCCCCAGCGCGCCGTCGACCCAGCGGCCGACGTTGCGCAGCCGTTCGCTGTTGAGCAGCGGCAGCACCAGCTCCGCTCCGGGCAGTGTCGCGGCGCGCAGCAGAAGATGAACCTGGCGCCCGAGCCCGCCGCTCGAGACGAGCACGAGGCGCTCACAGCGCTCCGGATACTGGTAGGCGAACTGCATCGCGATCCCGCCGCCGAGCGAGTGGCCGGCGACGGTCGCGGTGTCGTGGCCGAGGGCGAGCAGGAGGTCGCGGATCCCGCTCGCGAAGGCGCCGAGCGAGTAGTCGCCGCGCGGCTTGGCGGACTCGCCGTGGCCGAGCAGGTCGGGGGCGATCACGGTGAAGCGCTCGGAGAGCGACGCGATTACGCGCTCCCAGTGGCGCCACGTCCCCGTTACGCCGTGGATCAGGACGAGCGGCGGGCCCTCGCCCGCCTGGCGGAAGCAGACGCGGTGGCCGTGGAGCTCGATCTCTTCGCGCTCGGCCGATGATTGCATCGTTTCGTGGGACATAGGTCGACGCAAGATTACCCGAGTGGGGCCGATCGGTAACGCCGTTACGCTGGGAAACGTGACGCCGGTCCTCGCCCACGTCGGCACGGGCACGCTCGAGCCGCTCCAACTCGTGCCGCCGCTCGCGATCGCCGTCGCCTACGCGGTTCGCGCGCGCGCGCTGGCGCTCCAAGGGAGGCCGGTCGAGGTGTGGCGCCAGGCCGCGTTCGCCGCCGGCGTCGCCCTGATCCTCGCCGCGCTGGTCTCGCCGCTCGCGCATCTCGGCGGCGAGCTTCTCGTCGCCCACATGGCCCAGCACCTCGTGCTCGGCGACCTCGCCGCGCTGCTGCTCGTCCTCGGCCTCACCGGTCCGCTGCTGCAGCCGCTGCTCGCGATCCGCTCGCTCGGCTGGCTGCGGGCGCTCGCGCATCCGCTCGTCGCGCTGCCGCTGTGGGCGCTGAGCCTCTGCCTCTGGCACGTGCCGGCGATTTATCAAGCGGCGCTGACGAGCGAGCCGCTGCACGCGCTCGAGCACGCCGGCTTTCTCGGCGCCGGGGTGCTGATGTGGATGGCGCTGCTCGGCCCGCTGCCGAAGCCGGCCTGGTTCGGCAACGCGGCGCGGTTGTTGTACATCGTCGCGGTGCGATTCGGAGGCGCGATCCTGGGCAACGTCCTCGCCTGGTCGGGCACGGTGCTGTACCCGGACTACGCGCCCGGCGAGCGGACCTGGGACATCGGCCCGCTCGCCGACCAAGGCGCGGCCGGGATGGTGATGATGATCGAGGGCGGGCTGGTGACCCTGGGGCTGTTCGTCTGGATCTTCTTCCGCTGGGCGCGCGAAACCGAGGAGCGCCAGCGCCTGCTCGACCTCGCCGAGGCGCGCGGTGTGGCGCTCGACGAGGCGCGCGCGGGCCGCGCTGTCGCCGCCGGACAGGGCGCCCGCCTCGAGGAACGCCTCCGCTCGTGACCACCGACAACCGCTTTCTCTACGTCCTGGTGTTCGTCGTCGGGTCGGCTTCGCTGGGCGCCGAGATCGCCGCGGCGCGACTGATGGCGCCGTTCTTCGGCGCCTCGACGATCGTGTGGGCGAACACGATCGGGGTCGTGCTGGTCGCGCTCTCGATCGGCTACTGGCTCGGCGGGCGGATCGGCGACCGCCATCCCCACCTGCGCGGCCTCTGTCTGCTCGTCATGGCCGCGGCGGTGCTGATCGCGGTGGTGCCGTTCGCTGCCCGCCCCTTCTTCGACGTCTCGGTCGACGCGCTCGACGAGATCTCGGCCGGAGCCTTCGTGGGCTCGCTGGTCGGCGTCCTGTTCCTGATCGCCGTTCCCGTGATCCTGCTCGGCGCCTGCTCGCCGTACGCGATCCGGCTCGCGCTCCCCGACGTCGAGCACTCCGGGCGCGTCGCGGGCCGCCTCTACGCGGTCTCGACCGCCGGCTCGCTGATCGGCACGTGGCTCGCAGCGCTCGTCCTGATCCCGCTGGTAGGGACGCAGCGCACGTTCCTCGCCTTCGCGCTCGCGATCGCGCTCGTCGCCGTGGTCGGACTGGGGTGGCGCTACTTCGCGGTCCCGGTCGCGCTCGCCGGGGTGGTGGCCCTGCCGGTCGGCGCCGTCAAGGCGACCGACGAGGGCACGGTCCTGTTCGAGGGTGAGACCGAGTACCAGTACGTGCGCGTGATCGAGCGGCCCGATGGGGTCCGCCTGCTGGAGCTGAACGAGGGCCAGGCGACGCACTCGATGTACCGTCCGGGCAGCTATCTCACCGGCCACTACTGGGACGCGTTGCTGACCCTTCCCTTCGCCGTCCTCGACGAGCCGCCGCGGCGGCTCGCGATCCTCGGCAACGCGGCCGGCACGTCGGCGCGGGCCTACGGGCACTATTTCCCGCAGACGGCGATCGACGGGGTCGAGATCGACGCCGAGCTGACCGACCTGGGACGGCGCTTCTTCGATCTCGACAACCCCAACCTCACGGTCCACGACGACGACGCGCGCCCCTGGCTGGAGCGCTCCGACGGCGGCTACGACGCGATCATCGTCGACGCGTACCGCCAGCCATACATCCCGTTCTACCTCGCGACGCGGGAGTTCTTCGAGCTGGCCCGCGACCGGCTGGCACCGGGGGGAGTCGTTATCGTGAACGTGGGCCACCCCGACGGCAACGACGACCTCGAGACGGCCCTCGGCCGGACGATGTCCGAGGTCTTTCCAACCGTGATCCGCGACCCGATCGAGGAGACCAACACTCTGCTGCTCGGCTCCGAGGCGCCGGCCTCGGCCGCTCAACTGCGCGCCGCGACGCGCCGGCTGCCGGTCGAGCTGTCCAACATCGCGGCGGAGGAGGCGGTGCGGATCGGTCCCCGGCTTCCGGGCGGCAGCGTCTACACCGACGACCGCGCCCCGGTCGAGTGGCTGACCGACCGTGCGATCCTCGGCTACGCCGCGGGCGGCGACTGACGGCGAACCGGTGGTCGATCGCTTCCTCGCATGGCTGGTGACCGGGCCGGTGGGACGGCTCGTCGCCTTCGTGCTCGATCTCGGCGCGTTCGCCTGGCAGGCTGCGCGGCGCCGCGCCGGCGGCGGAGCTGAGCGGCGATGAAGACCGCCGTCACCGAGCTCGCGGACTCGCGGGTGCGGATCGAGGTCGAGGTCGACCCGGCCGACCTCGAAAAGCGGCTCGGGCGCACCGCGCGCGACCTCGCCCGGGAGATGAAGGTCCCCGGCTTTCGCAAGGGCAAGGTCCCGGCGGAGATGGTGGTCCAGCGCGTCGGGCGCGAGACCGTTCTCGAGGAGACGTTGCGCGCCTCGCTCCCGGAGTGGTACGAGCGGGCCTTGCTCGACACGGGCGTCAACCCGGTCGGCGACCCCAAGCTCGACGTCTCGGCGATGCCCGGCGACGGCGAGCCGCTCGCGTTCTCGATCGAGGTCGCGGTTCGGCCGGCCGCTCAGCTCGGCGACTACCGAGGCCTGGAGGTCGGCCGGATCGAGCCCGAGGTCCCCGACGAGGCGGTCGACGCGGAGCTGGAGCGGCTACGCGAGGGGTTTGCCAGCCTCAAGCCGGTCGAGCGCGAGGCGCGCGAGGGCGACTTCCTGCTCGTCGACTACGTGGGGACCTCCGAAGGCGAGCCGATCGAGGGGGGAGAGGCGCGCGACTTCCTGCTCGAGCTCGGTTCCGAGGGCCTGCTCGACGGCTTCGACGAGGCGCTTGGCGGGGCGAAGGCGGGCGAGCAGCGCACCGCCGAGGTCCGCTTCCCCGGCGACTACCGGCCCGAGCACCTCGCCGGCAAGGAGGCGCGTTTCGAGATAACCGTCAGGGAGGTGCGCGAGAAGGAGCTGCCCGAGCTCGGCGACGAGTTTGCCTCGACGGCGTCGGAGTTCGACACGCTCGACGAGCTGCGCGCCGACATCGCCGACAAGATCAAAGCCGCGCTCGACCGTCAGGCCGAGCAACAGTTTCGCGAGGCGGCGGTCGATGCCGCCGTGGCCCAGGCCCGGGTCGAGGTCCCCGAGGAGGTCGCAACAGCCCGCGCCACCGAGATGTGGGAGCGGGTCGAGCGCTCGCTCCAGGCGCGCGGGATCGCGCCGGACAGCTACCTGCGAATGCAGGACCGCTCCCGCGACGATGTGATCGCCGACGCGCGAGGCGACGCCGAGCAGCAGCTCAAGCGCGAGGCCGTGCTCGCCGCGGTCGCCGACGCCGAGCAGGTGGAGATCACCGACGCCGAGTTGACCGACTCGCTGGCCCACGCCGCCGAGCACGAGAACACCACGCCCCAGAAGCTGCTCGAGCGGCTGCGCTCCTCGGGCCGCGACGCGCTGCTGCGCGAGGATCTGCGTTTGCGCAAGGCCGCCGACGCGATCGCCGACTCGGCGAGGCCGATCCCCGTCGAGCAGGCCGCCGCTCGCGAGAAGCTGTGGACGCCCGAGAAGGAGAGGGAAGAGAAAGGCGGCCTGTGGACCCCGGGCAGCGGTCCGCCCCCCGAGGACGCGGGAGGCGCTCGATAGACTCCGGCGCCGTGAGCCCCGGTCCCTGGAACAGCCCTCTCGTCCCGATGGTCGTCGAGCAGACCTCGCGCGGCGAGCGTGCCTTCGACATCTACTCGCGGCTGCTCAACGAGCGGATCGTCTTCCTCGGCACCCCGGTGACCGAGGACATCGCGAACCTGATCGTCGCGCAACTCCTTCACCTCGAGTCCGAGGACCCCGACAAGGACATCAGCATCTACGTCAACTCGCCGGGAGGATCGGTCTACGCGGGGCTCGCGATCTACGACACGATGCAGTTCATCAAGCCCGACGTGCAGACGATCTGCGTCGGTGTCGCGATGAGCATGGGAGCGCTGCTGCTCGGCGGCGGCGCCGCCGGCAAGCGGATGGCGCTGCCGAACTCGAAGATCCTCATCCATCAGGTCTCGGGCGGCTTCCAGGGCCCGGCCGCGGACATCGAGATCCACGCCAAGGAGATCATCGACGTGCGCGGCCGCCTCGACGAGATCATCGCCAAGCACACCGGCCAGGAGGTCGAGAAGGTCGCCAAGGACACCGAGCGCGACTACTTCATGAGCGCGGAGGAGGCGAAGGAGTACAACCTCGTCGACCGCGTGATCGATCACCACTAGCCAGCTCTCGGCCGCGGCTCGCCGCCGTCCTGGCTAATCACGGCGAGGCGCTACGCGTGCCAGCGGAACGGTCCATCCTCAAGGCAGGGATGCGGCGGTCGATGAAGTAACACCTAGGCATCGGGCCGGGCGTCGAGGCCTCTAAGCTGGGGTCCTGACGGTCCGGCACCGCTGTCGAAGGAGAGAGCGCCTTGGCCCGCCCCACAGACTCAAACGAGCAGCTTCTCTGCAGCTTCTGCGGCAAGTCGCAGCGCCAGGTCAAGAAGCTGATCGCCGGCCCCGGCGTCTACATCTGCGACGAGTGCATCGATCTCTGCAACGAGATCATCGACGAGGAGCTGACGATCCCGCCGAGCTTCGAGCTCGAGAACCTGCCGAAGCCGCGCGAGATCTACGACGTCCTCAACGAGTACGTCGTCGGCCAGGAGACGGCCAAGCGGGCGCTGTCGGTCGCGGTCTACAACCACTACAAGCGCGTCCAGATGACCCAGGACGACTCCGAGGAGGGGGGGATCGAGCTCGAGAAGTCGAACATCCTGCTGCTCGGTCCGACCGGCTGCGGCAAGACGCTGCTCGCCCAGACGCTGGCCCGGATCCTCAACGTCCCGTTCGCGATCGCCGACGCCACGGCGCTCACCGAGGCGGGCTACGTCGGCGAGGACGTCGAGAACATCCTGCTGAAGCTGATCCAGGCCGCTGACTTCGACGTCAAGAAGGCCGAGACCGGGATCATCTACATCGACGAGGTCGACAAGATCGCCCGTAAGGCGGACAACCCCTCGATCACCCGCGACGTCTCGGGCAAGGGGGTCCAGCAGGCGCTGCTGAAGATCCTCGAGGGGACCACCGCCTCGGTCCCGCCGCAGGGTGGGCGCAAGCATCCTCACCAGGAGTTCCTGACGATCGACACCCGCAACATCCTGTTCGTGTGCGGCGGATCGTTCGCGGAGCTCGACAAGGTGATCGAGAAGCGGATCGGCCACAAGGGCATGGGCTTCGGCGCCGCGATCTCGTCGAGTCACAACAAGGACACCGGCGAGCTGTTCGAGCAGGTGCTGCCCGAGGACCTGATGGAGTACGGGCTGATCCCCGAGTTCATCGGCCGCCTCCCGGTCGTCGCCGCGATCCACCAGCTCACCCGCGACGACCTGATCACGATCCTGACCGAGCCCAAGAACGCGCTGACGCGGCAGTTCATGCGCTTCTTCGAGTTCGACGACATCGAGCTGGTGTTCGCCGAGGACTCGCTCGGGGCGATCTCCGACAAGGCGCTGGTGCGCGAGACCGGCGCCCGGGGCCTGCGTTCGATCCTCGAGGAGACGCTGCTTGACGTTCAGTTCGAGCTTCCGTCGCGCCGCGACGTGCGCAAGTGCGTCGTCACCAGGGATACGATCGAGCGCGGGCTGAAGCCGACGCTCGTCACCGAGGCCGCGCCGGCCGAGCCGGGCGAGGCCGAGCTCGAGGAAGAGTCGGCCTAGCGGTCGTTCTCCTGAAGCTCGTCCAGCTCGGCGAGATCCACGAGGTCCTTGTCGCGCCCCGCGGATTGCTTCATCGCGCGCATCGCATCCATCGGCGGGCTCGCCGCCGCCCTAAGGTGGGCGCGGCGGCGTGCCGATGGATAGGCATGCGACGCGTTGGGAGGCTGACCGCTGGACCGGCGGTCGCGGTCGGTGCCGTTGTGGGCACGCTTTCGTTCGGGGTCCCGGCGGCCGCCGCCGCCCCCGTGGCGGACGATGTCTCCGCCGCTACCTCCAACGGCGACCCGGTCGCGGTGACGCTGCACGGAAGCGACGACTTCGATTCGACGCTGACGGTCTCGGTCGTCGACGGTCCCTCGAACGGGACGCTCGGCCCGATCGGCTCGCTCGACTGCACCTACCCGGGTGGCCAGACGAACTGCACCGCCGAGGTCACGTACACGCCCGGCCCGTGCCTCAACGGATCCGACAGCTTCAGCTATCGCGTCGCGGACGGGCTCGCGTCCGACGACGGGATGGCGACGATCGCCGTCAGCTCGCTCGTGCCGAGCTTTGCCAAGGACAGGTTCGTGGCGAGCGGCAGCGTGTACGAGACGACGGCCGCAGACCTCCTACCGGGCGCGACGGTGGACTACGGCGACGGCGGTGGCTCCCAGGAGGTGACGGTCGAACCCGACGGCACCGCGGTCCTCAGCCACCTCTACCCCGACGAGGGCAGCTACAGGGTCACCGTGCGCAACCCTGGGGGCTGCGAGGCCGCGGGGTACGCGCACGTGCTGCTGCCGGGCGCGACCTCGACCGGGGTAGTGGACGTGGGGCCCGGTGAGATCGGGACGCTCGACCTCGGGCTCCTGTCCGCGACCCTGACTACGGCGTCGACAGACCCCTCCGCCGCGACCCTGCTCGCGGCGCTCTACCCCCCTGGGACGCCGGGATTCGACCCGCGCGACCTGACTGCGCTGAGCGCATTCGACCTGCGGACGATCGGCGCGACCAGCGCCGACGTGCTCGTCGCGAAGTTCAGATACCCGGCGGACACCCCTCCGGGCACCGTCCCGACGCTGCTCTTCCTCGATCCTCAGAGCGGCCGCTTCGAGCCGGTGGGGGGCAGCACGAAGCTCCCCGATTCGCTCGTGGTGGACGAGGCCAATCGGGAGATCACGATCGTCTTCGACGACACGAGCTTCCCCACGCTCACCAGCCTCAAGGGCACCCCGCTCGTCGTCGCCCACGACCGCCGGCCGCGGGTTCGTGTCCGCGGCGTAGTGTCGCGCTGCGCCTTCGGGGTGCGGGTGAACGACGACGGCAAGCTGCGTCGCGTGATCGTCAAGCTCGACGGCGAGGCGATCAAGGCGACGGGGCAAGACCACTTCCGGGTGCGGCTCGCGGTAGACGCGCTCGGCGAGGGCCGCCACCGGCTCCGCGTCGTGGCGGTCGACCGCAGCGGCGGCCGCGGCTCCGACGCCAAGCGCTTCCACCGCTTCGGTCGTCGCTGCTTTTCGGGCTAGCGCTCCAACGCCGCTGCTCGCACCAGCGCGCTAACTAAGATCGGCGCCTTGGACGAGGCGCGCCGGACAAAGCTCGAGCGGACGACCCGCTACGACCCCGCCGAGGTCGAGGGGCGGGTGTTCGAGGGCTGGCTGGAGGGCGGCTACTTCCATCCGCCGGCGACCGGAACGCCAGGGGAGAACTTCTCGGTCGCGATCCCGCCGCCCAACGTCACCGGGGCGCTGCACATGGGCCACGCGCTGAACGGGGCGATCCAGGACACGCTGGTGCGGATGCGGCGCATGCAGGGCCGCAACACGCTGTGGCTGCTCGGAACCGACCACGCGGGGATCGCGACTCAGGCGGTCGTCGAGAAGGAACTGCGCGCCGATGGCACGTCGCGCCACGAGCTCGGCCGCGAGGGGTTCGTCGAGCGGGTGTGGGAGTGGAAGCAGCAGTACGGCTCGCAGATCGTCGAGCAGTACAAGCGGCTCGGCGCCTCGTGCGACTACGAGCGCGAGCGCTTCACGCTCGACGAGGGCTACGTGCGCGCCGTCTACCGCGTCTTCGTCGCGCTCTACGAGAAGGGCTACGTCTACCGCGACAACTACATGGTCAACTGGGACCCGGGCTCGGGGTCGGCGATCTCCGACCTCGAGGTCGAGAACCGCGAGGTCACCGACACCCTGTACGAGATCGACTACCCGATCGAGGGCTCGGAGCGCGCGATGACGGTGGCGACGGTGCGTCCCGAGACGATGCTCGCCGACACCGCGGTCGCCGTGCACCCCGACGACGAGCGCTACCGCGACCTGATCGGACAGCACGCCATCCTGCCGCTCGTCGGGCGCCGGCTCGCGGTGATCGCCGACGACTACATCGATCCCAAGTTCGGGACCGGCGCGCTCAAGATCACCCCCGGCCACGACGCGAACGACTTCGAGATCGGGCGCCGCCACGGGCTCGACGAGGTGACGGTGATCGGCGAGGACGGGCGGATGACCGAGGCCGCGGGCGAGCGCTTCGCCGGGCTGACCGTCGCCGAGGCTCAGGAGGCCGTGGTCGAGGCGCTGCGCGACGAGGGCCTGATCCGGTCCGAGGAGGAGTTCACGCACTCGGTGCCGTTCTCGCACCGTTCGGGCGAGCGCATCGAGCCGCTGATCTCGCTGCAGTGGTTCTGCCGCATGGACGAGCTCGCCAAGCCCGCGATCGAGGTGGTCGAGCGCGACGAGGTCCGGATCGTCCCCGAGCAGTGGAAGCGCGTCTACCTCGACTGGATGCGCAACATCAGGCCGTGGTGCGTCTCGCGCCAGTTGTGGTGGGGGCACCGGCTGCCGGTGTGGTACTGCGACGAGTGCGGCGAGGTCGTGGTGGCGGAGTCGACCCCGGACCGCTGCCCGAACTGTCATGGGGGGCACGAGGAGCTGCGCCAGGACGAGGACGTGCTCGACACCTGGTTTTCATCCGCTCTGTGGCCGTTCGCCACCCTGGGGTGGCCGGACGACACGCCCGAGCTGCGCGCCTTCTACCCGACGAGCTTCCTGACCACGGCGCGGGAGATCATCTTCCTGTGGGTCGCCCGGATGGTGATGATGGGGTTGGAGTTCGCGGACGACATCCCGTTCCGCGACGTTTACGTGCATTCGGTGATCCAGGCGCCCGACGGTCGCCGCATGTCGAAGAGCCTGGGCACCGGGATCGATCCGCTCGACGAGATCGAGGAGCGCGGAGCCGACGCGCTGCGCTTCGGCCTGCTGGTCATGTCCTCGACCCAGGACGTTCCCTACTCGATGGAGCGCATCCAGCAAGGCCTCGACCTCGCGAACAAGATGTGGAATGCCTCGCGGTTGATCCTGCTCAACGCGGCCGACGTCGAGCCGGCGGCGCGGCCCGTGCTGCCCGAGGACCGCTGGATCCTGTCGTGCCTGCAGCGGGCGATCGAGTCCGTGGGCGGAAACCTCGACGCCTACGATTTCTCCCACGCGGCGCTCGAGCTATACCGATTCTTCTGGTCCGAGCTCTGCGACTGGTACCTGGAGATCGTCAAGCCGAGGCTCTATGAGGGCGAGCCGGAGGCGGCCGCGAACCTGCTGCACGTGCTCGAGCGCGTCCTGATGCTCGCCCACCCGATCATGCCGTTCGTGACCGAGGAGATCTGGAGCTACACGCCGCGCGCCGACGCCGGACCACTCGTCGTCTCGGAGTTCCCCGGGTCCGATCCGGGTCTGATCGACGACGCCGCCGAGGCCGAGATCGGGGCCGCGATCGAGCTGACCCGCGACCTGCGCCGCTGGCGCGATCTCGTGGGCGTCGCGGCCGGGACGGTGCTCACGGCTCGCGTCGCCGATGACGCCGCGCCGCACGAGCTGGTCGGACGCCTGGCCCGGATCTCGTTCGACGGTGCGGCGGACGGCGGCGATGAGGCGCTCGCGACGGTCGGCGCGGTCGAGATCCTGGCGACCGACGAGATCGACGCGGAACAGGTCCGAAGGCGGATCGAGGAGCGGCGCGAGGCGCTGCGCTCCGAGGTCGAGCGCGCCGAGCGCAAGCTCGCCAACGATGGATTTGTGGCGCAGGCCCCCGCCGAGGTGGTCGACGCGGAGCGCCGCAAGCTCGCCGCCTACCGCGCCGAGCTCGAGCAGCTCGGCGCCGGCGGCTAGATGAGCAATTCCACTCATCTAGTGCCGCACACAGGGCGACCCGCCAGCGACTGGACCTACGAGGACGCCGAGCGCTACCTGGCGTCGCTCGAGCCCGTCGGGTGGAAGCTGGGCCTGGAGCGCATCCGGCGGCTGACCGCGGCGCTTGGGATGCCGCAGAACCGCTTCGCCACGGTGCACGTCGTTGGGACCAACGGGAAGTCCTCGGTTGCCGAGATGACGGTGGCGCTGCTCAACGCCCACGGGATGCGGTCGGGGACGTACCTCTCCCCGCACGTCGTGCGGTGGTCGGAGCGGGTTCGTGTCGGCGGCGAGGAGATCGGCGCTGCCGAGTTCGCGCGGGCGGTGAGGCGCGTGTCGGAGTCGGTCGAGGCGGTCAACAGGACCCTCGAGGACGGCGAGTCGGTGACCCAGTTCGAGGCGATGACCGCGGCGGCGTTCGTGGCGCTGGCGGCGAGCGGGGTGGAGATCGGCGTGATCGAGGCCGGCCTGGGCGGGCGGCTCGACGCCACCAACGTCATCACGTCGCGCACCTGCGCGCTGACCTCGGTCGGCCTCGAGCACACCGAGTGGCTGGGGGACACGCTGGAGGGGATCGCGTCCGAGAAGCTCGCGGTGCTTCGCGACCATTCCACGCTGGTCGTCGGCGAGCTCCCCGCCGAGGTCGAGGCGCTGGCGCGTCGCGTCGCGGCGCAGCGTCACGCGGACGTGGTCGCGGCGAGGCCGAGCCCGGGATTCGAGCTGCGCGCCCCGGGCGCCTACCAGCGCCGCAACTTCGCGGTCGCCCTTGCGACGGCCGAGGCGATCCTGGGCCGGCTCGACCGGGCCAAGGCTCGGAGCGTCGCGGCGGCGATCGAGCTGCCGGGGCGCGTCGAGGCGATCCCGGGCGAGCCGCCGCTCGTCCTCGATGCGGCCCACAACCCCGATGGCGCGCGCGCCCTGGCCGAGGCGCTGCCCGAGGTGAGCGCGGGGCGTCCCGTGATCGCCTGCCTCGCGGTCCTCGAGGGCAAGGACGTCGGCGGCATCGTCTCGGCGCTCGCGCCGGCGCTCGCCGTTGCCGTATGCACCGAGCTGCCGGCGGCGAGCCTGACGGGCCTGGGCAGGCCGGGGGCGCGGAGCGCATCCGCCGCGAGCCTGGCCGCGGCGTGCGCCGAGGCCGGACTCGCCGTGGAGACGGTCGCCGACCCGAGCAACGCGCTTGAGCAAGCGCGAGCGCTGGCCCGCGGGCGCGGCGGCATGACGCTCTGTGCCGGTTCGCACTACCTTCTCAGGCAGATTGGATCGCCAATCAAGGGGCGCAGCTAGCGCCGGGGTCCCCTTGGATATGGATCGAGAGGCAAGATCAGAACTACTCGCGATGATGGGGCTTGTGGCCGCCGTGGTCGCGGTCGTCATCCTCGTCTTCTTCGGGCTCGGCTACCTGTTCGGCCGCCTGTTCCTCTGAGCGCGCGCAATTGGATTCCCGCTGAGTGGGTATGGGGGATTTGATACGGGGTCGAGTAAGTACACTCCGCGCGGCCTCGGGCTCGCCTTCGATCACCCAATTTGGGGCCACAGCCATGCCTATCGCACTGTTCGGGATCGATAACGACGCGCTCAACCTGACCGTCAATCTCCTGGTCCTGGTCCTGGTCGTGGTCTGGCTCGCGCTGGTCGCGTGGACCTTCTTCGACGCGCGGCGCCGCCTGAACGACGAGATCCTGGTCGGGTGCGCGGTTGGCGCCTCGCTGCTTTTCCCGTTCATCGGCTCGGTCATCTACTCGATCCTGCGTCCGCCGGAGTTCATCGAGGACCGCCACGAGCGCGAGCTCGAGATTCGCGCCGCGGAGCTGCGCGTCAAGCAACTGACCGAGAAGTCCTGCCCGAAGTGCGAGTACCCGCTCGAGAAGGGCTTCCTGCGCTGTCCCAACTGCCAGGCCCGGGTCAAGGACCCCTGCCCGTCATGCGGCGAGCCGATCGACCCGCGCTGGTCGATCTGCCCGTACTGCGAGACCCCCACCCGCCGCGAGCCGCCGAAGCGGCGCGCCCCCGAGCGGCGCCCGGCGCGCGAGCGGGGGCGGGGGCGTCCTTCCCGGGCGCCGGAGCGCGAGCGCCCGGCGCCGGCCCAGGCGTCCGCGCCGGCAAAGCAGCGCCCGGCGCCGAAGCGCGACAAGGCGGCCCCGGCTGAGCCGCAGCGGCCCAAGGCCGGCTCGGCGGAGTCCGAGCGCCGCAAGGCCCCCGCCCGGGCGGGACGGCGGGCGGGCGGCGGTCGCGAGGCCAAGCAGGGATCCGACGACGGCCCGGAGGGCCGCGCCTCAGGCGGGGGCGCCGGCGAGGAGCGTCCGCGGCCCGCCACCGCGAGCTGACCCCGGCCCAGACGATCTCGTGTCCCGGACGTTGATCCTGGTCAAGCCCGATGCGTTCGAGCGCGGGCTGACGGGCGAGGTCATCACCCGCTTCGAGCGCAAGAGTCTGCGCCCCGTGGCGATGAAGCTCATGCAGGCCGACGAGGAGATCGCCAACCGCCACTACGCCGAGCACACCGAGAAGCCGTTCTTCGCTGAGCTGGTGGCCTTCATAACTCGCGGGCCGCTCGTCGCGCTGGTGCTCGAGGGCAACGATGCGGTCGCTGCGGCGCGGCAGATCATCGGCGCCACGAATCCGCTCGAGGCGGCGCCGGGCTCGATCCGCGGCGACCTTGCGACCGAGGTCACGTTCAACCTCGTCCACGGCTCGGACTCCGACGAGTCCGCCGAGCGCGAGGTCTCGATCTGGTTTCCCGACCTCACCTGATTCTCGCGTCGGGATCTCCCCGCAGGCGGGAGATCCTCACGGCGCTCGGGGTGGAGCTCGAGGTCGTGGTCCCCGACGTCGAGGAGATCCGCGCGGGCGAGCCGCGCGCGGTGGTGCTCGAAAACGCGCGCCGCAAGGCGCGTGCGGTGGCGCCGCAGGCGTCGGCGGGCGCGACGGTGCTCGGCGCCGATACCGAGGTTGTCGTGGAGGGACGTCTGCTGGGTAAGGCGACCGACGAAGGCCAGGCGCGGTCGCACCTGGCGACCCTGTCGGGGCACACTCACGACGTGCTCGGTGGGGTGGTGCTGCTTGGTCCGGACGCGGTCGAGCGCTCGGGCGTCGCCGTCTCGCGCGTGACCTTCAGGCAGCTCGACGACGCCACGCTCGACCTCTACCTGGCGTCTGGGGAGTGGCGCGACCGCGCCGGCGCCTACGCGATCCAGGGCCTCGGCTCGATCCTGATCGAGCGCATGGAGGGTGACTTCTCGAACGTCGTCGGCCTCCCGGTCGGCCTGCTGCTCGAGCTGGCGCCCGCGCTCGCGCCCCGGTGACCCGCGGCGGATTTGGGGCCTTCCTGGCGCATGTCACCAATAAGGCGCCAAGTGACGGAATGTCCACCCAGACACCCCCTACCGAGCCCTGAAGCACCGGGGGCGCGGGTCCGGCCGCCCGTCAACCACCGCCCACGCGGCAATTTGGCGTGCACGGAGCTTCGCTAGACTGCGACGACTCGTTCGCCAGGACGGGACGGGCGCAAGTTATCCGCCAACCTGGCGGATAATCGCCTACAGAGGCGGGACTTCCCGCCCGCCCGCCGGCCACAAACACGCACTTCCCAACTCAGATGGGCCTGCTCAGCTACCTGACCGGTTTCGGCGGCCGCGACATGGCCGTCGATCTCGGGACCGCGAATACGCTCGTCTACGTGCGCGGGCGCGGGATCGTGCTCTCGGAGCCCTCGGTCGTGGCGGTCGACTCGCACAACGGCCAGGTCCACGCGGTCGGGGTCGAGGCGAAGCGGATGCTGGGCCGCACCCCCGGGACGATCACCGCGATCCGGCCGCTCAAGGACGGCGTGATCGCCGACTTCGACATCACCGAGCGGATGCTGCGTCACTTCATCGAGAAGGTCCATCAGAATCGCTGGGCGCATCCACGCGTGGTCGTGTGCGTGCCGTCGGGTGTCACCGGGGTCGAGAAGCGCGCCGTGGAGGAGGCCTGCCTGTCGGCGGGGGCCCGCCAGGCGTACCTGATCGAGGAGCCGATGGCGGCCGCGATCGGAGCCGGGCTTCCGGTCTCCGAGCCGACGGGCAGCATGGTGGTCGACATCGGCGGCGGCACCAGCGAGGTGGCGGTGATCTCGCTCGGTGGAATCGTCGTATCCCAGTCGATCAGGGTGGGAGGCGACGAGATGGACGAGGCGTTGATCGCGCACTGCAAGCACCGGCACAAGCTGCTGATCGGCACCCAGACCGCCGAGGAGGTCAAGCTCGAGATCGGCTCCGCGACGGCTCTGGGCGAGGAGGTCAAGTACGAGATCCGCGGGCGGGACCTCATCAGCGGCCTCCCCAAGACCGTGCTGCTCACCTCCGAGGAAGTCCGAACCGCGCTCGAGGAGCCCCTGGGGCAGATCATCGCGGCGATCCGGGAGACCCTCGATCGCACCCCGCCGGAGCTCGCCGCCGACATCATGGACAGGGGCGTCACCCTGGCCGGCGGCGGGGCCCTGCTGCAGGGAATGGAGCAGCGGCTCCGCGACGAGACCCAGATGCCCGCACAACTTGCCGATTCGCCGCTGACCTGCGTCGCCGTTGGGTCCGGCCGCTCGCTGGAGGAGTTCGAGACCATGCACAGAGCGAGCAGGAACTCCAATCGCAGCCGGTTCGCGGCCTCGGCGGGATAGCGGGGAAGCGTGTATCGCAAGCAGGTTCGCCGCCGCCGCGCGGTGCTCGTGCTGCTGGTGATCGTGTCGCTCGTGCTCCTCTCGACTCACTTCAGCGAGGGCGAGGGCGGTCCCCTGCACTCCGTCGAGCGCGGCTTCGCGACGGTGCTCGGCCCGATCGAGGAGGGCGCCGACCGCGCGCTCAAGCCCGCCCGCGACCTCGTCGCCTGGTTCGACGAGACGTTCGACGCCCGCGGCGAGAACGAGGCGCTCAACGCGGAGGTTCAGGACCTGCGCGGGCGGCTGGCGGCAGCGGAGTCCGCCACGAAGGAGAACGAGCAGCTGCGCAAGCTTCTCAAGCTCGGCCCCGGGGGAGGAATCGCCGGCTACGAGGCGGTCACCGCGCGCGTGATCGGGCGCTCACCGACGGTCTGGTACTCGACGGTGACCATCGACCGCGGCTCGAGCTCCGGGCTTCGCGTCGACGATCCCGTGATCACCGGGGACGGACTCGTCGGCCGGGTCACCGACACGACCGCGGGCACCGCTCAGGTCACCCTGATCACCGATCACCGCAGCGCCGTCTCGGCCACGGTGGTCCCGAGCGGCCCCTCGGGCGTGATCACGCCGGAGGTCGGCGATCCCCAGGACCTGCTGCTCGACTTCATCGAGAACGAGCGGGAGGTGGACGAGGGTCAGACGGTCGTCACGGCGGGCTGGACGAGCGGCAGGCTGAGCTCGGTCTTCCCCTACGGGATCCCCATCGGGGAGGTCACCGAGGCGACGATCGGGGAGCAGGAGACCTACCAGCGCGTCCACGTCCGGCCGTTCGCGGACGTGCGCGAGCTCGACTTCGTCCAGGTGCTGACGCAGCCCGGCGACAACGCGCAGGCTTCGACCGGGGCCGGGGGAACGTAATGGCCACGGTTGCGAACAGGGATCGAGGCCACCGATGATCGTTACTCCGAGGATCGTCGTTCGGATCGCGCTGCTGCTCCTGCTCGGCGTCATCCTCCAGCTCTCCTTCTTCTCGCGGATCTCCGTGCTCGGGACCTCACCGAACATCCTTCCGGTGCTCGTCGTCTGCCTCGGCCTGCTCGGCGGGGCCGTGTTGGGCGCGGTGTGCGGCTTCGCGGTGGGGTTTCTGATCGACTCGGCCCTGCTGCAGACGCTCGGCGTCTCGTCCTTGGTCCTGCTCACCGCCGGCTACCTGGCGGGCCGCTACCGGGAGGGCTTCGACATCTCGAGCCCGCTGATCTGCCCCGCGCTCGCCGGGGCCCTTACCCTGCTCGCGGCGAGCGGGTTTGCCGCCGTCCAGCTGATGCTCGGCGTCGAGGCTCCGATCAGCCTGCTCGTGCTGCGCGAGCTCGTGGTGCAGGCGATCCTCGGCTTCCTGCTCGCGATCCCGATCTATCCCATCGTGCGACGCGTGCTGCGCGCGGCCCTGGTCGAGGACACGCCGCGCCGCGGCCGGTTGCCGATTCCGTTCCGGACCGCGTAATCATCTGACTGACGCATGTATCTCCCCGACCGAAACCGCGCCCCCACCACCTCTCAGTTCGCCGTGCGCGTCGCCGTCCTCGGGGGGGTCGCGCTGGCGATGTTCTCGATCATCTTCCTGCGGCTCTGGTACCTCCAGGTGCTGTCAGGCGACCGCTACCTCGAAGAGGCTCAGAACAACCAGATCCGAGAGATCAAGGTCCCGGCGCCGCGCGGCGAGATCCTCGACCGCTACGGGAAGGTCCTGGTCGACAACCGCACCGCGCTGGCGCTTCAGATCCAGACCCAGGACCTGCCGGTCGATCGCGATCAGCGCAAGCGGGTCCTCAAGCGCGTCGCCGACCTCGCCGGCATGTCGCTCGAGGACGTGCGAAAGGAGATCCGCGAGCAGACCAAGGAACTGCCCGCCAGCCCGGTGACCCTAAAGCGCGACGTCGCCTACCCGCTCGTCTACTACCTGCAAGAGCATCAGACGGAGCTTCCCGGGGTGAGCGTCGAGCGGGTGTTCGTGCGCCACTATCCCCAGGGGACGCTTGGGGCGCACATCTTCGGATACGTGAGCGAGGTGACTGCGGACCAGCTCGAGGAGCCGCGCTACCAGGACCTCAGTCCTGGAGACCAGGTCGGCCAGACGGGGCTCGAGTACGAGTACGACCACCTGCTGCGCGGTCGCGACGGCGCGACCCGGGTGCAGGTCGACGCGCTCGGCCGCCCGCGCGGCGCCCAGCTCAGCTCCGAGGAGGCCGTCCCCGGCGACAGCCTCCGCACCACCCTCGACAGCCAGATCCAGGCGTCCGGCGAGGCGGCGCTGGCGCAGTTCGGCGGCCTCCCCGGCGCCTTCGTCGCGATGGACGTCCAGGACGGCGAGATCCTCGGGCTCGGGTCGTATCCGACCTTCGACCCCTCGATCTTCACCCGGCCGAGCCTCTCGCCGGCGCTCTACAAGCGACTGAGCTCCGAGCAGACCGGAGCGCCGCTGGCTGATCGCGCCATCCAGGGGCTCTATCCGACCGGCTCCACGTTCAAGCCGATCACCGCGGTGGCGGCGCTCGAGTCGGGGTTGATCACCCCCGACACCCCCGTCACGGACACCGGCTCGATCACCGTCGACACGATCGAGTTCAAGAACGCCGGTGGGCAGGCGTTCGGGACCATCACGTTGCCGACCGCGCTTCAGGTCTCCTCGGACGTTTACTTCTACAAGCTCGGCCTCGAGGCGGACTCCGAAAAGTCGGAGCCGATCCAGACGTGGGCTTCGAACCTCGGGATCGGGTCGGCGACCGGAATCGACCTTCCCGCCGAGGTCGATGGCCTCGTGCCGACTCCCGAGTGGCGCAACCAGCTCTACGACCAGGGCGAGACCGACCGCCCGTGGTCCGCGGGCGACAGCGTCAACCTCGCGGTCGGTCAGGGCGACCTGCAGACGAACCCGCTCCAGATGGCGGTCGCCTACGCCGCGATCGCCAACGGCGGCGATCTCGTCCGGCCCCACCTCGCGCAGCGCGTCGAGGACGCGAGCGGACGCGTCGTCCAGGAGTTCAACCCGGCTCCGCGCGGGCACGTCGACATCGACCCGGAGTACCAGGGGGCGATCCTCAGCGGGATGCACGCCGGTGCGATGGAACCCGGCGGGACCTCCTATCCGGTCTTCGGCGGCTTCCCTGTCGACATCGCGGGGAAGACCGGCACCGCGGAGCGCGGCCTGTTCGAGGAGGACCAGTCCTGGTACATCGCGCTCGCGCCGTATCCTGACCCCAAGGTGGTCGTCGCCGTCACTATCGAGCAGGGCGGCTTCGGCGCCGACGCCGCCGCGCCGGCCGCGTCTCAGATCCTCGCCACCTACTTCGAACACCCCAACGCCCCCGGACACGCGGCGCCCGAAGCGCCCGCCGAGACCGGGGCCGGCGCCTACGACTGATGCACTGATGGCCACCGCCCGAGTCCCCACCCGTCCCACGGCCCGCGCCACCCCGCGGCCGCGACCCTTCCCGAGTACGCGCCCCAGCGCTGCCGAGCGGACCGGGCTTGCCTACCTCGATCCGCTGCTCGCCTTCGCCGCGATCGGGCTGATCGTGTTCAGCATCGTCACGCTCGCGGTCACCACCAAGGGCGACGTGGCGGGTAACCCCTACTTCTTCGTGATCAGGCAGAGCATCTATGCGGTGATCGGCATCGCGCTGATGCTCGCCATCGCCCGCGTCGACTACTCGCGCTTTCGCGAGCTGCGGGTCGGCCTCTACACGGCGATGATCTCGACGATCCTCCTGGTGCTCGTCGTGGGCAGTGCCACCCGCGGGACGCGCCGCTGGATCGAGTTTCCGTTCTTCACCTTCCAGCCATCCGAGCTGGGGAAGGTGCTGCTGGTCGCGGCGCTGGCCGGATTCGCGATCGACCGTCTGAGGCGGACGTCCGAACGGCAGCGGACCGCGCGCTTGCTCCTGCTGGGGCTGGCGCCGGCGGCGCTGATCTTCCTGCAGCCCGACCTTGGCACCGGGTTCGTGTACGGGGTGATCACCATGGCGGTGCTCTACATCGCCGGCGTCCACTGGACGCACTTCGCCGCGGTTGGAGCCGCGGTCGTGGCGGCGATCACCCTCGTGCTCGTCATCGCCCCCGCCGTGGGGCTACCCGTGCTCAAGGGCTACCAGCAGGAGCGCCTGACCTCGTTCTTGAACCCGAGCGAGGATCCGCGCGACTCCAGCTACCAGATCAACCAGGCCCTGATCGCCGTCGGTTCCGGCGGAAAGACCGGACGCGGCGACGAGGCCACACAAGCGCAGAGCGGGTTCCTGCCGGAGCGCCACACGGACTTCATATTTGCCGTGGTAGGCGAGCGCTTCGGCTTCGTGGGCGCTGCGTTCCTCCTGTCCCTCTACGCCCTGCTGATTTGGCGGGCGCTGCGAATCCTGACGATTTCGAAGAACCTGTACGGGAGCATGATCGCCGCGGGTATCGCGTCGATGCTGATGTTCCAGGTCTTCGTCAACGTCGGCATGGCCGTTGGGATCATGCCGATCACCGGAATCCCCTTGCCATTGATGAGCTACGGCGGTTCGTCCGTTCTCGTCACCTTCCTGGCACTTGGGCTCCTGCAGAGCATCTACGTCCAGGCGCAGCTCACCTCCAAGAGCAGGGCGGCAACTGCTTTGTAGTGCCCGCCTGAGCGGGCGCCGAAAGGTGAGATCTTGAAAAAGCGAATACTCGTATCCGTCGATCGCGGGGAGACCCGGGTCGCGGTCCAGGAAACCAAGTCGAGTCCGTCCGGCAAGGGCCGCGGCGGACAGCAGAAGAAGAGCGGCGCGGCCGCCAAGTCCGGCGGCGGCTGGAAGGTCGGCGAGCTCTACGTGGAGCGCCGCGGCCAGCGCTCGATCGTCGGCAACATCTACAAGGGGGTGGTCGACAACGTATTGCCGGGCATGGAGGCCGCGTTCGTCGACATCGGGCTGGAGCGAAACGGCTTCCTGCACGTCGACGAGATCGTCCTCCCGGGCGGCGAGGCCGCACCACGCCGCGGCCGCGGCAGGGGCCGGCGGATCGACGAGCTGATCAAGCCGCGCCAGGAGATCCTCGTCCAGGTCGTCAAGGACCCCCTGAAGACCAAGGGCGCGCGGCTCTCGATGCAGCTCTCGGTCGCCGGGCGCTACCTCGTCTACATGCCGCAGGGCGGCGGCGTCGGCGTGTCGCGGCGGCTGCCCGACAAGGAGCGCGACAGGCTGCGCAAGCTCCTGGACAAGTTCGACGCCGGCGAGGGCGGGCTGATCGTGCGCACCGCGGCGCAGGGCGCCAAGAAGTCCGACTTCGAGCGCGAGGTCGGCTACCTGCACAAGCTCACCGAGGTGCTCGAGCGGCGCTCCGAGCAGGCCGAAGCCCCGGCGCTCGTCTTCCAGGAGGCGGACCTCTCTGTGCGAGTGCTGCGTGACGTGCTGCGCAGCGAGTTCGCGGCAGCGATCATCGACGACGAGAAGCAGCACCACCGGGTCACGAGCTTCTTCCAGCGCACCGCGCCGGAGCTCGTCGACTCGGTCGAGCTCTATCGCGAGCGCCAGCCGCTTTTCGAGCGCTATGGCGTCGAGGAGGCGTTCGCGTCGACGCTTCAGCGCCGCGTCGACCTGCCCTCCGGCGGCTACCTGATGATCGACTACGCCGAGGCGCTGACCGTGATCGACATCAACACGGGGAGCTTCACGGGGCGCGGCAGGGGCCGGCTCGAGGACACCATCACGAAGGTCAACGTCGAGGCCGCGGACGAGGTGGTCCGCCAGCTTCGGCTGCGCGACATCGGAGGGATCATCGTCATCGACTTCATCGACATGGCGCGGTCGCGCAACCGCGACCAGGTGCTCAAGACCCTGCGCCGGGCTCTCGACGAGGACAAGACCAAGACCTACGTCGTCGAGGTGTCGCCGCTGGGGCTAGTCGAGATGACGCGCCAGAACGTCACCGAGGGAGTGCGGGAGATCCTCACCAAGCCATGTCCGACGTGCGGCGGCGAGGGGGTCGTCAAGTCCGAGGAGACCGTCGCGATCCAGGTCCTGCGCCAGCTTCGCGAGGTGATCGAGGAGCGTCCAAAGCCCGAGGCGCACCTGGTGCGCGTCAACCCCAAGGTCGCGGCGGAGCTGCTGCGCTCCGGCAGCGGGCTCGAGGAGCTCGAGGCCGAGACCGGCAAGCACTTCCACTTCGAGGGCGGCGAGGCGCTGCCCATCGACACGTTCGATGTGATCGAGAGTGGCACCCGTTCGAAGATCGAGGAGCGCGCTCTCCCCTTCCAGGTCGGGGAGGAGGTCCTGGTCACGATCGAGGAGCCGCACATGTTCAACGCCGACGACGCGATCGCGCGCGTGGATTCCTACATCGTCAGCGTCTCGGGCGGGAACGCACACGTCGGCAAGCGCAAGCTGGTGAGGATCGAGAGCGTGGACCGCTCGGCGGCGATCGCCTCGCTGCTCGACGCCGCCAACGGATCCGGGGAGGAGGAGTCCGGGGATGACGAATCCGGCGAGGGTGCCGAGCTAGAATCTGCCCCCAAGTCACGGCGCCGAGGCCGAAGGGGCGGCCGGCGCCGTTCCCGCGCCTAGGTGAACGACCTGACCTCGAATTCGTCCGAATCGTCATGAGCTCCTACGCGATAATCGAGAGCGGCGGCAAGCAATACCGCGCCGAGAAGGGCGAGACCCTGGTCGTCGACCGGCTGCCCGAGGACGAGGGCGCCAAGGTCACGTTGCGGCCCGTGATGTACCGGGGCGACAAGAAGGTGGTACTCGACGCCGGTGAGCTCGAGAAGGTGAAGGTCGAGGCCGTGGTGGCGGGGCACCAGCGGGGCAAGAAGGTGCGGATCTTCAAATACCGCGCCAAGAAGGGCTACCGGCGCCGTGCAGGCCACCGCTCGGAGCTGACGAGGCTCGAGGTGACCGACGTAAAGATGCTGACGCGAAAGCCGGCGGGGGCCAAGCAGGCGACCGAAGCGAAGGCCGAGGCCAAGCCCAAGCCGCCGGCGCGCAAGCCGGCCGCGAGGAAGCCGGCGGCCAAGAAGCCCGCGGCCAAGAAGCCGGCTGCCCGCAAGGCATCGGGATCGCGGTCGAGTTCTGCTAAGAAGGGGAGCTGATGGCGCACAAGAAGGGACTTGGATCGAGCCGCAACGGCCGCGACTCGAACCCCAAGATGCTCGGGGTCAAGATCTTCGCCGGCCAGAGGGTCGGCGGGGGCGAGATCATCGTGCGCCAGCGCGGCACGCGCTTCCGGCCCGGCGACGGCGCCGGGATCGGGCGCGACCACACGATCTTCGCGACGCGCGCCGGCAGGGTCGAGTTCCGACCGACGCGCAAGGGGCGCCTGGTCTCGGTCGACGAGGGTTAGCGCCGCGCTGCGCGCGCGGTGCGCCGGCCGGCGTGCGGCCCGGAGTGACTGAGGACTCTCCGACCCTGGGCGGAGGCCTTCGATGCAGCGGCTATCGTCGAAGCCATGCTCCATGACCGAGTCAGCATCTACGTCGAGGGGGGCCGCGGCGGCAACGGCTGCGTGAGCTTTCGCCGCGAGGCCCACGTGCCGAAGGGCGGCCCCGACGGCGGCGACGGCGGCCCAGGGGGCGACGTGGTGGCGGTCTGCGATCCCTCCCGCCGCGACCTCGCGGCGCTGCGCCACTCAAAGCACTTCCGAGGTGGCCGCGGCGGGCACGGGCAGGGAAAGCGGCGCCATGGGGCGCGGGGCGAGGACCGGATCTTGCCGGTCGCGCCCGGGACCGTCGTCGAGGGGCTCGACGGCGAGCGGTTCGACCTCACCGAGCCTGGACAGCGCGCCGTCATCGCACGCGGCGGGACGGGGGGCCACGGCAACAAGCGCTTCGCGACCGCGACGCGACAGGCGCCCCGGTTCGCGGAGCAGGGGATCGAGGGCCAGTCGGGGTGGATCGAGCTGCGCCTCAAGCTGCTGGCCGACGCTGGGTTGGTGGGCCTCCCGAATGCCGGCAAGTCCTCGCTGCTCGCGCGCCTGACCCGGGCGCGGCCCAAGGTCGCGGACTATCCCTTCACCACCGTGGAGCCGGTGCTCGGAACGCTGGAGTCCGACGATCGCCAGCTGGTGATCGCCGACATCCCGGGGCTGATCGAGGGCGCCGCGCAGGGCGCCGGGCTGGGGCAGGAGTTCCTCGCCCACGTCGAGCGCTGCGGGGTGATCGTCCACGTCGTCGAGGTCGTGCGCGACGACGGTCCCGCCGCCTACGCGACGGTGCGCGCGGAGCTCGAGGCCTACGGCGGCGGGCTGGGCGCCCTGCCCGAGCTCGTCGCGCTCTCGAAGCGCGACCTGGTCCCCGACGACGAGGCCGAGCGGGCGGTCGCGGAATGGCGTCGGCACCTCGGGCCCCGGGCGCTCCACGTCGTCGCCGTGTCGGCGGTCAGCGGCGCGGGGCTCGACGAGCTGCGACGCGCGATCCTCGACGCCGTTCCGGAGCCGGTCGCAGCCGAGGCCGCCGCCGAGTCGCGCGCCGGCACGCCCGGCGAGCCGCCATCCGAGTTCGAGGTCGAGCATCGCGTCTACCGGCCGGCGGCGGATCACGGCTTCGAGGTGGAGCGGGTGGACGACGGGGTGTTCCGGGTGGGGGGGCGCGGGATCGAGCTGCTGGTCAAGCGCCACGACCTCTCCAACGAGGAGGCGCTCGGCTACGTCGAGCAGCGGCTGCGGGAGATCGGGGTGGTGGGCGAGCTTCAAAAGCGCGGCTTCGAGCCCGGCGACGAGGTCAGGATCGGCGACGTCGCGTTCGATTTCGACCCCGGTTGATGGCGCATCTGTCGAGCCGTGCCGATATCCATTGAGCATGGTTCGCTGGCGCAGGTTCCCCACCGCCGTCGTGTTGAGCATCGTGGGATTGCTGCTCGCCGGCGCGACGGCGGCGAGCGCGGTCACCCTGGAGCCGATCGGGACCTACGCGTCGCCGGTCTACGTCACCTCCGACCCGACCGACGAGGACCGGATCTTCGTCGTCGAGCAGGACGGCCGCATCCAGCTCACGGTCGGCGGCACGACGACGCAGTTCGTCGATCTCGACCCGGTCGTGGTCTCCGCCCAGGACGGGGGCGGAAACGAGCAGGGGCTGCTGTCGATGGCGTTCGCGCCCGACTTCCGCACCAGCGGGCGCTTCTACGTCTTCTACACCGGAACCGACAGCGGCAACCTCCACGTCGGCGAGCTGACCGCCAGCGGCGACAGCGTCGACCCGGCGACGCTTCGAGACGTCATCACGATCGCTCACGGTGCGTCCCAATTCCACAATGGCGGCCAGCTCCAGCTCGGGCCCGACGGCTACCTGTACGTCTCGACCGGGGACGGGGGCACGGGCGGCGGCCTCGCGCAGGACCCAGGCAGCCTGCTCGGCAAGATCCTGCGGATCGCCCCGACCCCCGGAGGTGGCCACACGGTCCCGGGTGACAACCCGCTCGGCAACGAGGTCTGGAGCCTCGGGCTGCGCAATCCGTGGCGGTTTACGTTCGACCGCGCGACGGGCGACATGGTGATCGCGGACGTCGGGCAGTCGGCCTTCGAGGAGGTCGACGACTCGCCCGCGCCCGTCGCGGGACGCGGGCTCAACTTCGGGTGGCCGTGTCGCGAAGGCTTCGCCCCCGGGCCGGGCGGCGGCTGCGCCGGCCCGCTGACCGACCCCGTCTTCGCGTACGCCAACGACGCCGGCACGTGCGCGATCACCGGCGGCTACGTGATTCGCGACCCGGGACTCACCGAGCTGCAGGGCCGCTACGTCTACGCCGATCTCTGCGCCGGGGTCATTCGCTCGTTCGCTCCCGACGATCCCTTCGGCTCGGACCGCTCCGAGGGCGTGTCGGTGACGCAGCCCACCTCGTTCGGGCAGGACGCCTGCGGGCGGATCTACATCGCGGCTCGCACCGGCCCCGTATCGCGGCTGGTCGACGACAGCCCGACAGACTGCCCGCTCATCGACCTCACCGGTCCGGGATTGGCGCTCGACGGCAAGCACAAGCAGAACATCGCGAGACACCGCTGGATCAAGGTCAAGGCCGGCACCGACGAGTCGGGAAGCGTGACCGTCGGCGGACAGGTGACGGCCGGGAAGCACGACAAGGACCTGTTCGAGCTCGACGCCGAGACCGCCGCGGCGCAGGCCGGCGAATCCAAGGACCTGCACCTCAAGCTCCGTCGCAAGCAGGCTGCTCGCTGCCGGCGGTTGGTCGAGGACGGCAAGCGCGTCGAGGTCCACCTCGGCGGCTTCGCGATCGACGCCGCGGGCAATCGAGGGCCCGACGCATCGCTGGAAATCCGCCTCACGGTGGACTAGTCACCCTCGACCTACACTTGCGCGACCGTGACCGTGGTCGCAAAGCTGGGCTCCTCGATCGTCGCCGACGACGCCGGCGAGCTGCGTGCGCCGGTGCTCGACAGCGTGTGTGCGCAGGTCGTCGAGCTTCACGGCGGCGGTGAGAACGTCGCCCTGGTGACCTCCGGGGCGATCGCCCGCGGGATGCGGTTGATGGGACTCGGCGCGCGGCCGGGGGCGATCGACGAGCTCCAGGCGGCGTCGGCGGTCGGGCAGGGGTCGCTGTTTCGCGCCTACGAGGAGCGCCTCGCCGGCGCCGGGCTTCACACCGCCCAGGTGTTGCTCACGGCGTTCGATATCGCGGCGCGGATGCATTACCTCAACGCACGCCAGACGCTCGGCCGGCTGCTCGACTGGCGGGTGATACCGATCGTCAACGAGAACGACACGACGGCGACGGACGAGATCACGTTCGGCGACAACGACTTCCTCTCGGCCCAGGTCGCGATCCTGCTCGAGGCGCGGCTGCTCGTCCTGCTGACCGACATCGAGGGGCTGCACACCGCCGACCCGCGCCTGCAGGCCGACGCCGAGCTCATCGAGGAGGTGGACGACTTCGCGAAGCTCGACGCCTACGAGATCGGCGTCAGGACCTCCGCCTTCGGGTCGGGAGGCATGCGCAGCAAGGTTGCGGCGGCCGAGATGGCGAGCGCGGCCGGGATCCCGGTCGTGATCTGCGACGGGACCGCGCCCGGGACTCTGCTCGCTGCGGCGGGCGGCGAGCGTGTGGGCACGAGGTTCGCTACACACCACGAGCGCACGCCGAGCTTCAAGCTGTGGTTGCGCCACGCGAAGCCGGCCCAGGGACGGCTCGTCGTGGACGCCGGAGCCGCGCGGGTGCTGCGCGAGCGCGGCAGCAGCCTGCTCCCGGTCGGGATCACCGGCGTCGAAGGCGAGTTCGAGGCGGGCGACGCCGTGGAGGTGGTAACCGACTCGGAAGTGGTCGGCAAGGGAATCGTCAACTTCTCCGCGGCGGACCTGGAGCGGATCAAGGGGATGAAGACCTCCGAGGTCCGGGACCTGATGGGCACGCGAGCCGACGAGGCGGTCCACCGCGACTACTTCGTGCTCACCTGAGCGCGGCCGGGACCGTGCCCAGATCGCTGCAACGGACTCTCTTCGACCGCTTCGTCGATCTCCACGTCGCGAGCTACCGCCTGACCGGGGGCCGGATAGGAGGGAGGGTCAGGGGGGTGGCCATACTGCTGCTCGACCACGTCGGACGTCGGAGCGGAAAGCGACGCACCAACCCGCTGCTCTACATCGAGGACGGCGACGACCTCGTGATCGTGGCGTCGAAGGGCGGGTCCCACAAGCATCCCGCGTGGTGGCTCAACCTGCGCGACTCGCCGCGCACGACCGTCCAGGTCGGCGGCGAGCGTCGCGATGTCGTCGCGCACCAGGCGGACGCCGAGGAGAGGGCGCGGCTGTGGCCGCGGCTCGTCGAGGTGTGGCCGGACTACGAGACCTATCAACGCAGGACCAGTCGCGAGATTCCCGTGATCATTCTCAGCCCCACCGGGCATGCCGGTGCCTAGCGCCGCGGGAGCGGCGGTTACCCTAGGCATATGGCGACGACCACGAGGAGCGTGCGCGAGGTGTGCGTCGACGCGAAGGACGCCTCGCACGAGCTTGCGACCGCCTCGACCGAGCTCAAGGACGGCGTGCTGCGCCGGGTCGCGGAGCTGCTCGACGAGCGGGTCGCCGACGTGCTCGAAGCCAATGCGGCCGATCTCGCCGACGATCGGGCCGCGAGCCTCGACGCGGCGCTTCGCGACCGCCTCGCCCTCGACGAGACGCGCGTCGCGGCGATGGCCGCGGGGGTGATCGACATCGTGGGGCTGCCGGACCCGGTCGGCGAGGTCGTCGAGCAGCGCACGCTCGCCAGCGGGCTCGAGATGCGCAAGCTGCGGGTGCCGCTCGGAGTCGTGGCGGTCGTCTACGAGGCGCGGCCGAACGTCACCGTGGACTGCGCGGCGCTCTGCCTGAAAAGCGGTAATGCGATCGTGCTGCGCGGCTCCAGCTACGCCGCGCGCTCCAACGCGGCGCTCGCCGCGCTGGTCAGGCAGGCGGTCGCCGACGCCGGCCTGCCGCAAAGCTCCGTCGAGCTGATTGAAGGCGGCGAGCGCTCTGAGCTCGCCGAGCTCGCGACCCAGGAGGACATCGTCGATCTCGTGATTCCGCGCGGCGGCGAGGGGCTCAAGGCGGCGCTCAAGGACGTCGCCACGGTTCCCGTGATGTACGCGGCGTCGGGGAACTGCCACGTCTATGTGCACGAGGACGCCGACCTCGAGATGGCGCGGAGGGTCGCGTTCAACGCCAAGGTGCAGCGGCCCGGGGTCTGCAACGCGGCCGAGACGCTGCTGGTCAGCTCGGCGGTGGCCGAGCGCTTCCTGCCGGACGTGCTGGGCGATCTCCAGGAGGCCGGGGTCGAGCTGGTCGGCGACGAGGGCGCCCGCGAGGCCGCGGGGGACGTGCCGCTGGGCGAGGCCTCGAACGAGGACTGGGACACCGAGTACCTGGGTCTCAAGATGGCGGTCGGGGTGGTGGACTCGCTCGAGGCTGCGATCGACCACGTCAACCGCCACGGGACCGGCCACTCCGAGGCGATCGTCACCTCGTCGGACGCCGCGGCCGAGCGCTTCACCGAGGCGGTCGACGCGGCGGCGGTGTACGTCAACGCCTCGACGCGCTTCACGGACGGGTTCGAGTTCGGGATGGGCGCGGAGATCGGGAACTCGACCCAGAAGCTCCACGCGCGGGGGCCGATCGGCCTGCGGGAGCTGACCACGACCAAGTACGTGGTCAGGGGCAGCGGCCAGGTCAGGGAGTAGATCGCAGTTCGCGACGAGCGCAGTCAGGTCGAGGCCGGTGAGCGGCGAGCGCTGGGTGTGCTCGGCTCGGCGTTCAACCCGCCGCACCTCGGGCACATGGTGCTGGCCCAGGAGGCCGCGGCGCAACTCGGCCTCGAGAGGGTCGTGCTGGTGCCGACGGGGCGCGCGCCGCACAAGGAGATCCCCGACGATCCGGGGGCCGAGGTGCGTCTCAAGATGGTCGCGGCGGCGGCGAAGCCGGGGCCCTTCGAGGTCGAGCGCTTCGAGGTCGACCAGGCGCGGAGAAACGGCGAGCCGTCCTACACGTTCAGGACGCTGGAGGCGTTGAGCGCGGGCGGAAACGAGGACCTCGTGTGGATCATGGGCGCGGATGCGGCGCTGGGCCTCGAGCGGTGGCGGAGTCCGGAGCGGATCCTCGAGCTGGCGCGCGTGGCGATCGCGGACCGGCGCGGGGTAGCGCGCGGGGAGGTCGAGGAGGTGGTGGCGCGTCTGGGGGGTGAGGGGCGCGGAGAGTTCGTCGAGATGCCGGAGATCGGCGTCTCCTCGACGATGGTGCGCGAGCGGGTCGCCGCGGGGCGGCCGATCCGCTACCTGGTGCCGGACGGGGTCGCCGAGCTGATCGAGGCGCGGCGGCTGTACGCGTGACGGGAGGGGGGAGAGGCGCGATCGAGTCCGCGGCGCTGGCGCAGCGGATCGCCGAGATCGTGGACTCCAAGGGGGCGACGGACATCGTCGCGCTCGACGTGCGCGGACTCGTCACCTACACGGACTTCCTCGTGATCTGCACGGCGCGCAACGAGCGCCAGGCGAAGGCGGTGCACGACGAGGTTCACGTGCGGCTCAAGAAGGAGGATGGGCTGCTGCCGGGGAGCGTCGAGGGTGAGCGCGAGGCGCACTGGGTGCTGGTCGACTACCTCGACTGCGTGCTGCACGTCTTCGTCCCCGCGACGCGGGACTATTACCGCCTCGAGACACTGTGGGGCGAGGCCCCGCGCCTCGACCTGGACGTCGTCGGGGAGGCTCCCCACGATGCTGTCCGATCGGCGCCCTAGCCTGCGCGCATCGCCACGAGCGACTTCAAGAGGTCGTTCCTGGGCTATCGACCCAGCCAGGTGAGGGCGGCGCTCGCGGTCGCGGAGAGGGAGCTCGCGGCCGGGGAAGCGGCGCTCCGCGCGAGGGATGCCAAGGTCAAGGAGCTCGAGCACGTCTCGGCGCGGCTCGGGCTTCGCGTTGTGGAGCGGGAGCGTGAGTTACGCGAGGCGCGCGAGGAGCTGGCGCAGGCGCTGGCGCGCGCCGAGGAGGACACGCGGGCGCTGGTCGCGCTGGGGCGCCAGCTCGAGGAGATCCGGGCCCAGGCGCGCGGGCAGGCGACGCGGATCCGGATGCGCGCCCTGCGTGACGCGGCCGAGCTGAGCGAGCGGATAGCGGAGCTCGCGAGGCGCCCGGGCGAGGCGGGCGGAAGGCTGCTCGAGACGCTCGAGGAGACCGTGCGTCGGCTGGGCGACGCCGACGAGATCGAGCTCGACGACGCGGCCGCGCAGGCGGCGCACGGCGCCGTCGTCGCGGGGTCCAATGGGCACCCTGCCGCCGCGCCCGAGCCCGGGGACATGTTCAGCGGGCTGGTGCACGTCGAGGTCGGGCCGCTGCGCGACTTCTCGCAACTCGTTCTGTTCGAGGACGCGGCGCGCTCGATCGGCGCGACCTCGGAGATCTCGATCAAGCGCTTCTCCGAGGGCCGCGCGACGATGGCAGTGCAGCTGCGCGAACCGGTTGCTCTGCTGCGCGAGCTGGAGGAGCGCTGCGACCTCGAGTTCGTGGTCCGGGACACGCGGGACGACCGCGTGGTCCTCGACGTGGGCGTCGCGGCCGAGTAGCGCGGGCCGCCGGTTCTTCCGAACGCCGCCGCTCACGGCGTGGGCGGGGTGCGTAGGCTGCCCTGCATGGCCGAGCAGCTCGCGGAAGTGGGGGGCGTCGAGATCGCTTACGAGGAGTTCGGGGATCGCGGCGGTCCGGCGTTGCTGCTGGTCATGGGGCTGGGCGTGCAGATGCTGGGGTGGGACGCGGAGTTCTGCCGGCTGCTCGCCGCCGAGGGCTTCCACGTGGTGCGGTTCGACAACCGCGACGTGGGGCGCTCGACGAGTTATGAGGGGCCGGCGCCGGACTGGATGGCGCTCAGCGCGGGGGACGCGAGCAGCGCGACGTATTTGCTCGACGACATGGCGGACGACACGGCGAAGCTGCTCGATCACCTCGGGATCGATGCGGCGCACGTGGTAGGTGCGTCGCTGGGCGGGATGATCGCCCAGGCGCTGGCGCTGCGGCATCCGGAGCGCGTGCTGTCGCTGACCTCGTTCATGTCGACGACCGGGGATCGCGCGGTGGGCCAGGCGCACCCGCGGGCCATGAGCGTCCTGTTCGATCCACCGCCGAGCGATCGCGAGGCGATCGCCGAGTGGGCGGTGCGGAACTGGCGGGTGATCGGATCTCCGGGGTTCGAGCCCGACGAGGAGGCGCTGCGGCAGCGGGCCCGCCGCAGCTTCGATCGGGGCTACAACCCGAAGGGAGTCGGGCGCCAGCTGGCCGCGGTCCTCGCCTCGGGGGATCGGACCGATGAGCTGGCGAAGCTGCGGGTGCCGACGCTCGTGATCCACGGCGAGGCCGATCCGCTGATCGACGTCTCGGGAGGCAGGGCGACGGCGACGGCGATCCCGGGGGCGAAGCTGATCCTGATCCCGGGCATGGGCCACGACCTCCCGCGCCAGCTATGGCCGCGGTTCGTCGAGGAGATCGTCGCGAACGCGCGCGAGGCCGCGGCGACCGGCGCCGCTCCCGCGCGCAACTCCTGACCCTCCCGACACCCCCCCGCCACATTCCGCGCGCCACCTGTCACACCGGCGGGCGATCCAGCTGCGGGTGCGCCCTCCGCGGAATCACCAGCATGCGTGCATTAACCTTTCGGAGGAGTACGAATTTCCCGGGGCTGTAGCTCAGCTGGGCAGAGCGCGTCGCTGGCAGCGACGAGGCCGTGGGTTCGAGTCCCACCAGCTCCACTCCACCGACCCTCCGTCCGAGTCGGAGCCAAACACGGTCGGCGCGCACATGTTCCGCAAC
>DASPWW010000196.1:0-52578 GCA_035637595.1 Solirubrobacterales bacterium | reverse complement strand
CGTGTTGAAGATCTCGTCGAGGTCGACCTCGGAGACCGTCTGGGACTGGTCGATCGTCGCTTCGTCGGGGATCTCGGCGGCCTCGGTGCCGTCGGGGGGGATCGTCAGCTGGACCTGGCGGTTGGCGATGCCCGAGAGCGAGAACGAGCGGATCGTCGCCGTCGTTCCCTGCTGCAGCGGCGCATAGTCGTCGTTGACCGTGAAGGTGACGAGCGCCTGGCCGTCATCGCCGAGCGCGATGTCGGTGACGCCGCCGACCGGAACGCCCCCCACCACCACCTGCTCGCCGCCGACGAGCTGGCTGGCGTTCTCGAACTCGGCCGTGACCTTGTAGGAGTCGCCGCCGCCGAGCAGCACGACGAACAACACAACGACCGCCACGGCGAGCGCGACGATCGCGGCGATCCTCCCTACGACCGAAGACGTTGGCAATCAGGCTCGTTTCTCGACATGCCGGGGCCGGGCACGGCCACCCGAACGGCGCGAACGTACCATTGGGATTCGCCGGGTGTCAAAGGGGAACCCGTGCCTGGGGAGCCGCTCGCCAGGCACGAGCGGCCGATCGGCGTGGCCGCCAAGGTTGATTTGACGTTAAGGGGGGTGTCCGATGCCGTTCGGGGAGGCGTTTCTAGCCTCGTTTACTCTCCCGGCAGTGCGCTACGACTATGACTGGCTGGTCGTTGGCTCCGGCTTCGGAGGCAGCGTGTCCGCGCTGCGTCTCGCCGAGAAGGGCTACAGGGTCGGGGTCCTCGAATGCGGGCGGCGCTTCGACGACGAGGACTTCGCCGAGACCGCCTGGAACCTGCGGCGCTACTTCTGGGCTCCGCTGATCGGGCTGCGCGGGATCTTCCGGATGACCCTGTTCCGCGACGTGTTCATCGTCTCGGGGTCCGGGGTCGGCGGGGGCAGTCTCGGCTACGCGAACACGCTCTACCGCGCCCGGCCCGCGTTCTTCGTGGATTCCCAGTGGTCCGAGCTCGGCAGCTGGGAGGCGGAGCTCGCCCCCCACTACGAGACCGCAGAGTGGATGCTCGGCGTGACCGAGTATCCCGACGAGGGCCCGGCGGACGTGCTGCTGCGCGAGCTCGGCGAGGAGCTGGGCGTCGCCGAGACCTACAAGCCGACCAGGGTCGGGATCTTCTTCGGCGAGCCCGGCAGGGAGGTCGAGGATCCGTTCTTCGGCGGCGAGGGGCCGGCGCGACGCGGCTGCGTGCGCTGCGGCAGCTGCATGGTCGGCTGCCGCCACGGCGCCAAGAACACGCTCGTCAAGAACTACCTCTGGTTCGCGGAGCGACTCGGCGTCGAGGTCGTGCCCGAGCGCCTCGTCACCGACGTGCGTCCGATCGGGCCTGCAGACGGCTCGGAGGGATACCTCGTGACCAGCGAGCGGCCGGGCGCGTGGCTGCGGCGCCGGCGCCAAACTCACACCGCCCGCGGCGTCGTCATGGCCGCCGGCGCGCTGGGGACCAATCGCCTGCTCGCGCGCTGCAAGCTCTCTGGCGGACTGCCGAGGATCTCGGACCGCCTCGGCGACCTCGTTCGCACCAACAGCGAGTCGATCCTCGCCGTCACGGCTCCCGACGACAGCCGCGACTTCGCGCGCTCGGTCGCGATCACCTCCAGCATCTACCCCGACCCCGATACCCACGTCGAGGTCGTGACCTACGGGCGCGCCGGCGACGCGATGAGCTTTCTGTTCACTCTGCTGACCGGCAGGGGCACGAACCTCACGCGGCCCTTGATGTGGCTCGGGCAGGCGCTGCGCCATCCGATTCGCCTCGCCCGCACCCTGTGGCCGTTCAAGTGGTCGCAACGCACCGTGATCCTGCTCGTGATGCAGACGCTCGACAACGCGATCCGGCTGCGCTCGCGGCGCCGCCTGCTGGGCGGCGGGGTGCGGCTTGCGACCGAGCAGGACCCGGAGCGGCCGATCCCGCGATTCATCCCCGCCGCCAATCAGGCTGCGGAGTGGATGGCCGCCAAGGTCGGCGGGATGGCACAGAGCGGAACCACCGAGTCCGTGTTCAACATCCCGACCACGGCCCACATCCTCGGCGGCGCGGTGATCGGCCGCGATCCTGCGCACGGCGTCGTCGACAGCTCGAACCGCGTCTTCGGATACGAGAACCTGATGGTCTGCGACGGCGCCTCGGTGCCCGCCAACCCGGGCGTCAACCCGAGCCTGACCATCACCGCGCTGGCCGAGCGGGCGATGAGCCTCGTGGCGCCGAGCGACCTCGCCCCGGAAGACGCCTCCCGGCGGGCGCCGCGCAAGGCGGGCTCCCCGCGCTGAGGGCCCCTACGGCGGCCCGCCGAATGCCGCCGCGCGCGCGTAGAGCTTGTATAGCTTGAAGCCGCGCGCCAAGTCCTCCTCGCACGCGCTCTCGAACAGGTCGTAGGCGTCCTGGTCGTCGAGCGTCGCGCCGCTGAAACCCGGGTCGCCGGTCGGTGCGCCCAGGGTCTCGCGGATCTGGCGCACCGTCCCGAGCTTCTCGCTCAGACTGGCGGCGTTCCAGTCGCTGCAGTCCGCAAGCTCGAGCGGGGCGTCGATCGCCGGGCCGGCGCTCTGCTGGTCGGTCGGCATCCCACCGCCGCCGCAGCCACCCAGCGCCGTCACGCCCAGGATGGCTGACATCACCGCGACCGCCGCGAGGTGGCTATGGCCCGCGCGTGGCCCTATGGGCTCGGCTTCGGCGGGGTCTTGAACCAGGGGCAGGGACCGTTGGGGTCGAAGCTCCCGCTCTCGAACGCCGCGGTGCAGTTCAGGAGCTCCGCCTCGTTGGCCGCGTCGCCCGTCCCCACGCTCGAGCTCGGGTTCTGGCCGTTGTCGCAGTTCGGGAGGTTGTCGGGGGAGGTCGTGATCTGGCGGCCCGGCGCCGGCTGATTCTGATACCAGCAGTTGCCGGTGTTGTCGGGGAAGTTGTCCCACCAGAAGTCGAGGCCGTTGGGCTGGACGCTGCCGTCGGGCGCGACGCCCATGACGTTGCCGTAGAAGCGGTTGTCGAATGACGTCGAGACCTTGCTCGGGTCGCATCCCGCCTGGTGCGCGGGCGGCGAGCAGGCGATCGCGTCGGGGACCGCGAACAGCATCGTGCCGCGCCGCCAGTTGTCCCAGAAATGGTTGTTGCGGATCGTGTTGTTGTTACCGCCCGCGATCCATAGCCCCGTGCCGACTGGAACTGGAACGGTCGGCACTACGTCTGACCCCTCCACGTATGAGTTGAAGTTGTTCGAGTAGAAGTTGTTGTCCTCGATCAGGTCGGTGTCCTGGGGAAAGCCGGGATGCCCCGACGCCGTCGCGACATCGGTCGAGAATCCCATGGTGTTGTCGTAGAAGTTGTTGTCGTGGACGTGCACGGCGTTGCCGTCCGTGCCCGAGTACCCGAGCACGTTGTGGTGCATGTCGCAGCGCCGGATCTCCTGGTTATAGCGCTGGCTGGCCTCGACGGTCTGCTGGCCGGTCTCGGCACCCGCCCCGGGATAAAGGCCCGAGTCCCCGTTTCCGGCGGCCTCGCAATCCTGCATCAGCCCGTGGTCCTCGACGAAGGTCAGCACGCCGTACTCGCCGCCGTAGAAGGTCTTGAACCGCTCGAGCAGGTAGCCGTCGGACTCGAGCACGTAGATGTCGTGCTCGGCGGCGTGGCGCACGGTCATGTTGCGGAGCACGAAACCGTCGGCGCGGTCGGCGCGGACGCCGACGTCCTTGACGGGATCGATCGGCGCACCGTTGCCCGAATGGGTGTTGCCGGCGTCGATCACGACGTCGTCGGCGCTCACGCCGGAGCCCTCGATCTGAAGGTTGCAGCGGATGCACGGCCCGAGGTTCGGGATCCCATGGCGGTCGTCGAGCGGAGGCTGCGGGTCCTCTCCACTGCCCGGCGCGCGGCCCATGACCGCGATCAGGTTCTGGTCGTTGGGGCAGTGGAACTGGTAGGCGTAGGAGACCGCTCCGGGCGTGTCCTCGTCGTTTACCTGCTCGTACTGGTCGCAGGCGGGATCGTTGGCCGGCTGGGCCCGCGACGTGGGCTCGGTGTAGAGGCCGGGCATGATCACGACGCGATCGTTGTTGCCGGACGCCGTCACGGCTGGCTGGATCTCGTCGAACTCGCAGAGGTGCTTCAGCTTGCGGTTGACGTGCTTCAGCCGTTTCGCGCGCTTGCGGCTGAGGTTGCGATGGTCGGTGGGCCGAACGTCGTAGCCGTGCTCGCGCGCGTCGCGGATCGATTCCTTGAGCAGCTTCATCGAATCGGGCTGGCACACGACATGGGTCTCGCCCGGCGGCTTCTTCCTCGTCGCCGAGGCGAGCGAGCGCACGGTCGGAACCGCCCCGCCTGCGGGCGGACTCACGGAGTTGTCGGGCGCCGGATCGGGCCAGTAGGAGGCGCGCTCGATGTGGCCCAGCGCTGCGGCCGGCACGACCAGGGCCGCGAGGATCAGAAGAGCGCCGACCACGCGGCGCCCGTGCCGAGGCCTCCGCTCAGATGGCTTCATGCCGGTGCCAATCTTAGCCCTGCAGGCTCGCGAGGAGCTACTGCCCCGCCTCGCCCGAGAACGCCGCGGCCCGTGAGTAGAGCTTGTAGAGCTTGAAGCCGCGCGCGTACTCGTTCGCGCAGGTGTTCTCGAACAGCTGGTAGGCGTCCTCGTCGTCGAGGACGACGCCGCGGCCCCCGCTGCCGGCGACCTCGCCGCCGACGAAGTTGCGGAGCTGCTCGATCGTGCCGAGGCGCTCTTCCACGCTCGCCTGCTCCCAGTCGGTGCAGTCGGCCAGATTGATCGGCGCGGCGATCGGCCCACCGACGCCGCCCTGCGGCGGGCTGCCGGATCCACCGCAGCCAACCACGGTCGAGGCGATCAGGGCGACCGCGGTCCCGGCCACCGCGCCCGGCCGCGTCCAGGCCATCTCGCTAGGGCTGGGGCTCCGGCGGGGTGGTAAACCAGCTGCAAGGCGTCGGCGCGCCCTCCCCGAAGTTGGCGAGGCAGCTCACCAGCTCGGCATCGTTGTCGCCGCCACCGCCCGTGTTGGTCGGACTGTCACAGTCCTCGGGCAGGAACCCCGGGGGCGACGTCCCCGCGATCGGGCTCAGGGGAGGGTCGCTCGTCAGGCTGGCGCGGTCGCCGTTCTTGCCGACGTTGTCGTGCCAGCAGTTCCCGGTGTTGCCGGGGAACTGGTCCCACCAGAAGTCGGTGCCGTTGGGGTCCGGCGTGCCGCCGGGCGCCTGGCCCATCACGTTGCCGTAGTACTCGTTGTCGTACGAGGTGTTGACCTCGGTGGGGTCGCAGCCGTGCTGGCTGTTTCCGGTGTCGGGCCCGCAGACGAACTCGTCCGGGACCGCGAACAGCATCGTGCCGCGACGCCAGTTGTCCCAGAAGCGGTTGTCGCGCAGCGTGTTGTTGTTGCCGCCCGCGATCCACAGCCCGGTCCCGACCGGCACCGGAATCGTCGGCACGATCTCGGTGTCGTCCGGCTGATCGACGTAGGGGTTGAAGTTGTTGGAGTAGAAGTCGTTGTCCTCGATCAGGTCGGAGTCCTGGGGGAATCCGGGATGGCCCGCGGCGGTGAAGACGTCGGTGGTGAACCCGAGCGCGTTGTCGTAGAAGTCGTTGTGGTGGATCCAGACCGCGTTGGCATCCGTGCCCGAGTAGCCGGCCGCACTGTGATGCATGTCGCAGCGCCGGATCTCCGTGTTGTAGCGCTGCACGTCCGGGGCCTCCACCTGCTCGCCGGTGTCAGGCGCGGAGCCCGGATAGATCGCGGAGTCGCCACTCCCGAACGCGTCGCAATCCTGGATCAGCCCGTGGTCTGCGGTGAATGTCAGAACGCCGTACTCCTCGTTGTACGCGGTCTTGAACTGCTCGAGGCGGTAGCCGTCGACCTCGACGACGTAGATGCCGTGCTCGGCGGCGTGGCGCACGGTCATGTTGCGAAGCACGAAGCCGTCGGCGCGATCGACGCGGATGCCGACGTCCTTGGCCGGATCGGCGGGCGCGCCGTTGCCCGAGTCGACGTTGCCGACATCGACGATCACGTCGTCGGGACTGATCCCGGAGCCCTCGAGCTGGAGGTTGCAGCGGATGCACGGCCCCTCGTCCGGGATCTTGTGCCGGTCGTCGAGCGGGGGCTGCGGCGGCGGGTCGGGTCCCGGCTCACGTCCGACGATCGCGATCAGGTTCTGGTCGTTGGGGCAGGTGGCGACGTAGCGATACGAGTTCGCGCCCGTCTGACCGCGATCGTTCATCTCCTCGAGTCCGTCGCAGGCCGGGTCGTCGGTCGGCGCGGCCCTCGAATCCGGCTCGGTGTAGGTGCCAGGCATGACGACGACGCGATCGTTGTTGTGCGAGTCGTTGACCGCTGCCTGGATCGAGTCGTAATGGCACTCGGCAAGCAGCCTCGCGTTGAAGTCTCGAAGCCGCCGGGCCTCCTGGTAGCTGACCTGGACGCGGGGCTTCGACGGCTGCAGTTCGTAGCCGTGCGCGAGCGCGTCGGCGATTGACGAGTCGAGAACCTGCATCGACGGCTGGGCCGCCAGCGCCTCGTTGTAGGCGGCGCGGGCCGCCAGCTCCTCCGCCAACGCCTGCTCGTAGGCCTGCTGGGCGGCCTGGCGCGCGGCCATCTCGGCCGCCAGGGCCGCCTGGTAGTCCTGCTTTGCCTGCCCGAGGCGCTTCTTGGCGATGTGGAGCTTGTGGCGCAGCCGGTCCTTCTCCTCCCCGCTCGCGTGCTTGACGGCGTGGCGGAGCTTCTTCACCTTCTTCTTGAGGCGGTCGACCTCCTCATGGCTGACCTGCTGGTCCTCGCGCTTGTGCACCTCCTGATCGGGCCGGTAGGCGAGCGGCTGGCCGCCGACGCATACCACCCGGGTCTGCCCCGGCGCGCTCTCGTCGAGCGCGCTGAACAGGCTGCGCGCGTCGGGGACGTCGCCGCCCGCCGGCTGGCCGCCGACGGACTCGGCAGCGGGATCCGGCCAGTAGGAGGCGCGCTCGATGTGGGCGAGCGCCGCGGATCCCGAGATCAGCATCGCAACCACGACCCCAGCGACCGGCAACCCGCGGCGCCGCACGAATCGCACGGTTTTCCGTCCCCGTCCGTGGAGCATGCCCCAAGGTAACACGGCGGCCCGGCCGCGCGCCACCCTCAACCGCCCGTCCGACGCCCTCGCCGACGGGGCGGCCTCGCGGCGCCTTAGGCACTAACCGGGCACTACCCGGCGTCCGCGTACCGCTTCGCCACCTCGCCCCAGTTGACGACGTTCCACCACGCGTCGATGTAGTCGGGGCGCTTGTTCTGGTACTTGAGGTAGTAGGCGTGCTCCCAGACGTCGACGCCCAGCAGCGGGGTATTGCCGTCGGAGGCCGGCGTGTCCTGGTTCGGCGTCGAGACGACCGCGAGCCCGGAGCCGTCGTGGATCAGCCACGCCCAGCCGCTGCCGAACTGTCCGACGCCGGCGTTCTTGAGCTCGTCCTTGAACGAGTCGAA
Source organism: Solirubrobacterales bacterium (assembly GCA_035637595.1). Classification (GTDB taxonomy): domain Bacteria; phylum Actinomycetota; class Thermoleophilia; order Solirubrobacterales; family 70-9; genus DASPWW01. The sequence continues at coordinate 45,107 of DASPWW010000196.1, read as the reverse complement.
GCTGCCGAACGCGTCGTCGATCGCCGCGGCGAGCTCGCCGTCGGGCTCACCGCCCCCGTCCGGGCTCATGATCTCCCAGAACAGCGAGTGGTTGGCGTGCCCACCGGCGTTGTTGCGCACCGCGGTGCGAATGTCGTCGGGCAGGCTCGACAGGCTCTGGAGCACCTCGTCGACCGGCTTGCCGTCCCAGTCCGTGCCCTCCAGCGCGGCGTTGGCCTTGTCGACGTAGGCCTGATGGTGCTTGTCGTGGTGAAGCCGCATCGTCTCCTCGTCGATGTGCGGCTCGAGCGCGTTGTAGTCGTACGGAAGATCGGGGACCTCGTAGGCCATGGCTAAGTTCCCTTCGTCTCGGCAGGTCAGCCTTCGCGTCCTACATTACCCAGGCCGCGGCTGCCCACGCAGCCGCGGCGGAGCCGAGACGACGACGTGGTACGCGGGCTCAGGTGGTAAGGGGGCCAGCCGGGAATCGGTCGGCGGACAGCTGAAAATCGGGGCGCCCGGATTTGAACCGGGGACCTCACCGACCCGAACGGTGCGCGCTACCAGACTGCGCCACGCCCCGAGAGCGCCGGATTATCCCACCTCGGCCACGGCGGCCTCGATCTGCGAGACGGTGGGAGAGTCCTCAAGCTCGACCGTACCCCGCGGTCCCTCGACCACCGCGGCGGGAGCGGCGGTCAGCCGCAGGTCGATCGCCGTGTCGGCGTCGGAGGTGACCTCGGCCTCGACCTCGGCCGAGTCGCGGTCCCGCTCCCACCGATCGACGTCGAACTCCGGCGCCGGCACCGCCTCGGCTACGCGCCCGAGGAACTCGTCCGTGGCGCCCGAGGTGCGGATCTGGTCCTGATTGAGGAAAACGAGATGGACGTACTGCCACTCGTTGTCCTGCTGCCCCGCCGCCGCCGCGGCGTAGGCCGCCACCGTCGTCTCCTTCTGGCCCAGCGAGCGGTGGCGAAACTCGAGCCGCGCGTCGCCGGTGCGAACGACGCGCTCGACGAGGGGCGGCACGGTCTCCAGCTGATAGTCGGCGCAGTCGGTGCATTGGAGGTCGTTGAAGATCGAGATCGTGACCGGAGCGTCCGCGTCGCCGAGCGCGTTTCCCTTCTGCTCGATCCCACCGAACAGGCGCTGCACCGTGTCCGCGCCCTCGACCGGGGCCGCCGGACCATGCTCGCCGATCGAGATGAACACGATCGCGGTCAGCACGCCGGCGCCGGCGAGCGTCAGCCCGATCAACGGGACGAGCCGGCTTCCCATCGAGGCTAGCCGGCGACGGCCTTGTAGTAGCGGACCGCGAGCCCGGTGAGCAGGGTTCCGAAGCTCTCCTCGACCGAGGCGTCGTTCGCGCGAGCATAGGCCTCGAGTCCCTGACGCTCGATCTCGACGCTGCGCGACGTGACCTCGTCGACCAGCTCCGGGTGCTCGTCGCAGAAGAACGCCCCCATCGAGTAGAGCTCCGTGTCCATCAGCGATTCGAGGAAGGGGCTGCGCTCGGCCACGGGCTCGTTCACGGGCACATCGTAGAGCGGGCGCAGCGTCGCCAAGGGTGCGCCGCCGAGGCCTCCGGGCCCGGCACGGCGGCGGCCGGGGGCGGCACATGTACGCAAATTGCGGCGGAATCGGTTGACACGTCAGGACGAGTCGGTATACATCCGGTCACAGCATCCCGACGGAGGAGGAGCAGTCGTGCCCAATCACCTGACGCCGACCGAGCTGGCCGAGGAGCTCAACATGAAGCGGCGGGAGGTGATCTCCAAGTGCATGGAGATGGGAGTGCCGATCTTCAACGGGCGTATCGACCGCAGCCTCTTCGTAACGAACCTGCGCAGCCTCGCCGACCAGCGCAAGGGCGTCACGGCGACCTGACGAAACGGCGACCCTGGCCGTCGCCGAAGGGCCTGCTCACTTCTCAATAGACTTGGCGCCGAGGGCGCCTGCATGCGGGCGCGCCCCTCGACGCTGAGCACTGGAGGAGAGAACTGATGGAGTCAGCCACGGTCGCGACGCCCAGGGAGGCTACGGAGGCGGCCACCGGGAGCAGGACGATCGCGGACCTGTTCCCGCTCGCGGTCCGCAAGCACGGCTCGCATCGAGCGGTGACGTACCGCGACGAGGCGAGCGGCGAGTGGGTCTCCAAGACCTACGAAGAGGTCGGCGAGATCGTGCGCGCGCTGTCGCTCGGCCTGATCGATCTCGGGATCGAGAACGGCGACAAGGTTGCGATCCTGTCCAACACGCGCCCCGAGTGGAGCTATTTCGACTTCGCGGCGCTGAGCGCCGGGGCGACGGTGGTTCCGATCTACCAGACCAACTCGCCCGAGGAATGCCAGTACGTGCTCAAGAACTCGGACTCCACGGCCGTCATCGTCGAGGACGACGCGCAGCTCGAGAAGATCCGCCAGGTCCGCGGCGCGCTGCCCGAGCTCGAGCACGTGATCCGAATGACGGGACGCAGCGACGACGCGATCTCGATGCAGGAGCTCGCGGCCCGCGGCGCGTCGCTCAACGACGCCGACTGGGAGGAGCGCTGGAGCTCGGTCACGCCGGACGACATCTGCACCTTCATCTACACGTCCGGGACCACGGGCCCTCCGAAGGGGTGCGTGATCTCACACGGCAACTACCGCTCGATGCTCGACATGGTGCACTCGGTCAACGTGCTCGGCGAGGACGAGGTCACGTATCTATACCTGCCGCTCGCCCATTCCTTCGCCCTGCTGATCCAGTTCGGGACCTTCGACCTCGGCGCGACGCTCGCCTACTGGGAGCGCGACCCGATGAAGATCATGGCCAACCTGGCGGAGGTCAGGCCGACCTACTTCCCCTCCGTGCCGCGGATCTTCGAGAAGATCTACACGGCCGCCACCGCAAACGTCGACAAGGAGGGTGGGGTCAAGAAGCGCGTCTTCTGGTGGGCGATCGGGGTCGGGAGAAAGGTCCGTGAGCGCGCACGTCAGGGCAAGGAGCCGGGCTTGCTTCTGCGCAAGCAGTACGAGATCGCCGACCGGCAGGTGCTGTCGACGATCCGCGGCCTGTTCGGCGGCAATCTCAAGCTCGCCGTCAGCGGCGCGGCGCCGATCAACCCCGAGATCCTGCGTTTCTTCGACGCGGCCGGAGTGCTCGTCCTGGAGGGCTGGGGGATGACCGAGACCTCGACCGCCGCGACGATCGCGACCCCCGAGGACTTCAGGTTCGGGACGATCGGAAAGCCGTTCCCCGGCTCCGAGATAAGGATCGCCGACGACGGGGAGATCCTGGTGCGGGGGCCGAATGTCTTTCAGGGCTATTACAAGAACGAGGAGGCGACCCGCGAGACAATCGTCGACGGCTGGCTTCACACCGGCGACATCGGCGAGGTCGACGCGGACGGCTACTTCAAGATCACCGGCCGCAAGAAGGACATCATCATCACGGCGGGCGGCAAGAACATCACCCCGGCGAACCTCGAGAACGAGATCAAGCAGCATCCGCTCGTCTCACAGTGCGTGGTGATCGGCGATCGCCGCCCCTACCTCGTGGCGCTCGTCACCCTCGATCCGGAGGAGGCAGCGAAGTTCGCCGCCGCCAACGGGCTGCCAGAGGACCCGGCGGCGCTCGCCGAGAGCGACGCGGTGCGCAACGCGATCTCGGCACAGATAGACAAGGTGAACGAGCGCTACGCGCGCGTCGAGCAGGTCAAGAAGTTCAAGGTCCTCCCCGAGGACCTCTCTCAGGAAGGCGGCGAGCTGACCCCGACGATGAAGGTAAAGCGCAACGTCGTCGCCGACAAGCGCAGCGACGACATCGAGGCGCTCTACTCGGGTTAGCTCAGGCTACTCGGAGCCGGTCTGGCGCAGCAGCGCCGAGGTCGTCTGCTCGAGGACCCGTCGCCAGGCCGAGATCTCCTCGTGCTCGCGCTCGACCTGGTCGAGCACATGGCTGACGCGTCGCGCCGAGATCTCTATCCCGTGGCGCTCGGCGATAACCCGGTAGCGCTCGTAGTCGCGGGCGAGGCGCAGCGTCACCGACTCGAAGCCGTGCTTGGCGATCCGCAGCCGCGCCGAGTAGTCGAGGATCGAGGTCCCGAACATCAACTCGTCGTCCGGCTCGGGCTCGATCAGGATGATGTCCACCCCCGGGTACTTGCGCTCCCAGTCCTCGACCGCACGGTGGAGGCGATCGTGCGACAGGATGCGGAATGCCTGGTTGCCGACCCCGGCGAAGCCCATGTCGGACACGCGCCGCACCCTGGCCCCGAACACCGTCGGGATCTGCTTGCGGAAGTCGTTGACGAAGGGGACGAGGGGGTTGACGACGACGATGAACTTCGCCCCGTGCTCGACCGCGACGTCGACGTTCGTGGTCGAGCGGATTCCTCCGTCGACGAACTGCCGCCCCCGCAGCTCGACCGGCGAGTAGATCATCGGCAGCGCAGCGGAGGCGGCGACCGCGGTGGAGATCGGGACGTCGGCCCACTCACCCTTGCCGAGGATCACGCGCTCGGTGGTGTCGAGGTCGGTGGCGGTCAGGTAGAGCTCGCGCTCGAGCATCCTGAAGTCGTCCGAGCGATCGGGGTCCGAGAGCACCTCGCTCACGTAGCCCTCGATGCCGCGACCGTCGTAGAGGCCGGTCGGCAGCGCGGCCGAGAGCTTCGCCACCACGTCCATCACCGAGACGTCGCTGACGCGGCCGGCGAGCTCGCGCGCGGCCCCCAGCAGCCGCAGCGGAAACAGCGCCGCGTTCGAGGCGAAGCCGCGGTAGTTGGGCTGCAGCAGCGTGCCCTGGTCGAGGTCCTTGATCGGCGACGGCAGGCGCCGGTTGAGCACCCGCATCATCTCCTCGGGCGTGATCCCGTTGGCCAGCATGCTGGCCACGAACGAGCCGGCGCTCGTCCCCACGTAAATGTCGAACTCGTTGACGGTCCGGTTGACGGCGAGCAGGTCGAGCGCCCGCAGCGCGCCGATCTCGTAGACCCCGCCGGTGAACCCCCCACCCCCGAGCACCACCGCCGTCTTCGAGGCGCGGCGCCTGCGCCGCCGCGCCCGCGCCTGCTCCTGCTCAGCTGTGTCGAGCTGGACGACCTTCCCCATCGGCGCGAGCGGTTATATCAGGCTGGCTGGTCAGCCAAGCCAGTTGCGTCCGCGGCGTCCTGAACCGCGCGGGAGAGCGCGCCACTACCCTGATCGCGTGACGACGCGCACCCGATCGCTCGCCGCCGCCGTGCTCGTCGCCGTGATCGGGCTCGCGACCGCGTCGTCTGAGGCCGCAGGGGTCCCCGCCCCCAAGGCTTTCTCGGAGGCGGGGCTGAAGGCGAAGCTCGGCGGGCTCGTCGCCCAGGCGGCCCCCGGAACGGGCGTCTACGTATTCGATCCGCAAATCGGGGACGGGCGCGTCCTGTTCGCGGATGGCTCCGACGAGCGGCGCATCCTGGCCTCGAACACGAAGCTCTTTACCACCTCGACGGCTCTCGACCGGCTGGGCCCCGACACCAGGCTGGTCACGAGAGTGTGGGCGGACGGGCCGGTCACCGCGGGCACGCTCGACGGAAGCCTCTATCTCGTCGGCGACGGGGATCCGACCTTCGGCCGCTCCGAGGTCGAGGCGCTCGCCCAGCAGGTCAAGAACGCGGGCATCGCGCACGTCACGGGCAAGGTCCTCGTCGACGACACGATCTTCGACCGCCGCCGCGGCCTGGGCAAGAACCCCAACACGCCCAATCCCTACGTCGGGCCCCTGTCGGGGCTCTCCTACGAGTTCGGACTCGCGGGACACGGGTTCTCGGACAAGCCCGAGATCGACGCCGGAACGGCATTCCGGGAGGAGCTCGAGGACCATGGCATCGGGGTCGGCGGCGAGATCGACTACGGCAAGGCCAGCGCCTCGCTCCAGGCGAGCGAGCCGATCGCCTCGGTGAGCTCCGAGCCGATCGGCGAGCTCGTCGAGCAGACCAACGAACCATCGAACAACTTCTTCGCCGAGATGCTGCTCAAGCGCCTTGCCGCGGAGCCCGGCGAGCCGGGCACGACGCGGTCAGGCGCCCAGATCGTGCGGGCGTACGCTCGCCGGCTCGGCACGCGGGTGCGGGTCAAGGACGGTTCGGGCATCGGGCGCAAGGATCAGACTTCCGCCGAGCATGTCGGCGAGCTGCTGGTCGCGATGCTCGACGAGCCGACCGAAGAGCCCTTCTACGAGTCGCTGCCGCGCGCGGGCATCGAGGGCACGCTTTCGAACCGCATGGAGGGGACCGCGGCCGAGGGGCGCTGCCGGGCCAAGACGGGCACGATCAACGCCGTCTCCGCGCTGTCGGGCTACTGCGAGCTTGCGGACGGGCCGGTCGCGTTCTCGATCCTCATGAACGGGGTCGGCAACGTCACCGCGGCGCGCGGCCTCCAGGACCGTATGGTCGTGGCGATCGCGCAATATCAGCGCTAGGGGCAGTCCAACAATTGCGATTTGGGGGGGCGACGGACCCCACAATCGTTCAGATGCCGATCTGTCGACTTGGGTACTCGGCGCCGCGTGTAGATAGGGTCGGCCTGAACCCGACCAAGGAGGAGCTCGATGAGCGTCCTTATCCGCTTTGCCCCCGCGTCCCTGACAGCGGCGCAGTACGACGAGAGCGTCCGCAAGCTCGAGGAGTCGGGTGACTTCCCGCCTGACGGACTCGACTACCACGTCTGCTTCGGTACCGATGGCAACCTTCGGGTCAGCGAGATCTGGGACTCCCAGGAGCAGCTCGACGCATTCGGCGAGAAACTGATGCCCGTGCTCTCCGAGGTCGGAATCGATCCCGGCGAACCGGAGCTGATGGAGATTCACAACATCGTCAGGCGCTAGCGGCGCACAGGCGCCGTCGGGCCCACGCGCTACGAGACCAGGCTGCGCAGGCCGGACTCGTCGAGGACTTCCGTGCCCACCTCCTCCGCCTTGGCGAGCTTCGTCCCGGGATTGTCGCCCGCGACCACGTAGTCGGTCTTCTTCGAGACCGAGCTGGTCACCTTGCCGCCGGCGCGCTTGATCAGGCGGGTCGCCTCATCGCGCGTCAGGTTGGGCAGCGTCCCCGTCAGGACGAGTGTCTTGCCCTCGAGCGGACCGCCCTCGGCGCGGCGCTCGGACTCGGCAAGCTCGAAGCGCAGGCCGCGGTCGCGCAGGCGCTCGATCAGCGTCAGGGTCGGCTCCTCGCTGAGCTCCTCGCGGATCTGTTCGGCGAGGATCGGGCCGACGCCCTCGACCTGCTCGATCTGCTCGGTGTCGGCGGCGATCAGGGCGTCGATCGAGCCGAAGTGCTCGGCCAGGGCCTGGGCGGTGACGTAGCCGACGCCCGGCAGGCCGAGCGCGAACAGCACCAGTGGGAAGGGGCGCTGGCGCGAGGCGTCGATCGCCTCGATGAGGTTCCTTGCCGAGACCTCGCCGAATCCCTCCAGCTCCTGGAGCTGCTCCGCGGTGAGGTCGTAGATGTCGGCGGGGTCGCGGATCAGGCCGAGCTCGAGGAAGCGCAGCGCCTGCTTCTCCCCCAGGCCCTCGATGTCCATCGTCCCGCGCGAGACGAAGTGCTTGACGTGCTGGAAGGTCTGGCCGGGGCAGCCGCGGCGGTTGGGGCAGATCGTGAACACGGCGTCCTCTGGCTTGACGGTCTCGGTCCCGCACGCCGGGCACTTCTTCGGCGGCCTGGCCTTTCGCAGGCGCCTTCCCTTGCGCCTCTGGATCAGCGGCGAGATCACCTGGGGGATCACGTCGCCGGCCCGCGTGACGACGACCTCGTCGCCCTCTCGCACGTCCTTTCGCGCCAGGTCCTCCTCGTTGTGCAGCGTCGCGGTCGAGACCGTCACACCACCGACGTGGACCGGCTCGAGCATCGCGAACGGGACCAGGCGACCGTCACGGCCGACGTTCCAGACAACGCGGTTGAGCTTGGTCGTCGCGGTGATCGGGGCGAACTTCCAGGCGATCGCCCAGCGCGGCTCGCGCCCGACGACACCCAGCTCGCGCCACAGCGGGCGCTCGTTGACCTTGACGACGACGCCGTCGATCTCCGTGTCGAGCCGCTCGCGGCGCTCTTCCCACCAGCGACAGCGCTCGACGACCTCGTCGATCGTGTCGTGGACGACGATCTCCTTGTCGACCTTGAAGCCGCGGTTGCGCAGCCACTCGATCTCGTCGGAGTGGGTCTCGAAGTCGATCCCCCTGCGGGCGCCGATCCCGTAGGTCCACATCGACAGCGGGCGCTCCGCGGCGATCTGGGGGTCGAGCTGGCGGATCGTGCCGGCGGCCGCGTTTCGGGGGTTGGCGAACGTGGACTCGCCAGCCGCGGCGCGCTGCTCGTTGAGGCGCTCGAAGGCGGCGCGACCGTAGTAGATCTCCCCCCGCACCTCGACCAGCTCGGAGTCGTCTTCGACGCGTAGCGGGATCGCCCTGATCGTGCGCAGGTTGTGGGTCACGTCCTCGCCGATCCGCCCGTCGCCGCGCGTCGCGCCGCGCGTCAGCTCGCCGCCCTCGTAGGTCAGCGAGACGGCCAGCCCGTCGACCTTCGGCTCGGTGACGTAGCCGAACTGCTCGGCCGTGATGTCGAGCCGGGTCAGCAGGTTGCGGATCCGGGTCTCCCACGCGCGCAGCTCCTCCTCCGAGCGCGCGTTGCCCAGCGACAGCATCGGCTCAGCATGCTGGACATGCTCGAACTTCTCCAGGGGGCGACCGCCGACGCGCTGGGTCGGCGAGTCCGGGGTGCGAAGCTCGGGGTTCTCCTGCTCGAGGCGGCGCAGCTCATCGAGCAGCGCGTCGTACTCCGCGTCGGAGATCTCGGGGTCGTCGAGGACGTAATAGCGCTGGTCGTGGCGGGCGATCAGCGCGCGAAGCTCGTCGACCCGTCCAGCCGCCTCGGTGGTCGCCCCGCCGCTCACCTCGACGCGGGCGCCCGGCGGCCTCGCGAGCTGTTCAGCATCGCGTCGAGATCCCATCTCCGCAGACGGTCGAGCCCGGGTCGATCGGTGAGGTCGAAGTGCACCGGCGTGATCGCTATCCGGCCCCTCGCCACGGCCGCGAGATCGGTTCCCTCCTCGTCCTCGAACGAGGGCTCGAAGCCGTAGATCTGATAGCGGCGCCTGCCTCCGCCGTCCTCCTCGACGAGCTTTAGCTCGTCGTTGTAGAGCCGCTTGCCGAGCCTCGTGACCTCGATGCCCGAGGGCTCGCCGGCCGGGCAGTTGACGTTGAGCAGCGTGTCGGAGGGGAGCGGCTCTCCGGCGACGAGCTCGACGATCTCGGCGGCGAGCGCCGCCGCCGGCCCGAAGTCGAAGTTGCGCCCCAGCTTGAAGTCCATCTCGCGGGCTCCCGACTGCTGCGAGATCGCTATCGCGGGGATCCCCAGGACGATCCCCTCGAGGGCCGCCGCGACGGTGCCGGAGTAGGTGATGTCGTCGCCCAGGTTCGAGCCGTGGTTGATCCCGGCCACGATCAGCTCGGGTCGCTCGCCGAGCAGCCCGAGGTCGGCGAACCGCACGCAGTCCACCGGCGTGCCATCGGTCGCGAAGCCGATCGCGCCGTCGTCGAACGTCACCTCCTCGACCCACAGCGGCGAGCGCGTCGTGATGCTGCGCGCCGTGGCGGAGCGATTCGAGTCGGGAGCGATCACGTGCAGCTCGATCCCGGGCAGCTCGGCAAGCGCGCAGCGCAGTGCCGCCAGCCCGGCGGCCTGGATGCCGTCGTCATTTGTGATCAGGACCCGCACCCGACCGATTCTAGGGACGCTCCGGGAGGCCCCGGGGCCGCTTGTCGCGCGGCGGTCCTAGTGCTCGGCCTGGGGGGCAGGCTCGGCGGCGGCGCGCGTCGGCGTGCGCAGCGCGTCGCGCAGATAGAGCGCCACGAAGCCGGCGCCGTAGGCGACCGCCGACAGCGGCGCCACGAGCTCGAGCGCCTCGCTCCCGGCGAGCTCGCCGAACTCGTGCAGCCCGCTGTAGAGCAGGAACGCCGCGAACGCGATCACGAGCAGGCTGGTGACCGTGAAGAACTTGCGCAGATCGAGCTTCAGCGCGCCACGGTAGAACAACACCCCGAGCACGACGGCCGCGACGAGGCCCAGGAGGGCACCGAGCACCGCTACCACGGCGCCCGACTCCTTGGTAGAGGCGAACAGGAACAGCGCGGTCTCGAGGCCCTCGCGGCCGACGCCGATGAAGGCCACCGCGGCGAGCGCGACCCCGCCGCCGGCGCGCAGCGACTCGCCGACCTGGTCGCGCAGGTGGGCGCCGATCGTCGCCGCCTGCTTGCGCATCCAGAACACCATCCACGTGACGACGCCCGCGGCAACGATCATCGCCGTGGCCTCGTAGAGCTCCTCGCTCGTCCCCTCGAGCTCGCCCACCGTGGCGAACAGGACGCCCCCGATCACGAGGCTGAGCCCGACGGCGAGCGCGACGCCCCACCACACGGTCCGTCCATGCTCGTGCTTGTACCCGGTCCTGGTCAGGTAGGCGAGGATCAGCCCGACGATCAGCGCCGCCTCAAAGCCCTCGCGGAGGGTGATCACGAACGAGCCCATCCAATTCCTTTCCGGGTGGTCGGGTTTGAGCGCGGCAGCATACCAGAGGCACTTAGGGCGCCCTAATTAGGGCCACCGAAACATTTTGACAGCAGGTACCGCTACGGGGACGGCGGCGCAGCGGATCAACGTCGGCGCAGCGCGTCGGATAGCTTCGCGCGCGTGGCGCAGCAGCCCGACGCCCAGACCGCGAGCGCGGAGCCATGGCGCGAGCAGCCGCGCGGCGGCTATCCCGATCCCGCCGTCCTAGGGCTGACGGGACGCGAGCGTCTCACCACGCTGCTGCGCGGCGGGGCCGCCCCGCCGCTGTCGCGGCTCACGGGCGCGAGGCTGACCGAGCTCGGGTCGGGCACGGCCGGCGCCGATATGCCGGCATCGGCGTGGCTGCTGAACTCGGCCGGCGTGATCGGCGGGGGCACGCTGGCGATCCTCGCCGACATAGCCTTCGGGTGCGCGGTCGAGACCGAACTCGGGGCAGCGACGCCCTATACGACGGCGGAGCTGTCGCTGACCTTCCTGCGCCCGGTCCATCCACCCGGCCGCCTGACCGCCGGAGGCCAGGCGATCCACGTCGGCGGCTCGGTCGCGCTTTCGGAGGCCTTCGTGATCGAGGAGGAGGGCGAGCGCCTCGTGGCCCACGGCACGTCGCGCTGCGCGATCCTGCCGAGGATAGACCCCGCCCCCGAGCCGCCCGCGGAGCTGCCCGCGGTCGAGCCCGATGGCGACGAGGCCTCGGATCCCTACCGCCGCCCGCCCCCGCGGGACGCGGTCCTCCCCCAGTCCGTCTGGGACGAGCTACGCGGCGCCGAGATCCTCGAGCGCCAGCTTCGCGGCGATCTCCCCGCCCCGCCGATCAGCCGGCTCACCGGGATCAGGCCGACCGAGTTCGCCGACGGCAGCGCGACTTTCGTCCTGCCGAGCACGGAGTGGTTGACGAGCCCGATGCGCACGGTCCAGGGCGGCGTGGTCGCGATGCTCGCCGACACCGCGATGCAGGTCGCGGTGCAGACCACGATCCCCGCCGGGACGGCGATCGCGGGCCTCGACCTCAAGGTCAACTACCTGCGGCCGGCGATGCCGGACGGCCGCGACCTGACGGCGCGCGCCTCGGTGATCCACGCCGGTCGGACGCTCGCGATCACGCAAGCGCAGGTCGAGAACGCGGAGGGAAAGTCCGTGGCGCTGGCGACGGGATCCTCGATGTACCTGCCTGGCCGGCCCGCGAGCCTCGGTGAGGTCGAGCTGGCGGCCGAGCAGGACGAGGCTCAGTAGCGCACGGAGGCGAGGTAGAGCCCGTGCGGGGGCGCGGTCGGACCGGCCGCCTCGCGCGGGGCGCCGCCGAGCAGGCGCTCGAACTCGGCCACCGTTCGCCGGCCGCCCCCGACCTCGAGCATCGTGCCGACCAGCACCCGGACCATGTGGCGCATGAAGGCGTCCGCCTCGATCCAGAACTCCACCAGCTCTCCCGGCATCGGGCCGGCCAGCGGGTGACGGCGCCACTCGGCGGTGATCACGTCGCGCCCGAAGCGCACGTGCTCGCTCTCGGTCGGGGTGAACGCGGTGAAGTCGTGCGTGCCGACGAGCGCCCCCGCACACGCCTCAAGCTCGTCGGCGTCTGCGGGGTGAGGCCACCACAGGGCCCGCCCCTCCTCGAACGGGCTCCGCACCGGCGACGCGAGCACCCAGTAGCAGTACACGCGTGAGCGAGCGTCGCGGCGGGCGTCGAAGCCGGCGGGCGCCTCCTCGGCGCGCAGCACGGATAGGTCCGGCGGCGCGACGGCGTTGACGCGCTCCGCGAGGCGGTCGGGCGGCTCGGCCGCGCACTCGAAGCTCGCCACCTGCCCCCACGCATGCACCCCGGCGTCGGTGCGCCCCGCGACGGTCAGGCTGACGGGCTCGGGCAGGATGCGCGCCAGCGCCGCCTCCAGCTCCCCCTGGACCGTGCGCAGCCCGGGCTGGGCGGCCCAGCCGGCGAAGCCGCCTCCGTGGTAGGCGAGGGTGAGCCGGATGGAGGTCACCTTCGGCGTCGCCGGTAGACGTCTCGGCGATGCCTGACGCGCGTGATCAGCACCTCGCGCGCCGTGTCATCGACCCTGAACACGATTCGGTAGTCGCCAACCCTGACGCGATAGGCACCTTCCACCGCGAGCTTTTGCGCCCTGGCCCGGGGATCCTCGCGCAGAGCGAGGATGGCGTCGCGGACCCGCGGTCTCGTCTCCGGCGGCAGCCTGCGGATGTCGCGGGCCGCAGCCTGCGACGCCAGCACGTCGTAGGCCACTCAGAAGAGCCGTTCGACCGGGACGGCCCCCTCGCGCTCGGCCTCCACGGCGTCGAGGGTGTCCTCCAAGTACTCGAGCCGCTCCAGGAGCTGGTTGTAGCGCTCGAGACCGACGAGAACCGCCTTCCCCTCCCCGCGCTGGGTTACCACGACCTCCTCGAGCTCCCCGAGCTGCTCGATCACCGAGGCGAGCTCGTCCCTGAGCTGCCGGGTGCCGACTACCCTCACCGTCATGGTACCTGCAACGGTACCATGAGAGGTACCCAAAGCGGTCCCGGAGCCGCCTCCGCCCTACTTCGTCTTCTTGGCCCGCACCTTCTCGCTGTTCGAGACCGCGTCGTCGCAGGCCTCGTTTTCCCCCACCTTGGCGCGGTAGACGAAGGTCCTCTTCACCTTCAGCTTCTCGGCGAAGCTGCCGGCCGAATCGGTCTGAACGGAAGCGAAGCTCGCAAACTGGCTGTCGGACTGGCTGCTCTTGCGGCGCTGCAGCTCGATGGTCTGTCCCGTCTCGCACGCCGCCTCGTTCTGGGCGGCGTCGAGCTGACCCGAGAGCCGCACCTTCTTCCCCCTCTTCACTTTCGACTTGTTGGCATCGAGGGTGAGTGTGCGCTGCGCCTTGGAAACCGGGGGTACCTCGGGGCTGGGCGCGGGCGGCTGGGGCTCGGACACGACGGCTAGCTTGGACACAAAGGCGTCCTCAGCCGTGTCGCCGGGATCGCCCTCGATCGGCCCGACCGTGTCGAAGTCGGTCGAGCTGGTGAATCCGGTCATGTAAGCGGCACCGGACGAATCGACCGCGATCCCCGTGCCCTGGTCGTCGCCGGTGCCGCCAAGATAGGTGGAGTAGGTGAGCGCGTTGCCCGCGGGGTTGATCTTGGAGATGAAGGCATCGAAGTCGCCGGCGGCCCCTGAGTTGCCCTCGATCGGGTCGACCGTGGGGAAGTCGATCGACTCGGTCCGGCCCGTCACGTATACGGCGCCCGACGAGTCGACGGCGATTGCGTTTCCTTGATCGTCCCCGTCGGTGGGATCCGGGTTCCCGTCCGTGGATCCCCCCAGGTACGTCGAGTAGACGAGGGCGGTCCCGGCGGAGTTGAGCTTGGAGATAAAGGCGTCATCGTCATTGGCCGTCGACACCGGATTGCCCTCGATCGGGTTCACGGTTGGGAAGTCGAGCGATGCCGTGTATCCGGTCACGTATGCGGAGCCGGACGAATCGACGGCGATCCCATTCCCCTCGTCGGGATCGCTTCCCGCCAGGTAGGTGGAGTAACCAAGGCTGCCGTTCGAATTCAGCTTGGTGACGAAGGGGTTGTTGCTGGATCCCGGGGTGAAGGCCTGAAAGCTGCATCCAGCTCCGGTGCAGTAGTCGCTCGAATCGGTGCGTCCGGTCACGTAGGCGGCGGCGCCCGGCTCGACGGCGATCGCGTGGCCGTTGTCGAAGGCGTCGCCGCTCAGGTAGGTCGAGTAGCCGAGCGAGAGGGTATTGGTGCCCGAGTCGAACGCGAGCTTCGAGGCGAAGGCATCGGTGCCGGTGGAGTCGGTGTCGATAGCCCCAACGGTGTCGAAGTCGGTGGATTGCGTGTTGCCGGTCACGTAGGCGGAGCCCGACGAATCGACGGCGATCGCGTTGCCGACGTCGCTGGCGCCCCCGCCCAGGTACGTGGAGTACGTGAGTGCGCTGCCCGCGGGGGTGAGCTTGGAGACGAAGACGTCGGTGTCTCCCGAGTCGCCCTCCCCCGCAATCGGGTTGACCGTGTTGAAGTCGCTCGATCCGGTGAATCCGGTCACGTATGCCGAGCCGGACGAGTCGACGGCGATCCCGTGGCCCTCGTCGACCCCGTTGCCGCCCAGGTAAGTCGTATATGTCAGCGCGCTGCCGCTCGGACTGAGCTTGGAGATGAACGCATCGGTGCTGTTCTCGTTCGCGTCGATGCTGCATCCCGCCCCCGTGCAGTAGTCGGTCGAGGCGGTCGAGCCGACCACGTAGGCGGCGCCGGAGGCGTCGACGGCGATCGCCTCGCCGTTGTCCTGACCGTTGCCCGCCAGGTAGGTCGAGTAGGCGAGGACGAGGGGATCGATTACCAGGGGGCGGGAGCGCTCATAGGCGCCAAGCCTGAAGCCCACGGTGTCGCCGTGGAGCACGTAAGAGACGGCGACCGGGTGGCGCTGACCGGCGAACTGCTGGTAGGCGACGGGGGCCCGCTGGCGAATGCGCCGCTCTCCGACCCGGAGCAGGAGATCGCCGTCCGGCGCCAGGCGAACGGAGGCGGCGCCCTGGAGATCGACCGCGATCTGGCTCGGATCGGCTTCGGGGGCGAGATTGAAGTCGTATTCCAGGTGTCCCTGGTCGCCGTAGAAGTCGAGGTCGACGCCGGGATAGATCTTCTTGTAGCGGACCCGACCGTAGGTGGGGATCCCCGTCCGCCACTTCGACGGATCGTCACCGACCAAGCTGTTGGCCGTGCCGGGTAGCTGCTCCAGGCCTGCGGCCTCCGCGCTTGGATCGGCGCCCACGAGGCCCAGGCGCAGGGCGCGCGACTCATCCCGTCCTTCGGGGAGGCTGAGCACCGCATCCCCGGAAGTCAGATAGAGCGTCCCACCGGCCACCGAGTGCGAGAGGAAGTCCACCCGCGCGGCGGTCCTGCCGGCGTTTGGCTCGAAGGAGCTCGGGAGCTTGGCCACGGCCGGCTCGATTCCGTGGGCGCGCGTGGCAACGAGGCCGGTCGAGATCGCGCGTCCCGCGACCAACATGGCGAGCAACGCGAAACCAACCCCCACCGCCATTGTGGGCGGTCTCACCCTTCGCAGCGCCACCGCGTTCTCCAAATCCCCCTCCAAAGAGAGAGGATACTCCTCGTAGGACTGTCGGGCAGAGGCTCGATCCGTCGCTAGACCAGCTCGAGGAAGACCATCTCGGTCGAGTCCGAGCGCCGCGGCCCCAGCTTGACGATCCGCGTGTAGCCGCCGGGGCGCTCCGCGTAGCGCGGGGCGACCTCCTCGAACAGCTTGTGGACCAGGAAGCGGTCCTGGCCCAGCGCGGACAGCGCCTGGCGCCGGGCGTGCAGATCGCCGCGCTTTGCGAGCGTGATCAGCTTCTCGACCTCGGGCTTGACGGCCCTGGCCTTCGCCTGCGACGTCTTGATGCGCTCGTGCTGGATCAGGTCGCGGCTGAGGTTGCGCAGCAGCGACTTGCGATGCGCCGCGTCGCGGCTCAGCTTGTGCCGGTTGCGGCGGTGGCGCATCGGGTCACCTAGTCGTCGCGCAGGCTCAACCCGAGTGCGGCGACGGACTCCTTGACCTCCTCGATCGAGCGGTCGCCGAAGTTCGGGATCGCCTTGAGCTCGGACTCGGACTTCTGCACCAGGTCCCCTATGGTCTGGATTCCCGCCCGCTTGAGGCAGTTGTAGGCGCGGACCCCGATCTCGAGCTCCTCGATCAGGCGATCGTCGCCCTCCTCCGGCGCCTGGACCCCGGCCGCCACCTCGCCGACACCGTCGCGGCTCGTGAGCTCGTCGACGCGATCGGCGTCGGTGAAGATCGCGAGGCTCTTGATCAGGATCTCAGCCGCCTCACGCAGCGCCGACCCCGGCTCGATCGAGCCATCGGTCTCGACCTCGAGCGTCAGCTTGTCGAAGTCGGTGCGCTGGCCGACACGCGCCGAGTCGACCGAGTAGGAGGCACGCCGGATCGGCGAGAAGATCGAGTCGATCGGGATCACGCCGATCGGCTGGTCCTCGGACTTGTTCTCCTCGGCGGGCGAGTAGCCGCGGCCGCGCCCGATCGTCAGGTAGACCTCGAGCTTGGTGCGCTTCTCGAGCGTCGCGATCGGAACACTCGGGTTGAGGACCTCGACGCCGGCGGGAACGTCGATGTCCTTCGCCGTCACCGATCCGGGACCGGTCACCACGAGCGGCGCCTCGACCTCGTCGGCATCGGTGTGCATGCGGATCACGACGTCCTTGAGGTTGAGCACGAGGTCGGGCACGTCCTCCTTGACGCCCGGGATCGTCGAGAACTCGTGTGCCACGCCCTCGATCCGGACGCTCGTGATCGCAGCTCCTCCGAGCGATGAGAGCAGCACCCGGCGGAGGCTGTTCCCGAACGTGTAGCCGAACCCCTTGTCGAGGGGCTCGATGACGAACGTCCCGCGGGTGTCGTCCGCATCATCGCTTGAGATCTTCGGGATCTGAAAATCGGGCAGGGTGGTCATTCGTTCCTCTTGTCGTTGTCTATTTGCGTTTGCCGGCTCTACTTGGAGTAGAGCTCGACGATCAGCTGTTCCTGGACGGGCGCCGATATCTCGCTGCGCTCCGGCAGGCGAAGGACCTTGGCGGTCAGGGAGTCGTGATCGGCCTGCAGCCAGGCCGGCACCGTCGCGGTGAGCTCGGTCGCGGCGCGGACCACGTCGGCGGCGGCCGACTCCGGCTTGATCGTGATCACGTCGTCGGGACGCACCTGGTAGGAGGGGATGTCCACCCGGCGGCCGTTGACCTGCCAGTGTCCGTGACGGACGAGCTGACGGGACTGGCGCCGCGAGGCCGCGAAGCCGAGGCGCACCAGGACGTTGTCGAGCCGCGTCTCCAGCAGTCGCAACAGGTTCTCGCCGGTGACGCCGGGCTGCCTGGTCGCCCTGTCGTAGTAGCCGCGGAACTGCTTTTCGAGCACCTGGTAGTAGCGGCGCGCCTTCTGCTTCTCGCGCAGCTGCTGGCGGTACTCGGAGTGGCGCATCCGGCCGCGGCCGTGCTCGCCGGGTGGATAGGAGCGCCGCTCGACGCCGCACTTGTCGGTCAGGCAGCGCTCGCC
Source organism: Solirubrobacterales bacterium (assembly GCA_035637595.1). Classification (GTDB taxonomy): domain Bacteria; phylum Actinomycetota; class Thermoleophilia; order Solirubrobacterales; family 70-9; genus DASPWW01. The sequence goes on along the minus strand of DASPWW010000196.1, from coordinate 27,513 downwards.
CTTGAGGAAGAGCTTCTGCCCCTCGCGGCGGCACTGCTTGCACTGCGGTCCGGTATCGCGCGCCATCAGGTAACCGCCGTCAGACCCTGCGCCGCTTGCGGGGGCGGCAGCCGTTGTGTGCCTGCGGGGTGACGTCCTTGACCGTCGTGATCTGAAGCCCGGCGGCCTGCAGCGAGCGAATCGCGGTCTCGCGTCCCGACCCGGCCCCCTTGGCGAGGACCTCGACCTTCTCGAGGCCGTGCTCCATCCCCTTGCGCGCGGCGGAGTCGGCGGTCACCTGGGCGGCGAAGGGGGTGCTCTTGCGCGAGCCCTTGAAGCCCGCGCTGCCCGCCGATTCCCACGCGATCACGTTCCCGTCGGTGTCGGTCAGCGTGACGATCGTGTTGTTGAACGAAGTCTTGATGTGCGCTTGCCCGTAGGAGATGTTCTTGCGCACGCGGCGGCGCGGGCGGCCCTTCGAGCTCTTCTTCGGCTGCGGCATCGCGACCCGACTCCCTACTTCGCCGCCGGCGCTCTCTTGCGTCCGGCCACGGTCTGGCGGCGCGGCCCCTTGCGGCCGCGCGCATTGGTCTTCGTGCGCTGGCCGCGCACCGGCAGGCCGCGGCGGTGGCGCGTTCCACGGTATGAGCCGATCTCGGACAGGCGCTTGACGTCCTGGGAGCGCTCGCGGCGCAGCTCTCCCTCGACGGGCTGGACCTCGACCGCCTCGCGGAGCTTGACGACCTCGTCGTCGGTGAGGTCCTTGACGTAGGTGTCCGGATCGACGCCGGTCTGCTCGAGGATCTTGCGAGCGGTCGAGCCACCGATGCCGTAGACATAGGTGAGGCCGACCTCCACCCGCTTGTTGAGCGGCACGTTGACGCCTGCGATTCGAGCCATCCGGTGCCTAACCCTGCCTCTGCTTGTGGCGCGGGTTCGTGCAGATGACCAGCACGACGCCGCGCCGCCGGATGATCCGGCAACGCTCACACATCGGCTTCACGGACGCTCGTACCTTCATCGGCCCTTTCGCGGGTCGTATCCAACTAAATATCTGTCGAGGAGGCCCGGCGGCCCCAGGAGTCGGGCCACGGGCACCAACAAACCGCCTTGCGGCGACCAGGCATGGTAGCAACCGGGGGCCGCTCGGCGCCTGGCGCTCAGGCGTCGCTCACGCCTGGCCGGGAGCGCGCCGACCACCGCGGAGACGGCGCCCGCGAGCGTGACCGTGCTGAGGCTATGGGGTGACGCGAACCGTGGCCTTGGCGGTCCCACAGCTCGCGCTGCTCGCCCGGGCCCGGTAGCTGCCCGGGATCGTGAAGCGGTGCTTGAGCCGCGCCCGTCCCCGCGGGCCGGTCCGGACTCTCTGGCCCGCGAAGCGGATCGCGACATCGGAACGGCATTCGGCCGGGCCGCGGATGCGAAAGCGGAAATTCACCGACTCGCCGGCAGCGATGTGCTTGGGCCGGACGAAGAGGCGGATGGCGTGGCCGCCTGCACCGGATTGGTCATGGCAGGGCAGTGCGCTCGCCCCGTCGTCGACGGTGCCGTCCTGATACGTCGCCTCTACCTCGGCGATCCACATCCCGGACTGCGGGCAGTGCTGCGGCGTGGTGATCAGGTCGTGGTCCCCAGTCGAGCGCGGCTCTATCGTCGCCTCACCGCTCTTCGCGTCGGTCTGGCCGTCGGGGGGCCCGCCGGGAGCGAACGGCGGAGAGTCCTCGGCGGGCACGTCAATGAGTCGGTTGCCGTCGATGCGGATGTGGCTGACGAGCAGTACCGGCCCGCCGCCCTGGGAGGTAAAGACCCCGACGAACGCGCCAGACTCGTGGAAGTACCGGCCCTCGCCGGCGATCGGGTCGATCGGCGGCCCGAAGCCCGTCACGACCGTCCCGGCGCCATAGCCGACCTGGGTCTCGGGGGGGCAGGCCGCGAATCCCTGGGAGGAGAAGTCCATGTCGCTCGCCGAGCAGACCGGCGCCGCGGCCTCGTCGATGCGAGTCCCCTCGGGCAGCGTGATGACCAGCTTTGCGAGCGCCTTGGGCTTCCCCTCGTAGTCCGGATAGACGATTCGCGTGAATCCACCCGTCGAGGCGGCCGGACGCTGCGTGGTGAACGCGACCTCGACCTCCAACCCCAGTGGCCCCGCGGCGATCGCCGCCGCTGGCGCCGGCGCCCCGTCGCCGAGCGCCAATGCGACGCTCACGACGAGCGCGACTGCGATGCTGTATTGACCTGAGTTCAATTGAGCCGCGCAGCCTACCACCTTGTTGAATCCTGGTCAATAGATACCCTTGTGACGATGGCGGCTCGCAACACGCCCCGGCGAATGCGTTCGGCCGACGCCGAGACTGCGCCGCAGCCCGGCCGCCGGCGGGCGCCGCGGCTCAATGTCGATGCACGGCGGCGCCAGCTGATCGAGGCGAGCGTGCCCGTGTTCGCAAGCCGCCCCTACGACGAGATCTCGATCGAGGACATCGCCGCCGAAGCCGGTGTGTCGAAGGGCCTGCTCTATCACTACTTTTCAGGCAAGCGGGAGCTATACGTCGAGGTCATGCGCGACCAGATGGCGCGTGTGTGGGACCTGACGCAGCCGGACCCCGAGCTGCCCGCGCTGGAGCGGTTGCGGGCGACCCTCGATGGCTACCTCGACTACGTCGAGGCCCACGCGCAGGGCTACGCGAGCTTTCATCGCGGCGCGATGGGCGGGAACGCGGAGGTGCGCGCGGCCTTCGACGAGGCCCAGGCCCGCCAAGCCGATCGAATCTTGGAGGCGATGGTCGGGTCGGGCATGCGCCCCGAGCTGCTGACGCTCGCCGTGCGCGGCTGGCTCAACTTCATGGTCACGATCGTGCTGCAGTGGGTCGATGACCCGTCCATCGAGCGCGACCAGCTCCGCGACCTGCTGGCCTACTCGCTGGTCAACGTCGCGACCGCGGCGGGACAGGCAGACCCTTCGATCGAGTTCGCCGAGCCGCCGCCTGAGATGCCGGCGCCCTGAGGGGTGTGCCGTGCGGCGTGGTCTCCCGCTACCAGAGACCCGGGACGAGCCGCCGCGTTCGCTGCATGTAGGCGCGGTAGGGATCGCCGAGCTGGGCCGCCAGGACGCGCTCCTCGTGCAGCAAGCGGATCGAGAAGCCGATCAGCGGTGGAATCAGGCAGGCGGCGATCGCGAGCCAGTTGCCGAGCGCGAGTCCGACGCCGAGCGCCGCGAGCAGCAGGCCCGTGTAGCTGGGATGGCGGATCAGCCGGTAGGGGCCGTCCTCGACGACGCGATGGTCCTCGTCGACGACGATCGTGTAGCGGAAGAAGCGGCCGAGCGTCCGGACCGCCCAGACGCGAAACACGATCCCGAAGGCGAAGACACAGAGGCCGGCGAGCGGCGGCCACCACCGCGGGCCGGGAAGCGCCAGGGACTCCACCGTGGCCGCCACGAGAATGCCGAGCCCGATGCCGCCGACGAGGGCGGCGGTCAGCACCGGTTCGCTCGGGTCGCGCGTCTCGGGGTTGCGCATCGTGGTCTGCAAGGCGAACGCACCCTCGCCCAGCAGCCAGGCCGAGAGCAGGATCCAGAAGACGACCTCCGGCGCGCCGCCGTCGAGCACGAGTGGGGTCACGTCAGCCGCGGTCCCGACCTAACCGTGAGGCCAGAAGGTCCGCGCCGGCGGGCAGATACCAACGTCCGGCTTGACGATCCGCTGAATCCGAACGTAATACTGCCCGCTCCCTCGATCCACTGGTACTCGCCAGCGGCTCGCAAAGTTGCTGAGCGCATCGAGCGCTCCCTTCGCAATCCGGCGATCCGGGCCCGGCACGACGCGAAAGAGAGCCACGGGTCGACTGATGCATGCCGCCGCCACGCTAGACAATGTGACGACGAGTTTGCCGACCTTCGGCTCGTAGCGGACGCTGAGCGACCGGCGGAACCGATGACAGCCGGACTTCGACTCGCCGAACCGATCCGGACAGGCGTCGTCGGGATCCAGCACTCCGTCGGCATCCGCATCGGGCGGGCCCGGATTCGCCAGGTAGCGCGCAAGCACGGTCTCGTTGGTGTCGTTGGAGTGGTTAACAAAGGTGCCAATCGCGGTGATCGTGCCGTCGGAGCCGAGCGCGACGTCCCAAGCAAGGGCCACTCGGTTGAACGGCTGACGTGAGAACGGCGTGGTCACATGACCGTCGCCAGAAAAGGCCGGGTCCAACTCCCCAACCGATTTGTAGCGGTCGACCGCGAAGTCCTCACCCGCGGCCCCAGCGACCACGAGCGCTCCGTTGGGTTGAATGGCGATGGCCTCCCCGGCGTCGAATGACCCGACGCCGAAACCGGTGGCCGCAACACCGTCGACCGAGAATGTCGGGTCCAGGGCTCCGTCGGTTCCATAGCGCAACAGGAGAACCTCCGAAGAACCGGTCGGGAATGGCTCGAGGTAACCGAATCCCGCGACGACGAGCTTGTCATCTGCATCCACTGCGAGATCGAGCCCGTACTGAGGCTCCCCGGCTACATCTGTGATCACAGTGCCGCTCCCGGAGAATGTGGAATCAACGGATCCATTGGCGTCAAATCGGACGAGGGCAATGTCTCTGCTCGTGCCGGTTGAGAAGTTCTCCACGGTCCCGGCGACCGCGATCCTTCCGTTCGAGTCGATCGCCACTGCCCTCATGTCGTCGCGACCCCCGCCGATGTCCTGAGTCAGCACGCCGTCGCCGGAGAAGGTTGTGTCGAGTGCGCCGTCTGTCTGGTAGCGGGCGAGGGCAAGATCGTTGTGGTACCCGCCAAGGTCGCTATCCGGGTTGTAAGTGCCGACGGCCGCAACCGTCCCATCAGCCTGAAGGGCAATGTCCGCAATCCTGGCGGTCGACTCTCCTCCGAACGAAAGAGTCGCCTTACCGTCCCCTGAGAAGGTGGGGTCGAGCGTCCCATCAAGCCCGTAGCGCGCGATCGCGAAATCGGCACCCGCGCCGCCGCCGGCAACGATCCTGCCGTCTGGCTGGACCACGATTGCGCCGATACGTGCAGCGCCCTGCTCAAAGCTCGTCTGAACGATTCCCGCTTGCCCGAAGCTGGCATCCAGCTCACCAGATTGGTCGAACCGCATCAAGAGAAACCGACCGCCTACCGAACCGGCAGCGAGCGTCTTGCCGTCCTGCTGGACCGCGACGTTGTCCGCACTCAGTTCCTCGGACATGCGCAACCTGCCGTCCCTCGAGAAACTTGGATCGAGATCGCCCGGTGAAGCGTTGGACCTGGAAACGCCCCAGCCGCCAAGCAAGACCGTCACGAGCGCAACCACAGATGCGCAACGACCCATGCTCGATCGATCCCTACAAGTCGATCTGCGTTCCATTGGGCCTCCTCATGCCCCCACTAGCGGAACACGATGGTCAGGTGATTGTCGCGCTGGCCGCCCTACTCCTCGTGCCAGGGAGTGAGGATCCGCGGGCCGTCCTCGGTGACCGCGACCGTGAACTCGAAATGTGCGGCGAGCGAGCTGTCCTGGGAGTAGACGGCCCAGTTGTCGTCTCCCACCCGCACCTGATGGGTGCCGGAGTTGACCATCGGCTCGATCGCCAGCACCATGCCGGCCTCGAGCAGAGGCCCGCGGCCGGGCTCGCCGTAGTTGGGAATCTGCGGGTCCTCGTGCATGTCGCGGCCGATTCCGTGGCCGACGAGGCTGCGGATGATCGAAAGGCCGTCCATCTCGACGGTGCGCTGGATGGCGTTGGAGATGTCGCCGAGGTGATTTCGCGGTCGCGCCTGCTCGGTGCCGGCGAACAGCGCCTGCTTCGTCGTGTCGAGCAGCTTCTGGGCCTCCGGACCGACCTCGCCGATCGGAACGGTGATTGCGGCGTCCGCGACCCAGCCCCTGTAGGTCACCCCGACGTCGAGCGAGATGATGTCGCCGCGCCGCAGCTCGTAGGGCCCCGGGATCCCGTGCACCACCATCGAGTTCGGGGATGCGCAGATCGAGCCCGGAAAGCCGCGGTAGCCCTTGAACGACGCCTCGGCGCCCTGCGACGCGATGAAGCGCTCGGCCGCCTCGTCGAGCACGGCCGTGGTGATGCCTGGACGGCACTTCGAGCGCAGCATCTGAAGGCAGCGGGCTTGGATGGCCCCGGCAGCCGCCATCCGATCGATCTGCTCGGGGCTCTTGGTGAGGATCACCGCGCTTGCTCCGCGGCGCTGCTCAGATTTGCTCCTCCATCTGCAGTGTCGCCAGCAGGGCCCGGATCCGGTCGCCGACGGTGTCCGGATCGAGCTCGCCGTCGACGCGCCGCAGGATTCCCCGGTCCTCGTAGTAGGAGACCAGCGGCTCGGTTTTCTGGTGGTACTGCTCGAGCCGGTTGCGGATCACCTCCGGCTTGTCGTCGTCGCGGACGATCAGCCGGCTGCCGCAGATGTCGCACACGCCCTCGTTCTTGGGCGGGTCGAATTCGACATGGAAGATGTGCCCCTCCTTGGCGCACGTGCGGCGGCCGCCCAGCCTGCGCACCACCTCGTCGCCGCAGACCTCGATCAGGATCGCCGCCGTCAGCTCGCGCCCGAGCCCCTGCATCTCCTCGTCGAGCGCCTCGGCCTGGGCCGTCGTGCGCGGGAAGCCGTCGAGGATGAAGCCGTCGGACGCCTCCTCGCCCTGGACGCGCTCCGCGATGACCCCGATGATCACCTCGTCGGGCACGAGATCGCCGCGATCCATGTACTCCTTGGCCTTGCGGCCGAGCTCGGTCTCGTCGCGGACCGCGGCGCGCAGGATGTCGCCCGTCGCGTAGTAGGGGAGGCGGAAGTCCGCCTGCAGGCGCTCGCCCTGGGTTCCCTTCCCCGACCCGGGCGGCCCCAGAAGGACCAGGTTCAGCTCAGACACGCCCCGCCCCCCGGGCAGGCGTCACTTGAGGAAGCCTTCGTAATTTCTCATCATCAACTGGGCCTCGAGCTGCTTGACGGTATCGAGTGCGACGCCAACCACGATCAGGATCGAGGTGCCGCCGAAGAAGAAGTTCGCCGAGGTCTGGTTGATCAGGATCGTGGGCAGGGCGGCGACCGCACCCAGGTAGAGCGCCCCGGGGAAGGTGAGACGGGAGAGGATCCGATCGAGGTATTCCGCCGTCGGCCGGCCGGGTCTCACCCCGGGTATGAACCCGCCGTATTTCTTCAGGTTGTCGGCCTGGTCGACCGGGTTGAACGTAACCGCGGTGTAGAAGTAGGTGAAGATGACGATGAAGAACACCTCACCGGCCACGTAGGCCCAGCTGTTGGGGGAGAAGAAGGCGGCGAAGTCGAGCGCGGCGGGGGTGTTGAGGAGCTGTCCGATCGTCGGCGGGAAGGCCATGATCGAGGCGGCGAAGATCACCGGGATCACGCCGGCCATGTTGACGCGCAGCGGCAGGTAGGTCGAGCCGCCGGTGGTCATCCGGCGGCCCACCACGCGCTTGGCGTACTGCACCGGGATACGACGCTGGCCCTCCTGGACGAACACGATCCCGACGATCACGGCGAGGGCGATGAACGGCATCATCACGACGAACACCTGGTCGGGGTTGGTCCACCAAGCCTGGATACCGCTGGGCATCCGCGACGCGATCGAGGCGAAGATCATCAGCGAGATCCCGTTGCCGATCCCGCGCTGGGTGATCAGCTCGCCGAGCCACATCAGCAGCACCGTCCCCGCGGTCAGCGACAGGACGATCAAGAACAGCTTCGAGAACGTGAGCGTGCCGACGACGCTCGTGCCCTCGGCGTCCTGGAACGAGCGGAAGAGGAACACGTAGCCGAGCGACTGCCCGAACGCGAGCGCGACCGTGAGGTAGCGCGTGTACTGGGTGATCTTCTGCTGGCCGACCTCGCCCTCCTTCTGAAGCCGCTCGAGCGAGGGGACCACGACCGTGAGCAGCTGGAGGATGATCGAGGCCGTGATGTAGGGCATGATCCCGAGCGCGAAGAGCGACAGCCGCGACAGGCTCCCGCCCGAGAACAGGTTCAGGAAGCCGAGGATGCTCTGATCGGTGAAGTTGCTCTCCAGCGACTCGACGGCGTCGATGTCGACGCCCGGAGCCGGGATGTAGGCGCCGAGCCGGTAGAGGGCGAGCATCGCCGCCGTAAACAGGATCTTGCGGCGGATCTCGGGGACCGCGAAGGCGTTCAGGATCGTCGCGATCACGGCTCGATCACCTCACACGACCCGCCGGCGCCCTCGATCTTCTCGCGCGCCGTCGCGCTGAAGGCGTGGGCGCGGACCGTCAACTTCTTCTTGATCTCCCCGCGCCCCAGCACCTTGACGGGGTCGCGCCGCTTGGCGAGCCCGGCGTCACGGAGGCTCTCCGGGCTGACTTCGGAGCCGGAGCGAAACCGCTCGTCGAGGTCGCCGACGTTGACCGGCTGGGTCCGCGTCCGGAAGCGCTCGAAGGGCATCGACATCTTGCGGTTGGGACCGCGCAGTTTGCGCATCCGCATGTGGACCGGGTTCTGTCCGCCCTCGTAGCCGGCCTTTCGCTTGCTGCCGGAGCGGGCTCCGGCACCTTTATGACCGCGACCCGACGTCTTGCCGAGGCCCGAGCCCGCACCGCGGCCGAGACGGCGGCGCGGGCGGCGCGCGCCGGGCTTCGGGCGCAGGGTTCCGAGCCCGATCTCCTCGGGCGCCAGGCGGCTCATCGCGACCCGTCCTTGACCTCGACGAGGTGGCCCACCGTGCGCAGCATCCCCTGGAGCTGCGGTGAGTCGGGACGCTCGACGGTGCGGCCGATCCGGCCAAGACGAAGCGAGCGCAGCGTCTCGCGCTGGCGAGGGCTGATGCCGTTCGCGGAGCGCACCTGGGTGATCGTCACCGCGGCCATCAGCTCTCCTCCGCCGGCTCTGCCGCGGGCGTGGCGCCCTGCTCCGCCTCGGGCGAGGCATCGGGGGCCGTCGCGGCCTCGGGCGCCGGCGCCGACTCCGCGGCCGGTTCCTGCGGCGCTCCGTTGGTGCGCTGGATTCCAAGCACCTCGCGGACCGACAGGCCGCGCAGCTCGGCGACGGTCTCCGGACGGCGCAGCTGGAAGATGCCGTCCATCGTCGCCTTGACGAGATTGATCGGGTTCTGGGTGCCGATGCTCTTGGTCAGCACGTCCCTGATCCCGGCGAGCTCGAGCACGGCGCGCACGCCCCCGCCCGCGATCACCCCGGTACCCGGGCTCGCCGGGCGCAGCACCACGTGACCGGCGCCGTAGCGGCCGATTGCGCGGTGGGGAATCGTCTGCCCGTACTTCGGCACCTTGATGAGGCTCTTGCGTGCGTTCTCGACGCCCTTCTGGATCGCGAGCGGCACCTCGCGTGCCTTGCCGTAGCCGACGCCGACCACGGAGTCCTCGTCGCCGACCGCGACGAGCGCGGTGAACGAGAAGCGGCGACCCCCCTTGACCACCTTGGCGACGCGGTTGATCTCGATCACCCGCTCCTGGAGGTCGAGGCCCTGGGGGCTGACTGTGTCTGCTGGTGGCGTCTTCATCGGAAGCTGGGACGGTAGCGAGTCGGTGCCATTAGAACTCGAGGCCCCCCTCCCGGGCGCCCTCGGCCAGGGCCCTGACCCTGCCGTGGAACTGATAGCCGCCGCGGTCGAACACGCAGGTCTCGACCCCGGCCTTCTTGGCGCGCTCCGCGAGCAGCTCGCCACAGCGCTTCGCCTGCTCCATGGGCTCGAGGCCGCGAACGTCCTTCTCGATCCAGTTGACCGCGGCCACGGTGCGACCTGCGTCGTCGTCGATCAGCTGCGCGAACAGGCCGCGGTTGGAGCGATACACCGACAGCCGGGGGCGCTCCGCAGTCCCGCGGATCTTCGCCCGCACTCGGCGGCGGCGACGCAGGCGGCTCTGCTGTTTGGTGAGTACGGTCACGCCCGCTTGCCCACCTTGCGGCGCACGTGCTCGCCCGCGTAGCGGATCCCCTTGCCCTTGTAGGGCTCCGGCGGCCGCTGCTTGCGAATCCGGGCGGCGATCTCGCCGACGAGCTGCTTGTCGATGCCGCGGACTATCACTTCCGTGGGCTGCGGAACCTCGAACTCGATCCCCTCCGGGGCGGGCACCGAGACGGGATGCGAGTAGCCGAGCGCCAGCTCGAGAGCCTTGCCTTGCAGGCGGGCGCGGTATCCCACGCCCTGGATCTCGAGGCGCTTCTCGAAGCCGTTCGTGACGCCCTCGACCATGTTGGCGATCAGGCTCCGCGTCAGGCCGTGCAGCGCGCGGTGCTCGCCGCGGTCGCTCGGCCGCTCCACGGTCAAGGTCCCATGCGGGGCTTCGCCCCCCTCGCCGCCTTCGGCGGCTCCCCCCTGCTCGATCTTCATCGCGGGGCTCACCGCTTGGCTGAGCTCGCCCTTGGGGCCGTTCACGGTCACGCGGCCGGGTGACACCGAGATGGTGACTCCCGCGGGGACCTCGATCGGCTTCTTTCCGATTCTGCTCATCGCTTCGTCGCCTCGCGGCTCACCACACGTAGGCGACGACCTCGCCGCCGACGCCCTGCTGCTTTGCCTCGTGCCCGCTCATCACCCCGCGCGAGGTCGAGACGATCGCGGTGCCCATCCCGCCGAGGACCCGCGGGACCTCGGGGTTCTTGACGTAGCGGCGCCGCCCCGGCCGCGAGACGCGCTGCAGGCCGGTGATGACCGGCTGGCGGTCGTCGGTGTACTTGAGGCGGATCCGGATCAGCTCGCCGACCGCGGTCGGCTCGACCGCGAAATCGATGATGTAGCCCTGCTCCTTGAGGATGCGGCTCATGTCCTTCTTGAGGCGCGATGCCGGGATCTCGACGTCCTCGTGCTGGACCGCGAGCGCGTTGCGGATCCGGGTCAGGTAGTCCGATATCGGGTCGCTCATCATGGGAAAGCTCCTGCTAATGCCCTACCAGCTCGACTTGGTCATCCCGGGCACGTAGCCGTTGTGCGCGGCATCGCGCAGGCACAGCCTGCAGAGGCCGAACTTGCGGTAGTAGGCGCGCGAGCGGCCGCACCGCTGGCAGCGGTTGTACGCCCGGGTCTTGTACTTCGACTTGCGCCGTTGCTTTACGACCTGTGAGGTCTTGGCCATCAGCTCTCCGTCCTCTCGTCGCCGTCGCCTCCGCGCTCGCCCTCGGCGGCGGGTTCGCCCTCGGCGCCCTCCTCGCCTTCTTCGGGCTCGCGCACCTTGCGCTCGTACGCCTCCGGGTTCTCCTCCTTGAGCTGCTCGAGCGCCGCCTGCTCGGCCTCGGCGCGGATCCGGGCCTCCTCGTGCCGGCGCTCCTCCTCCTCGGCCGCGGCCGTGTCCTCCTCACCGGGCCGGCCCTCCGGGGAGAACGGCATTCCGAGCGCGCGCAGCAGCTCGTAGGCCTCTTCGTCGGTGCGGGCGGTGGTGGTGATCGTGACGTCGAGGCCGCGAACCTGGTCGATCGAGTCGTAGTCGATCTCCGGGAAGATCAGCTGCTCACGGATCCCGAGCGAGTAGTTGCCGCGGCCGTCGAACGATCGCGCGCTGAGGCCCCGGAAGTCACGGATGCGCGGGATCGCGATCGACGTCAGGCGGTCGAGAAACTCCCACATCTGGGCGCGGCGCAGCGTCACGGCGACGCCCACCGGCATCCCCTCGCGGACCTTGAACGAGGCGATCGACTTGCGCGCCCTGCGAATGCTGGGCCGCTGGCCGGCGATCACCGCGAGCTGCTCGCCGGCGGCGTCGAGCGCCTTGGCCTCGCGGATCGCCTCGCCGACGCCCATGTTGAGGGTCACCTTCTCGACCCGCGGCGCCTGCATCGGGCTGCTGTAGCCGAATCGCTTCATCAGCTCGGGGACGATCTCCTGCTCGTAGCGCTCCCGGAGTCGGGGCGGCGGCGCTGCCTTGGCCTGTGCTGTCGCTGCTTCCATTGCGTCCTCGCTGCTAATCGATCGCGGTTCCGGTGCGCTTTGCAAAACGCTCCCGCTTGCCGCCGGCGCGGCGAACGCCCACCCTGGTGGGCTTGTTGTCCTGGGGATCGAGGAGCATCACGTTCGAGACGTCGATCGGCCCCTCCTTCTCGATGATCCCGCCGGCCTCGCCGCCACGCGTGGTGTCCTTCACCGAGCGCGGGCGCTGGTGGCGCTTGACGATGTTGAGGCCCTCGACGAAGACGCGGCGGCGCTTGGGCTCGGTGCGGATGACGCGCCCCGTCTTGCCCCTGTCCTTGCCCCGCGTCACGACGACGTGATCGTCCTTGCGGATGCGCATCGACTTCATAGCTAGAGAACCTCCGGTGCCAACGAGACGATCTTCATGAAGTTGCGGTCGCGCAGCTCGCGCGCCACGGGACCGAAGATCCGCGTGCCGCGCGGGTTGTTCTGGGGATCGATCAGCACCGCCGCGTTCTCGTCGAAGGCGATGTAGGTCCCGTCCGGACGCCCGAGCTGCTTGCGCGTGCGGACGACCACCGCCTGCACGACCTCGCCCTTGCGCACGGCACTGCGCGGCGTCGCCTGCTTGACGGTCGCCGTGATCACGTCGCCTACCCCCGCGTAGCGGCGATGCGAGCCGCCCTTGACGCGGATGCAGAGGATCTCGCGGGCGCCGCTGTTGTCGGCCACCCTGAGTCGTGTCTCCTGCTGGATCATCTGGCGCGCTCCAGAATCTCCAGCAGGCGCCAGCGCTTGGTGCGCGACAGCGGCCGGGCCTCGACGAGCCGCACTACGTCGCCCTCGTTGGCCTCGTCGCGCTCATCGTGCGCATAGACGGTGTTCGAGCGCCGGACCACCTTCTCGTAGGTGGGATGGCGGCGCGTGATCTCGATCTTTACGGTGATCGTCTTCGAGGCGCGCGATGAGACGACCGTGCCCGTCCTGACCTTGCGGCCGGCGCTGGGTCTTGAGCGCGGGGGCGTGCCGACGCCGGGCTCCCCCCGCTTCGCGCGGCGGCGCAGCCGATGTCGCCGTCGCGCCAGCCCCGCCGCGCGCCGACGCTCGGCGCGCTCGGCGGCGCGCTCCTCGGGACTGCGTGGAGGACTGGGCGGGCCGGAGGCGCGCGAGCGCTCGAGGCGGCGCCGCTGCTTCGGCGTCAACGCCTCCTCGCCGGAGTCCTCGGCCGGGCCGGCTTGCTCCTCGGCCTCGGGCTCTTCCGACGGCTCCTCGGCCTCCGCCGGCGCCGCCTCCGCCTCGGCCTCGGCCTCGGCGGCTGCACCCTCGGCAGGCTCCTCGGGCGCGTCCACCTCGGGTTCCGAGGGCCCTTCCTGCTCTGGCTGGTCGTTCTTCTCTTCTTCGGTCATCGCCGATTCAGCTCTTTCTCGAGGTCGATGCCGCGCTGTCGCGCCACCGTCAACAGGCGCGCGACGTCGCGCCGCGCCGCGCCGATGCGGGCGCTGTTCTCGAGCTCGCCGGTCGCGTGGCGAAAGCGCAGGTTGAACGCCTCCTCGCGGGCCTCGCGCAGGCGCTCCACGAGATCCTGGTCGTCGAGCGCATGGACGTCGGAGGCCCTCACTCGACCGCTCCCTCACGTCGCACGATCTTCGTCTTGATCGGCAGCTTGTGCCCCGCCAGGCGCATCGCGTCGCGTGCCAGCTGCTCGTCGACACCCGCGATCTCGAACATCACGCGACCCGGTTTGACCACCGCCACCCAGCCCTCGGGGTTGCCCTTGCCGGAGCCCATCCGGGTCTCGGCAGGCTTCTTGGTGTACGGCTTGTCGGGAAAGATGCTTATCCACACCTTGCCGCCGCGCTTGATCTTGCGCGTCATCGCGACGCGGGCAGCCTCGATCTGGCGGTTGGTGATCCAGCCGCGCTCGAGTGCCTTGAGGCCGTACTCGCCGAACGCCACGGTGTTTCCGCCCTTCGAGTTGCCGCGCATGCGACCGCGCTGCTGCTTGCGGTACTTGACGCGCTTCGGACTCAGCATGCCTATCGCCTGTCTCCCCGGCGCGAGCCGCCAGGTGGCGGGGGCTCGACGCCCTCGTCGCCCTCGGCGGTCCGGTAGCCCTCGGGCATCACCTCGCCCTTGTTGACCCAGCACTTGACGCCGATCCGACCGGTGGTCGTGCGCGCCTCGGTGAAGCCGTAGTCGATGTCGGCGCGCAGCGTGTGCAGCGGCACGCGGCCGTCGGAGTAGAACTCCGTGCGAGCCATCTCTGAGCCGCCCAGGCGGCCCGAGACCTGGACCCGGACTCCCTTGGCGCCCGAGCGCATCGCCGACGTCAGGGCGCGCTTCATCGCGCGGCGGAAGGCGACACGGTTCTGGAGCTGCTCGGCGATCGACTGGGCGACCAGCTTGGCGTCGAGCTCGGGGCGCTTGATCTCGCGGATGTTGACCTTGACCGGCTTGCGGGTCAGCTTGTGCAGGTCGCGGCGCAACGCGTCCACCTCGGCCCCCGACTTCCCGATCACTATGCCCGGGCGCGCCGTGTGAATGTCGACCGTGACCTCGCCGCGCTGCTTGCGGATCTCGATGTCCGAGAGGCCGGCGTGCGCGAGGCGCGTCTCGATGTGCTCGCGGATCGCGAGATCCTCGAGCAGGTAGTCGGAGAACTCGCGCTCGTTGAACCAGTTCGACTTCCAGTCGTGGATATAGCCGACACGGAAGCCCTCGGGATGAATCTTCTGGCCCATCAGTGGCCACTCCTTCCAGCGCAGTGCGCCGCAGCCGAGCGAAAACCGAGCTGGGCAAGGACGCAGGGAGCGAAGCGTGCTGTGGTGGGAGGAGGGGCCACAGCTCCTACTCGTCGCTCGAGGTCGGGGTCAACTCAACGCTGAGGTGGCAGGTGCGCTTGTCGATCCGCGTCGCCCGTCCGCGCGCGCGGGCGCGCCAGCGCTTCACGATCGGGCCCTCGTCGACGTGGATCTGGGCGACCCTGAGGTCGTCCGCCGGAAGATCGTGGTTGTTCTCCGCGTTCGCGGCCGCGGAGTCGAGCAGCCTGCCGATGTCGCGCGACGCCCCGCGGGGCGAGAAGCGCAGCAGCGAGCGCGCCTCCTCGATCGGAAGCCCGCGAATCTGATCGGCCACGAGGCGCACCTTGCGCGGCGAGCTGCGCAGGTAGCGCGCGCTGGCGCGGACCACCGGCTGGTGCGCTTCGGGAGGAGTGGCCACTTACTCCTCCCTCCTCGAACCGGAGCCGGAGTGGGCGCGGAAGGTGCGCGTCGGCGCGAACTCGCCCAGCTTGTGCCCGACCATCGACTCGGATATGAACACCGGCACGTGCTTGCGGCCGTCGTGGACCGCAACCGTGTGGCCGACCATCTCGGGGAAGATCGTCGAGGTCCGCGACCAGGTCTTGACCATCTGCTTCTGCCCGGACTCGTTCATCTGGTTGATCCGCGCCAGCAGGCGCTCCTCAGCGAACGGGCCCTTCTTCGTCGAGCGTCCCATCTAGCTGGCTATCCTCCTCGCTTCTTCTTGCCGCGGCGGCGGCCCCTGACGATCAGCGCGTCGGTGGCCTTGCCCTTCTTGCGCGTGCGGTAGCCGAGCGTCGGCTTTCCCCACGGCGTGACCGGGTGCCCGCCCGGAGTGTGGTGCGCCTCGCCGCCCCCGTGCGGGTGGTCGACCGGATTCATCGCCACGCCGCGGGTCTGGGGACGGCGCCCCTTGTGCCGCGAGCGCCCCGCCTTGCCGAGCTTGATGTTCTGATGCTCGGCGTTCGACAGCGAGCCGACCGTCGCGCGGCACTCGCCGCGGACCATGCGGACCTCGCTCGAGGGCAGCCGCAGGCTGACCATCGGGCCCTCCTTGGCGACGAGCTGGATCGCGGTCCCGGCGGCGCGGCCGAGCCTCCCACCCTGACCGGGAACGAGCTCGACGCTGTGCACGACCGTCCCAACGGGGATCGCGCGCAGCGGCAGCGCGTTGCCGGGCCTGATGTCGGCCTGCTCGCCCGACTCCACGCTGGAGCCGGGAACGAGCCCCTGCGGAGCCAGGATGTAGCTCTTCTCTCCATCGGCGTAATGGAGCAGCGCGACGTAGCAGCTGCGGTTGGGGTCGTACTCGACCGTCGCCACTCGGGCCGCGACGCCGTCCTTGCGACGCTTGAAGTCGATCCGGCGGTAGCGGCGCTTCGCTCCGCCGCCGCGGTGGCGCGAGGTCACCCGGCCGCGGGCGTTGCGCCCGCCGCTCTTCCCAAGCCCCTCCGTGAGCGGCTTGTGGGGACGGTCGGTCGTCAGCTCCTCGCGGATCTGGTAGGTCCCGAAGCGCCGGCCGGGAGTGGTGGGCTTTGTCTTTCGGTTTGCCATTCGCTGCCTCCGCCGCCTACTCCGCCACCGCCGCGCCCTCGAAGAGCTCGATCCGCTCACCCGGGCCGAGCTGCACGACGGCCTTCTTCCAGGATCGCGTCCTGCCGCGGTGGAGCCCGCGCCGCTTCGGCTTGCTGCGCACCTGGGCGGTGCGCACGCGGGCCACGGTCACACCGAAGATCTCCTCGACCGCGTGCGCGATCTGGGTCTTCTGGGCGCGCTCGTGGACGCGAAACGTGTACTTGCCGTCCGCCATCAGCGCATAGCTCTTCTCCGAGATGACCGGTTCGATGATCACCTGGCGCGCCTCCATCAGCGGTGCCTCCTTCCGCCGCAGTGCGACTCAGCCGCCGAAAACCGAGTTGGGCAAGGACGCAGGGAGCGTGGCGCACTCGCAGAGTGCGCGAGCGACCGAGGACGCCGACCGGCGAAGGTTTGCAGGCGGGTGAGGCGTGCTGTGGTGGGAGGAGTCACCGCTTACCGTCCTCCCCGGCCGCCGCGTCCTTCGCGGAGCCGCTGTCGCCGGAAGCACGGCGGCTGAGCGCCTCGAGCGCGGTCTCCGAGAGCACCACCGACGCGGCGCCCACGACGTCCGCGACGCCGACCGAGTCGGCGGTCAGCACCGCGACGCGCGGGATGTTGCGAAAGCTCTTCGCGGCCGCCGCCTCGTCCGGGCTCAACGCCACCAGCGTGGGGCGCGATCCGCCCCAGCGGTCGAGCGCCTTGGCGGCCTGCTGGGTCGAGGGCTCGTCGAAGGACGTCGCGTCGAGGACCGCGATCGAGTCCCGCGCGGCGTGCACCGACAGCGCGGCGCGCAGCGCGCGGCGGCGCGCCTTTCGGTTCACCTTCACGGTGTAGCGCCGCGGCTTGGGACCGAAGGCCACGCCGCCGCCGCGACGATGCGGCACGCTCAGGGGCCCGGCGCGGGCGCGCCCCAGCCCCTTCTGGCGCCACGCCTTGGCGGTCGTCATCGAGACCTCGGCCCGGGTCAATGACGACGCGGTGCCGCGCCGTTGCGCGGCGAGGTCCGCCCGCACGGCGTCGTGGACCAGCGACTCGTGGAACTCCTCGCCGAACACGGCCTCGGGCAGGTCGGCCTTGCGCTGCGTGCCGAGCACTGGCGCCTTGGTCGCCACACGGGGGGCGCTGCCCCCCTCGCCGCGCTTCGCGCGGCTCCCCCCGGCTTTCGTTTGCGCCGCCATCAATCGCTCCTTACTTCCACCGTTCCGTTGCGCGGGCCGGGAACCGCGCCCCTGACGAGCAGCAGGTTGCGCTCGGCGTCGACCTCGACGACTCGTAGCCCGCGCTGCGTGATTCGGCGACCGCCCATGCGGCCGGGCATCCGCACGCCCTTGAAGACGCGCGCAGGGTCCGCGCTCGCCCCGATTGAGCCGGGGGCACGGACGTTGTGCGACCCGTGCGTGACCGGACCGCGGCTGAAGTTGTGACGCCGGATGGTGCCCTGGAAGCCCTTGCCCACCGAGGTGCCCGAGACCTTGACTCGCTGGCCGGGCTCGAAGTCCTCGACCGTGACGACGTCGCCGACGCTGCGCTCATCGCCCTCGTCGCGAAACTCGACCAGGGTGCGCACCGGCGCGGCGTCGGCCTTCTTGAGATGGCCGAGCTGCGCCTTGGTGAGCCTGTCCTCGCTGGTCGCGCCGAACCCGAGCTGGAGCGCGGCATAACCGTCGCGGTCGGGGTCGCGCTTGGCCGTGACCGGACAGGGACCGGCCTCGATCACCGTGACGGGCACCCGCGTGCCGTCCTCTGTGAAGACCTGGGTCATCCCGAGCTTCTTGCCGATGATCGCCGCCACAGCTTCGTCCCTCCGGCTAGAGCCTTATCTCCACGTCGACGCCGGCGGGGATCGTGTCGATGCGCTGGAGCTCGTCGACCGTCTTCGGCGTCGGCTCGAGGATGTCGATCAGGCGCTTGTGGGTCCGGATCTCGAAGTGCTCGCGCGAGTCCTTGTCCTTGAACGGCGAGCGGATCACGCAGTAGACGTTCTTTTCCGTCGGCAGCGGCACCGGCCCCGAGACCGAGGCGCCGGTGCGCCGCGCCGTCTCCACGATCTCGCGCGCGGCGCGATCGATCGCGTCGTGGTCGTACGCCTTGAGGCGGATCCTGATCTTGCCTGTCGCTATCGAAGCCATTCAGTTTCTTGTCCGGTGCGTTCTCCGCTGCGCTTGCTGAGCGCAGTTGGGGCGCCGCCCCCGTTTGGGGCGCCGCCCCGGTCGTATGTGCTTGAACTTTTCCCGGCCCGGCCCCCTCGGCCCGACCGTAAACGGGGCCGGCTCTGCCGGCCCCGATGACTACTCGACGATCTCCGTCACGACCCCCGACCCGACGGTGCGACCGCCCTCGCGAATCGCGAACCGGAGACCCTGGACCATGGCGATCGGCTGGATCAGCTCGATCGTCATCTCGACGTTGTCACCCGGCATCACCATCTCGGTGCCCTCCGGGAGATTCGCCACGCCGGTCACGTCCGTCGTCCGGAAGTAGAACTGCGGGCGGTATCCCGAGAAGAACGGCGTGTGGCGGCCGCCCTCCTCCTTCTTGAGGCAATAGACCTCCGACTTGAACTTCGTGTGCGGCGTGATCGAGCCCGGCTTGCACAGAACCTGACCGCGCTCGATCTCCTCGCGCTTGGTGCCGCGCAGCAGGCAGCCGACGTTGTCGCCCGCCTGGCCCTGGTCGAGGATCTTGCGGAACATCTCGACCCCGGTGACGACGGTCTTCGCGGTGGGCTTGATCCCGACGATCTCGACCTCGTCGCCGGTGTTGACGACGCCCTGCTCGATGCGGCCCGTGGCGACCGTTCCGCGCCCGGTGATCGTGAAGATGTCCTCGATCGGCATCAGGAAGGGCTTGTCGAGGTCACGCTCGGGCTCGGGGATGTAGCTGTCGAGCGCGTCGGCGAGCTCGAGCACGGACTGCTTGGCCTCCTCGTCGCCCTCCAGCGCCTTCAGCGCCGAGCCCTTGATGATCGGCGTGTCGTCTCCCGGGAACTCGTACTCCTTGAGCAGGTCGCGGACCTCCTCCTCGACGAGCTCGATCAGGTCGGCGTCGTCGACCATGTCGGTCTTGTTGAGGTAGACGACCACGTACGGCACGTTCACCTGACGCGCCAGCAGCACGTGCTCGCGGGTCTGCGGCATCGGCCCGTCCGCCGCCGAGACGACGAGGATCGCTCCGTCCATCTGGGCGGCCCCGGTGATCATGTTCTTGATGTAGTCCTGGTGCCCGGGGCAGTCGACGTGCGCGTAGTGGCGCTTGTCGGTCTGGTACTCGACGTGGGAGGTCGCGATCGTGATGCCGCGCTCCTTCTCCTCGGGAGCGTTGTCGATCTCCTCGAACGACTTCTCCTCGGCACCGCCCTTCTCGGCGAGCACCTTGGTGATCGCGGCCGTGAGCGTCGTCTTGCCGTGATCGATGTGACCGATCGTGCCGACGTTCACGTGCGGCTTGTCGCGCTCGAACTTCTCCTTCGACATCTCGCTCCTTTTGCTCTTTCGAAAGTTGTCTTTGTTGTCGTAGCTGTCAGGTCAGGTTGAATCGCGCGTTCGCCGGCGTGAACGCTCCGCGCCGGAGAACCGAAGAAATATAGCCAGATAACGGCTCACGACACCGCCGCCACGGGCTCCGCGGCGCCGCCTTCGGTGATCTGCTCGGCGATGCTCGACGGGACCTCCTCGTAGCGCTCGAACTGCATCGTGAAGGTCGCGCGGCCCTGGGTCGACGAGCGCAGGTCGGTCGCGTAGCCGAACATCTCGCCCAGCGGCACGAGCGCCGAGACCGCGAGCGCGTTGCCGCGCGGCTCCTGGCCCTCGACCTTGCCGCGGCGCCGCGACAGGTCGCCGATCACGTCGCCGAGGAACTCCTCGGGTGTGACCACCTCGACTCGCATCACGGGCTCGAGCAGCACCGGCTTGGCGCGCCGCGCCGCCGCCTGGAGCGCCATCGAGCCGGCGATCTTGAACGCCATCTCCGAGGAGTCCACGTCGTGCGAGGAGCCGTCGATCAGCTCGACGGCCACGTCGACCATCGGATAGCCGGCCTTGACGCCGCTCTGCAGCGCCTCCTCGATCCCGGCCTCGACCGCGGGGAGGAACTCGCTCGGGATCGCGCCGCCCTTGATCTTGTTGACGAAGTCGAACCCCGTGCCGGGCGCCGGCTCGAGGTTGATCACGACGTGGCCGTACTGACCGCGCCCGCCGGTCTGGCGCACGAAGCGGCCCTCGACCTTCTCGGCCGCCTCGCGGATCGTCTCGCGGTAGGCGACCTGGGGACGGCCGACGTTGGCGTCGACGTTGAACTCGCGCAACAGCCGGTCGACGATCACCTCGAGGTGCAGCTCGCCCATCCCGTGGATCAGGGTCTGGCCGGTCTCGTGGTCGGTCTCGACCTGGAAGGTGGGGTCCTCCTCGACGAGCCGGGCGAGGCTCGACGAGAGCTTCTCCTGATCGGCCTTCGTCTTGGGCTCGATCGCGACGGCGATGACTGGTTCGGGGAACTCGATCTGCTCGAGCTCGACTGGCGCGTCAGGGGCGCACAGGGTGTCGCCGGTGGAGGTCTGCTTGAGCCCGACGCCGGCGCAGATGTCGCCCGCGTAGCACTCCTCGATCTCCTCACGATGGTTGGCGTGCATCATCAGCAGCCGCCCGACGCGCTCGGTGCGCCCGTTCGACGCGTTGAGGATGCGACTGCCGGACGTGAGCTTGCCGGAGTAGACGCGGAAGTAGGTCAGCTTGCCGACATAGGGGTCTGCCGCGACCTTGAAGGCGAGCGCGGCAAAGGGGGCGTCGTCGTCGGGGGGGCGGATCGCGGGCCCGCCCCCGCCGCCCTTCTTCGATGCCGGCTCGACGCCCTCGACCGGTGGCACCTCGAGCGGCGACGGCAGCAGCTCGACGATCGCGTCGAGCAGCGGCTGCACGCCCTTGTTCTTGAACGACGAGCCGCACAGGACCGGCGTCACCTTGATGTCCAGCGTCGCGCGATGCAGCGAGCGTGCGATCCGCTCGTGGGGGATCTCCTCGTCGTTGAGGTAGGCCTCCATCAGCTCGTCGTCGTACTCGGCGCAGGCCTCGATCAGGTGGGTGCGGGCGTCGTGGGCCTGCTCGGCCAGCTCGGCGGGGATCTCGCGGTACTCGAACTCGGTGCCCAGCTCGTCGGTCCAGACCAGTGCCTTGTTCTCGATCAGGTCGATCACGCCCTCGAAGTCGCCCTCGTTGCCGAGCGGAAGCTGGATCGGCAGAGGGTGCGCACCGAGGCGCTCGCGCATCGTCTCCACGGCGCCGGAGAAGTCGGCGCCGGTGCGGTCCATCTTGTTGACGTAGGCGATTCGCGGGACCCGGTACTTGTCGGCCTGCCGCCAAACCGTCTCGGACTGCGGCTCGACCCCGGCGACGGAATCGAAGATCGCGATCGCGCCGTCGAGTACGCGCAGCGAGCGCTCGACCTCGACGGTGAAGTCGACGTGGCCCGGCGTGTCGATGATGTTGATCCGGTGGCCCTCCCACTCGCACGCCGTGGCGGCGGAGGTGATCGTGATCCCGCGCTCCTGCTCCTGCTCCATCCAGTCCATGACGGCGGCGCCCTCGTGGACCTCGCCCATCTTGTGGGTGCGTCCCGTGTAGTAGAGGATGCGCTCGGTCGTCGTCGTCTTTCCGGCGTCGATGTGCGCCATGATCCCGATGTTGCGCGTCTTTTCGAGCGGGAAGTTGCGTGCCATTTGTGCGTAAAGTGTCGCGTGCGGTTGGTGAGGTCTCAGCCGACCGCCATTTCGGACGAGGAGGAGAAAATCAGGTTCTCAGCGGTATCGGCGCACAAAAAAGGCCCTCGCGGGCCCCAGCGCCATCGCGATCTCGGCCCCGAACGACGGCTATCTGCTGCGGCTCTCCATCGGATGGATTCCCACCCGTGCGCCGGGCAAACCCCAGGCACGAGCGACGCGTGATCATAGCAGAGGCATGACGCCGCTCAGAAGGGGCAGAGGAGGCCGCCGACCCCCGCCACTCGGCTCCCAGCGAGCACGCGAGGCGGCGCGCCGCAAGCTGTCCGAGAGCAGCGAGGAGCCATCCGATGTGGAGTCCGGCGAGGAGCGCTCCGAGGCTCGCCGCAAGCCGCGGTGGCCTCGCAAGGCTGCCAGGCAGAAACCCGCGGGGGCGAAAAAGCCGGCGGCGAAGAAGCGGCCGGAGCGGCCGGGGAAGCCTGCCGCGCCGAAGCAGCCTGCCGCAAAGGAGCGGCGTCCCGCGGCGAAGAAGTCACAGGACGCGAAGCGGGGTCGTGCGAGGGCCGAGAAACCGCCCCGTCGGCGCCGCGAGCCGCCTAGCGCGAAGCCGCGGCGACCGGCGAAGCCGCGGCGACCCTCGCGGCAGCGCGGCGAGCGCGTAAAGGCCGCGCGAGCCTCGCTCGCCAAGCGCGTCGGGGCTGCGCGCGCGTCGCTTGCGAAATCCGCCGCCCCACGGGCGCGCAAGGCGCTCGCCGCCGCCGAGAAGGGCATCGGCGCCGCGCTCGCGTCGCTCACGTCCGGCCTCAAGGTCATCGGGGCGCTGGTGCTCGGCGGGCTGCAGGAGATCGGGGCCTGGTGGATCCGGACAGCCGAGGTCGCGGGCGGCGCCATCCTGTGGCTGGAGCGGGCGGCGCGTCCCTACCTGATCGCCGCGCTGCGCGCGCTGCTGCGTGGCCTGGCGTTCGCGGAGCGTGTGGTCACCCCGAAACGGACGGTGACCGCCGTCGTCGTGTGCGCGGCCGTCGTGCTCGCGGTCTCGCAGTTCGTCGACTACAGGGGCGTCGAGATCGGTGCCCCGGCGTACGAGGACGTCAAGCCCGTCGCGCCCGCCCCCCAGACCGACGTGCAGACGACCGGATCGGTCCATGGCTACGCGATGGTGCCGGTGGCCCTCGTCGTGATCGTCGCCGCGCTGCTCGCGCTGCGGGGTCGCTGGCGGGTCGCTCGCGTGATCCCGGTGCTCGGCGGGCTGGCGATTGCCGTCAGCCTGCTGCTCGACGCCCGCAAGGGGCTGCAGGAGGGAGAGACCGCGATCGCCTACCAGGGCGCCCACGCGGTCCTCAACGAGGGATTCTGGCTCCAGCTGACCTCGGCGGCGGTGCTCGTCGCCACCGGGCTCCTGCTGACGCGCTACGCACGCGCGCGGGCCGCCCCGGCGCCCCGGCGCCGCGCCGCGTCCCGCCGCCGGGGCCCGCGAAAGCGGCGCAGGTTCAGGATCGCCGGGGTTCGGGCATGAGCCGCACCAGGTCCGTCCTGCGCGCCGAGTACCTGCTGCCGATCGCATGCCTGCTAGCCGCCGCGTGCGTAGCGGCGGCGGAGTTCTCGACTTTGTTCGAGTTCAACCGCGGCACGTCCGGCGAGCCCCTCAGGACCATCGAGGCGGCCGATCGGCACCACTACGCACTGCTCGTCCTCGCCGTCTTCGCCGTCGTCGCGCTGGCGGTGGCTGTGCTGACCGGCTCGCGCCCGGCCGCGACGGCGGTCGCGGTGGCGGGGGGCCTGGCGCTGCTGATCTTCCTGCTCGTCGATCTCCCGGACGTCAATCAGGAGGGCTCGCTCGACGACCCGTCCTTCGAGTTCTTCTCCAGCAAGGCCGAGCCGGCCAACGGTTTCTGGCTCGAGTTGATCGGGACGGTCTCGCTCGCCTTGGCGGGGGGAGCGCTGGCCACCTTGCGCTCCGACCAGCTGCGAACGCTGGTGCCGGAGCGCTACCGCTCGAAGGAGGAGCCGGGAGGGCCGCGCCGGCGATCGTCGGAGCCCAGCAAGCTCGGCAAGCCTGGCGCGGCGGCCCGCGGCGCCAACCGCGACGAGGACAAGCCGGTGGAGTCGCGTTCGGCGCGCGCGGCGGCGGCCCGCCGGCGCCGCGAGCGCGCGCGCTAGCGACACGCACCACCCTGCACCGTCCTGCTTTGCCTCCGCATAGCGAGGCCTAAGCAGGACAGTCGGCTCAAGGCTCCGCCCTGAGCTCAGCCTCGCTGCCTCGCGCCTACCAGCGGTAGTGGGCGAAGGCCTTGTTGGCCTGCGCCATGCGGTAGATGTCGTCCTTGCGCTTCCAGGCCCCGCCCTGCTGGCTGGTGGAATCCATGATCTCGGCCGCCAGCCGCTCGTGCATGGACTTCTCACGGCGGTTGCGCGCGAACTGCACCAGCCAGCGGACTGCGAGTGTGCGCGCCCGGCGCGGCTGGACCTCGACCGGCACCTGGTAGGTGGCGCCGCCGACGCGGCGCGAGCGGACCTCGAGCACCGGAGTCAGCTCCTTGATCGACGCCTCGAGGACGTCCACGGGCGGCTTTCCCGTGCGCTCCCCGATCAGCGCCAGAGCGTCGTAGACGATCCGCTCGGCGAGCGACTTCTTGCCCTCGACCATGACCTTGTTGATCAGCTGCTGGACGAGCTTCGAGCGGTAGCGCGAGTCGGGCTCGACCGATCGAAGCTGGGCTGCCGTTCGGCGGGGCATGTGACGGCTAGCGGGCCTTGACCCCGTACTGGGAGCGGGCCTGCCTGCGATCCGAGACGCCGGCGGCGTCGAGGGTGCCCCGCACGACCTTGTAGCGGACCCCCGGGAGGTCCTTGACACGGCCCCCGCGGACCAGGACCACGGAGTGCTCCTGGAGGTTGTGGCCCTCTCCCGGGATGTAGCACGTGACCTCCATCCCGTTGGTGAGCCGCACGCGCGCCACCTTGCGCAACGCCGAGTTCGGCTTCTTGGGGGTCGCCGTGTAGACACGCGTGCAGACGCCGCGGCGCTGCGGCGCGGCGAGCCGTCGCTTGCGGCCCTGTCCGGACTTCAGTCCGGGCGTCGCCGTCTTCTTCTTCGGGCGGCGTCGCCCGTTGCGGATCAGCTGATTGGTGCTCGGCACGGCGGCGAATGGTAGCGGGGCCGCGGCGGCGCGCCCCGCGTTCCCTAACCTCACCGCCGTGCGCTGGTGGCGCAAGAAGCGCGAGCGGGCGGTCGGACCCGCCTTGACCCGTGAGCAGGAGCTCGAGCAGGCGGGCGACGACCGCCCCGTCCTCGCCGTCGACGTCGACGGCGTGATCAGCCTGTTCGGATTCGACGTCCCGCTCAACGAGGCGCCGGGCGAGCTTCACCTGATCGACGGGATGGCGCACTGCATCTCACGCGCGGCGGGCGAGCGGCTCGTCAGGCTCTCGCAGCACTACGACCTGATCTGGGCGACGGGGTGGGAGGAGCGCGCCAACGAGTACCTGCCGCTGCTGCTCGGCCTGCCGGGCGAGCTTCCCTACCTGACGTTCGGCGGCAACGCGCGCTTCGGCACCGCGCACTGGAAGGTCGACGCGATCGACGCCTACGCGGGTGACCGCCCCGTGGCGTGGATCGACGACTCGCTCGACGAGACCTGCCGCGAGTGGGCGCGGCAGCGGCCCGCCCCCACTCTGCTGCTGGAGACCGATCCCAGGCGGGGCCTGGAGGAGGTTCACGTCGACGCGCTGACCGCCTGGATAGAGCACGGCTTCCGCCCGGTGTGAGGCGCGGCGCGCCGCGCGGTCGTCGTTACACTGCGCAGCGTGGAGGGGTTCTGGCCGATCTTCTTCCTCGGCGTGATCCTGAAGATCCCGATCGCCGCGGCGCTCTACCTGGTGTGGTGGGCGGTCCGCGCCGAGCCCGAGCTCGAGGAGCAGCCGGACGACGGCGAGCACGGGTTCCGCCGCTGGCGTCCTGAGCCGCGCCGCCCACGCGGCCCGCGGCGCGGCCCGCATCAGCCCGACGCCCAGCCGCTCCCGGATTGCCCTCCGGGCGGTCGGTTCCGGGTCGTGCGCAGGCCCGCGCCCGTTACCGCCACGGGCCACCGGCACGGCTCGCCCCGGCCCCGCTAGGCGCTACTTCTTCTTCTTCTTCTTGACCTTCCAGCTATCGCTCGCCGGTGAGGCGTCGACGTTTCCGGCGGCGTCCTTGGCGCGGACCTCGAAGCTGTGCTTGCCCTTCTTTACCTTCACGTCCTCGGGTGAGCTGCAGGGCTGGAAGGGGCCGTCGTCGAGCTTGCACGCGAACGTCGAGCCGGCCTCGCTCGAGCTGAACTCGAACGTCGCGGTCTTCTTCTTGGTCTTGTCCTTGGGGTGCTTGGTGATCGTCGTGTCGGGCGGTGTCGTGTCGCCGGGTTGCTGGCCGCCGGGGCCCGGCTCCCCTCCGCCGCCCGGCGGCGGCTCGGGGAGCGCGAAGGCCTTCCACAGCTCGGTGCCGGTCGTGCCGTCGTTGGCGCGGAAGAACAGGCTTCCGCTTACGTTCGTGAGGTACTCGGGAAAGCCGCTGGACGCTCCGCTTTGGATGTCCTTGGCCAACGTCGTGCCGGCCGTGGTGCCGTCTGACTTCCAGAGCTCGTAGCCATTCGTGCCGTCGTTGGCGCGGAAGAACAGCGTGCCGTTGACGTTGGTGATGTCAAAGGGATAGCTGCTGCCCGCCCCGCTCCTTATGTCCTTCACCAGCGTCGTGCCCGCCGTGGTGCCGTCGGACTTCCACAGCTCGCCGCCGCTCGTGCCGTCGCTGGCCTCGAAGAACAGCGTGCCGTTGACGTTCGTGAGGTCGTAGGGATAGCCGCCGGACGCGCCGCTCTGGATGTCCTTGACCAACGTCGTGCCGGCCGTGGTGCCGTCGGACTTCCAGAGCTCGTAGCCGTTCGTACCGTCGTTGGCGTGAAAGAACAGGGTGCCGCTTACGTTCGTGAGGTAGTCGAGACCGCTGCTCGATGCCCCGCTTTGGATGTCCTTGACGAACGTCGTGCCCGCGGTGGTGCCGTCGGACTTCCACAGCTCATAGCCGTTCGTGCCGTCGTTGGCCTTGAAGAACAGGGTGCCGTTGACGTCGGTGAGGTACAAGGGATAGCCGTTGCCGGCCCCGCTGTTTATGTCCTTGACCAACGTCGTGCCCGCTGTCGTGCCGTCGGACTTCCACAGCTCGAAGCCATTCGTGCCGTCGTTGGCGGTGAAGAAGAGGGTGCCGCTTACGTTCGTGAGGTTGAAGGGGACGCCGCTGCCGACGCCGCTCTGGATGTCCTTTACGAGCGTCGTGCCCGCCGTGGTGCCGTCGGACTTCCAGAGCTCGTAGCCGGTCGTGCCGTCGTTGGCGTTGAAAAACAAGGTTCCGTTCACGTTGGTGAGGAACTGGAGATTGCTGCCCGTCGCTCCGCTCTGTATGTCCTTTACGAGCGTCGTGCCCGCGGTGGTTCCATCCGACTTCCAGAGCTCGTTGCCGGTCGTGCCATCGTTGGCGCGGAAGAACAGGGTGCCGCCGAAGTTGGCGAGGGCGTCCGGATAGCTGCTGCCCGCCCCGCTCCTTATGTCCTTCACCAGCGTCGTGCCGGCCGTTGTGCCGTCGGACTTCCACAGC
>DASPWW010000195.1:0-3890 GCA_035637595.1 Solirubrobacterales bacterium | reverse complement strand
GCTTATGAACTCGCCCCCGTAGGGGAACGGGGGCCTGACCGTCGCGGTCATCGTCTTGCCGGTCAGGATCATCATGTTCCCGACCTGCTCGAAGAGCGACTTGGCGGGAAGGAATGCCCTGTCGGCGACGGTTCTGACCATCTGCTCCTCCGCGGCCCAGGGGTCCGGGCACGTGGGCCCTAAGGGTATTTCATCGTGAGGTCGAGCGCCACCCCTAACCGTGGGCGCCGCCGGGTCGGGCTTAGCGGTCCGGTCGGTAGGGGCGCCGGGCAAGTGTTCGGGGCTTGGCGCCGCTCATGGTATGTTCCCGGCGCCTTGGGGGAGACCGGCACAAAAGCAGCCGGGAGCCGTCATCGCACGGCGCTCGGGGCGGCCGTGGTGACCGCGATCAGCGTGTTTGCGCTGGCCGCGTGCGGGGGCGGTGAACGCCAGGACGTAGACGAGCCCGAGGGCGATTTCCCCGTCGAGGTGACAAGCGCCCAGTTCCCCACCGGGCAGCGCCTCGCCGAGACCTCCGACCTCAAGCTGGCAGTCGAGAACACGGGCACCGACGAGATCCCTGAGCTCGCAGTGACGATCTTCACCGACGACGGGACCGGCGCCGTGTCGTCCGGGGCCGGCGGCCAGGGCTCGTTCTCGGTCCGCTCCGACCAGCCGGGCCTCGCCAACCCCAGCCGCCCGGTCTGGATACTCGAGAACAAGTACCCGCGGATCGCCGGCGAGAGCGAGCCGCTCGGGTCTTCGCCGGGCACCACGGCGCAGACAAACACGTTTGCGTTCGGCCCCCTTCCGGCGGGCGAGACCCGGGAGATGATCTGGCGGGTGACGCCGGTGCGCGGCGGCACCTACACGCTCAACTACGAGATCGCCGCCGGCCTGCAGGGCAAGGCCGAGGCGGTGACCGCGGACGGCAGCGCGCCCGAGGGCAAGTTCGTCGTCACGATCTCAACCAAGCCGCCGAACGCCAGCGTGGACAACCAGGGCCACGTCGTCATCCAGGACTAGACTCGCCGCGCTCGCGATCTGCGTGGCGGCGATCGCGCCCGGGTGCGGCGGCGCAGACGAGGGGCCCGCCACCACCTCCGCTCCCCGACCCGCGCCGGAGGCCGATGGCGGTGGGCAGGCCGGCCCCGCGGTCGGGGACGGCAAGGGCGGGACACGCCTCGTCGAGGTTGGGCGCTTCGAGGAGCCCGTGTTCGTGGCCCAACCCCCCGGCGAGCGCGACGATCTGTACGTCGTCGAGAAGGCCGGTCGTGTGGTCCTCGTGCACGACGGCGAGGCCCGGGCGGAGCCCTTCCTCGACCTCCGCGACGAGGTGAGCACGGGCCTGGAGCAGGGCCTGCTGTCGATCGCGTTCGCACCCGACTACTCGGGCTCTGGACGCTTCTACGTCGACTTCACCGATACGGGCGGCGATACCCAGGTACAGGAGTTCCGCCGCTCGCG
Organism: Solirubrobacterales bacterium; assembly: GCA_035637595.1. Lineage (GTDB taxonomy): Bacteria > Actinomycetota > Thermoleophilia > Solirubrobacterales > 70-9 > DASPWW01. The sequence goes on along the minus strand of DASPWW010000195.1, from coordinate 2,444 downwards.
GTCCGATCCGAGCGTCGCCGATCCCGCGACCAGGCGCGAGCTGCTGAGCGTCGAGCAGCCGTTTCCCAACCACAACGGCGGGCTGCTGCTGTTCGGCCCCGACGACGACCTGTACATCGGACTCGGCGACGGCGGCGGCGAAGGGGACCCGATGCGAAACGGCCAGAGCCTCGACACCCTGCTCGGCAAGCTCCTGCGCATCGATCCGCGGCCGTCGAACGGCGCCCCGTACACGATCCCCGCCTCGAACCCGTTCGCCGACGAGCCCGGGGCGCGGCCCGAGATATACGCCTACGGGCTTCGCAACCCGTGGCGGTTCTCGTTCGACCGCCTCACCGCGGCGCTGTCGATCGGCGACGTCGGCCAGGACGCCCTCGAGGAAGTCGACCTGGTGCGGCGCGGCGCGGCGGCGGGCGCGAACTTCGGCTGGTCGGCGTTCGAGGGCGGACAGCGCTTCAACCACGACCAGCACGCGCTCGACAGCGTCCCTCCCGTGCTCGACTACCCGCTCGACGGGCCGGCGTGCGCGGTGACCGGCGGCTACGTGGTCCGCGACGCGAGCCTGCGCTCGCTCTACGGCCGCTACCTCTACGCCGACTTCTGCGTCGGCGAGCTGCGCAGCTTCACGGCGCGTCCCGGCCGCGCGGCTACCGACGACCGCGCGCTCGGGCCCGAGGTGCCCAACCTGAGCTCGTTCGGCGAGGACGATCGCGGGCGGATCTACGTTGTCTCGCTCGACGGGCCGGTCTACCGGCTCGCTCCTGCGCGCTGAGCGCGTGACACCGAAGCGGCACCCCGCGTCGGGTGTTTAGGTCATGCCGATCCCGATGCTCCGCCCCGGCCAGGATCCGATATCGCTGCGGCGAGTGCTGGCAGCCGTCGCGGCCGTCGCGCTGCTCGCGCTGCTCGTCGCGCTGGTGGGCGCGGGCGGCGAGCCCTCCAGCCGCGCCGCGGCCGAGGAGCGAATCGGAAGCGGCGATGGCGGCGTCGCGCTGGCCCAGGTCGGCAGCTTCGACAACCCCGTCTACGTCGACGACGCGCCCGGCTACAAGCGGCTGCTTTTCGTCGTCGAGCTGCCCGGCCGGATCGTCGTGCTGCGCAACGGAAAGCCGCTCGCGCGGCCGTTCCTCGACATCACCGACAAGGTGTCGTTCCAGGCTGAGGACGGCCTGTTCTCGGTCGCGTTCGCGCCCGACTACCGCGAGAGCCGGCGCTTCTACGTCTACTACGTCAACAACGACGGCGACCTGCGAATCGACGAGTTCAAGCGGCGGCGGGGCTCGACGACGCGGGCGAACCCGAGCTCGCAGCGAAACCTGCTCGCGATCCGCCACCAGCCGTTCTCGAACCACAACGGCGGCCAGCTCCAGTTCGGGCCCGACGGCTACCTGTGGCTCGCGACCGGCGACGGGGGCGGGGGCGGCGACGGGCTCGACAACGCCCGCAACATCAACGCCCTGCTCGGCAAGCTGATCCGCATCGACCCGACGGCCAAGAAGGGCGCCTACGCGATCCCGCCCGACAACCCCTACGTCGGGGGCGACGGCGCCGACGAGGTCTATGCCTACGGGCTGCGGAACCCGTGGCGCTTCTCGTTCGACTCCGAGACACAGAACCTGGTGCTCGCCGACGTCGGCCAGGACCTGGTCGAGGAGGTCGACTACCTGAGCCGGGCGGCGGCGCGCGGCGCGAACTTCGGCTGGCCGCAGTTCGAGGGCAACCAGTTCTTCGACCCGTCGCGGCCGGGTCCCGATCCCGCGACGCCGCCGATCTTCACCTACTCCAGCGCCAACGGCACCGGAAACTGCTCGATCACCGGCGGCTACATCGTCCGCGACCCCTCGCTGCCGACGCTCGAGGGACGCTACGTCTACGCCGACCTCTGCGCGGGCCAGATCCGCAGCTTTGTTCCCGGCGTGCCGGCTGGCTCGGACGACAAGCCGCTCGGACTCTCGGTCTCGACCCCGACCTCGTTCGGCGAGGGCCGCGCCGGGCGCATCTACGTGACGTCGCTCGACGGCCCCGTCTTCCGGCTCGTTGCGGGGTAGGTCGGCGCTACTGGCCAGCCGGCCAACCGCGCGCTAGAGTGCCTGGAGAGCCCGCATGGAGATCGAGACCGAGGCCACCGCGGCCGAGCACGAGTCCCAGGCCGACGGCGACGGCGCCGCGCCCAGCGCGGCTGAGAGCTTCGACGTCCACAACCCCGCCGACGGCTCGGTCGTCCGCACGCTTCCGATCGACGGTCCCGAGCGCGTGGGCGAGGTGGCGGCGCGGGTGCGCGCCGCCCAGCCCGAGTGGGAGGCGATCGGGATCGCGGGCCGCTACCGCTGGCTCGGCAAGCTGCGCGACTGGCTGATCTCCAACGGCGACCGCGTCGCCGACGTCATGCAGGCCGAGAGCGGCAAGGTCCGCGCCGACGCCGCGCTCGAGACCCCCTACGTCGC
>DASPWW010000194.1:0-1755 GCA_035637595.1 Solirubrobacterales bacterium | reverse complement strand
GAGGCGTCCCAAGTTCATCTACTCGGTGCCGAGCTTCCAGAACCCCACCGGGGTGACGCTCTCCGGCGAGCGCCGGCGGCGCCTCGTCGAGCTGGCACGCGAGCGCGAGGTGCTCGTGGTGGAGGACAACCCCTACGGCCTGCTCCGCTACGAGGGAGAGCCCGAGCCGCCCCTTTATCAGCTCGACGGCGGCGACTACGTGATCTACGTGGGCACGCTGTCGAAGATCCTCTCGCCCGGGATCCGGCTTGGCTGGGCGGTCGCGCCGCCGCCCGTGATGGAGAAGATGGTGCTCGGCAAGCAGGCGACGGATCTGTGCACCTCGACGCTGACCCAGTACTTCGCGCTCGAGTACTTCGCCGAGAATCGCTGGCGCGAGTACATCGACAGCCTCTGTGCGATCTACCGCTCGCGGCGCGACGCGATGCTCGAGGCGTTGGAGCGCCACTTTCCGGAGCAGGCGACGTGGACCAGGCCCGGCGGCGGGCTGTTCGTGTGGGCAACCCTCCCCGAGTACATCGACACCTCCGACCTCCTCGCGAAAGCGCTTCGCGCGAACGTCGCCTTCGTTCCCGGCGCCGCCGCGTTCGTCGACGGCCGGCAAGGCGGCAATTCGATGCGCCTCAACTTCTCCGGCTCCAACGAGGACGAGATCCGCGAGGGCATTCGCAGGATCGGCAAGGTCGTCAGCGAGCAGGTGGGTCTGTACGAGACGATCACGGGCGAGCATCGGCTGCCCGCCGGCGCCGACGAGCCGGAACGCCGAGCCGACGTCCTGCCGCTGCGCCCGCGCCGGCGCGAGGGTTAGAGAACCGGATGAAGATCGCGGTCCTCAAGGGCGGCCGGTCGCTGGAGCGTCAGGTATCGCTGCGCTCGGGAGCGCGAGTGGAGGATGCCCTTTCCTCGCTTGGGCACGAGGTCGTGCCGCTGGACGTCGGCGCGGACCTCGTGCGGCGGTTGAAGGAGGACGCGCCCGACGCGGCCTTCATCGCCCTGCACGGCCCCGGCGGTGAGGACGGCACGCCGCAGGAGCTCTTGGAGATCCTCGGCATCCCCTATACGGGGCCAGGGGTGGCGGCGTGCGTCCGCTGCATGGACAAGGTCCTCGCCAAGCACTTGCTGCTTGCCGCCGGTATCCCAACACCCGACTGGGTTGCGTTCAACGCGACCGCGTTCCGCGAGCTGGGAGCGGCGGACGCGCTCGGGGCGATCGAGGACCGGCTCCGGTTCCCGCTGGTCGTCAAGCCCGCCGCGCAGGGCTCCGCGCTCGGGGTTCGCTTCGCGGCGGCGCAGGACGATGTTCCCGAAGCGCTGGTATCCGCGTTCAGCTACGACGACCGTGTGCTGCTCGAGCGCTACGTGGAGGGCCGGGAGCTCGCCGTCTCGCTGCTCGACGGGGAGCCGCTGCCCGTCGTGGAGGTGCGGCCCAAGGAGGAGGACCGCTTCAACTACGAGGCTCGCTACGAGATCGGTCGCACCGAGTACGTCTGCCCCGCCGAGTTGCCGGGGGCCGCCACCGAGGTGCAGGAGGTGGCCCGCCGGGCGTACGAGCTCCTGGGCTGCGCGGGATTCGCACGCGTCGACCTGATGCTCGACGCCGATTCCATCCCTCACGTCCTCGAGGCGAACGCGATCCCGGGGCTCACCGACACGTCCCTGTTCCCGATGGCCGCGGACGCGGCCGGCATCAGCTTCGAAGACCTCGTCGCCCGAATCGTGGACCTGGCGCTGAGCCGCGAGCCCGCGCCGGCCGGC
>DASPWW010000193.1:0-6002 GCA_035637595.1 Solirubrobacterales bacterium | reverse complement strand
GCGAGCTCGAGCAGTGGTTCTTCCGCATCACCGACTACGCCGACCGCCTCCTGGACGACCTGGACGCCATCGAGTGGCCCGAGCACGTCAAGACCATGCAGCGCAACTGGATCGGCCGCTCCCACGGCGCCGAGGTGATCTTCCGCTGCGAAGAGGTGGGAATCGACTTCCCCGTCTTCACGACCCGCCCCGACACGCTCTTCGGGGCCACCTTCTTCGTCCTCGCCCCCGAGCACCCCGAGATTGAGCGCCTCGTCGCAGGGACCGACGCCGAGGAGGCGGTGCGGGCCTACGTCGACGAGTCGGCACGCCGCTCGTCGGAGGAGCGCAGCGCCGAGGAGCGCGAGAAGACGGGCGTGCCGCTGGGCCGCAGCGTCACCAATCCCGTCAACGGCGAGCAGATCCCGATGTTCGTCGCCGACTACGTGCTCATGGAGTACGGGACCGGCGCGATCATGGCGGTGCCGGCTCACGACCAGCGCGACTACCAGTTCGCCGAGCAGTTCGGGCTAGACATCCGCCGGGTCGTCGAGCCCGCCGAGGGCGAGGCGCCCGAGGGCGAAGCGTTCGTGGGTCACTCCGAGGACGAGCGCCTGATCAACTCGGGCGAGTTCACCGGCCTGCCGGCGCCCGAGGCGGTCCACAGGATCACCGCGTGGCTCGAGGAGCGGGGGCTGGGGCGCGCCGCGGTCAGCTACCGGCTGCGCGACTGGCTCGTCTCGCGCCAGCGCTACTGGGGCTGTCCGATTCCGGTCGTCTACTGCGACGAGTGCGGAATCGTCCCGGTCCCCGCCGATCAGCTCCCGGTGCCGCTGCCGGAGGTCGACGACTACCTGCCGAAGGGAAAGAGCCCGCTCGCCACCGCCGAGGACTGGGTGGCGACCGAGTGCCCGCGCTGCGGCGGTCCGGCGCGCCGCGAGACCGACACCATGGACACGTTCGTCGACTCCTCGTGGTACTTCCTGCGCTACCTCGACCCGCACAACGCCGAGCGGGCCTTCCGGCGCGATGTAGCCGACTACTGGATGCCCGTCGACCAGTACATCGGCGGCGTCGAGCACGCGATCCTGCACCTGATGTACGCGCGCTTCTTCACCAAGGCGCTCTCGGACATCGGTCACCTGGAGGCGAAAGAGCCGTTCGCGAACCTCTTCACCCAGGGGATGATCACCCGCGAGGGGGCCAAGATGTCGAAGTCGAAGGGCAACACCATCAGCCCTCGCGAGTACGTCGAGCCGTTCGGCGCCGACACCCTCCGCAGCTTCATCTGCTTCATGGGCCCGCCGGAGAAGGGCGGTGACTGGACCGACGAGGGGGTCAAGGGAGTCCACCACTTTCTCGACCGGCTGTGGCGCCTGTCCGGCGAGGTCGTCGAGCGCACCTCGGGCGGAGCTTCGTCGAGCGACGGCGCCGCGGGCCCGGCCCTGGATCTGCTGCGCAAGGCGCACTGGGCGATCGACAAGGTGACCCGTGACTTCAATCGCGGCTTTCAGTTCAACACCGCGATCGCGGCGGTCATGGAGCTCGTCAACGACGCCTACCGCCTCAAAGACGGCCTGTGGGGCGATCCCAGCGGCGACGCCGCGCTGCGCTTCTCGACCGCGACCGCCGCCTCGCTGATCTTCCCCTTCGCCCCCCACCTCGGGGCCGAGGTCTACGAGGCGATGACCGGCGATCGCGTCTGGGAGCAGCCCTGGCCCGAGCCCGATACTGCCCTGCTCGCCACCGACACCTTCACCCTGATCGTCCAGGTCAACGGGAAGCTCCGCGATCGCGTCGAGGCGGACGTCGACGCCTCCGAGGACGACCTGATCCGGATCGCCCGCGAGAGCGACAAGGTGCGCCAGCACATCGACGGCAAGCAGGTGGTCAAGGAGGTCGTGGTCCCGAACAAGCTCGTCAACCTGGTCGTCCGCTAGCGCCTCGCCGGCCTCCCTCGTGAGCAGGGGAGTTACGAATCGCCACACGCCGGCCACCGGGGTCTGCTAGAAACCCCGCCGCATGCTGGTCAGGCGGCAATCGGAGGCGGCCGTGACGGAATGGCATCGCCTCCGCACCCACATCCTGATGGACGCCGGTGAGCTCGGGTCGCGAAACATGTCCGTGATCTGGCTCGAGGTCCCGTCCGGCACCTCGCAGGGCCTCCGCTCCCACGAGGAAGCCGAGCAGGTCTACGTGGTCGTCCAGGGCGAGGGGACGATGTCCGCGGCCGGCGACACCGAGCACCTGGCGCCGGGCGACCTGGCGTTGATCCCGCCCGCGACCGACCACGCCATCGCCAACGACGGCGAGGGCATCTTCGCTTGCATCTCCGTCGTCTCGCCCGCGGTCTCGGTCGACGAGCTGTTCGACCGCCAGCTCGCCGCCGACGTCGCCGGCTTCGACGAGGACGACGAGTACTGAGGATCAACTGATCCGGCGCCGGGTCGTGATTCACGGCCGCGTCCAGGGCGTCTTCTTCCGCGACACCACCCGCCGGCGGGCATCGGAACGTGGCGTGTCGGGCTGGGCCGCCAATCGAGACGACGGCGCGGTCGAGGCTGTCTTCGAGGGCGATCCCGGCGCCGTCGAGGCGCTGGTGCGCTTCGCCCACGAGGGCCCGCGGGGCGCTGAGGTCGAGCGGGTCGAGGTCTTCGAGGAGGAGCCCGAGGAACTGGCCGGATTCAGCGTTCGCTGAGCGGCTTCGCGCGCCCCTCGACTCATTTCGCGCACCACCCGGCACGAGCCGGGGGTAACGATCGCCTCATGTGCGACTGCGCCCCGGAGCCCTGCTCCCCGTGCCGCTGAGCCGCTCCCAGATCGTCGTCTACGGCGCGTTGGCCGTGGCGCTGCTGCTGCTCGGCGCGCGCTGGATCCGCGCCTCCGACGAGGGCGGTGCGCCGGCGGGCGAGGTCGCCTTCGCCTCGCGCCAGGGCGGGGGCGGCGCCGATGGCCGTGACGTCGTGGTCCACGTGGCGGGCGCGGTCCGCGAGCCGGGCGTCTACCGGCTTCCCGCGGGATCGCGGGTGACCGACGCGGTCGAGCGTGCAGGCGGGCCCACCGAGCACGGGGCGGTCGACGCCATCAACCTCGCCGCGCCGCTCTCGGACGGTCAGCAGGTCGTCGTCCCGGGCGGGTCGGGGGCGGCCGCCGGGAGCGAGACCACCGACGCCGCCGACGGCCCGATCAGCCTCGGCAGCGCGACGGTCGAGGAGCTCGACACCATCGAGGGGATCGGCCCGGTGACCGCCCAGAACATCATCGATTACCGCGACGAGCACGGCGGGATCTCGTCGATCGACGAGCTGGACGAGGTCAGCGGGATCGGGCCGGTCACGATGGAGGCGCTGCGCGCCGCGCTCCAGCCCTAGATGGGCGACCGGCCAAGCCCGGTGAGCTGCCGCGTCGAGCTCCTGTCGCCCGGATGACCGGCGCGGCCTCGAGCGCTGATCGGGAAGGAGCCGGGGTGATCCGGCTTACGGTCGAGGCTCGACAAGGGCTACTCTCCGTCGAGCCGTGACGGCACCGCAGGGGTACAGGAAAAGGGACGCATGAGCAGCGGGCTTCATTCAGGTTCGCGCCACCGGCGCCTCGCGGCGGCGCTCGCGGCGCCTTTGGCGTGGCTGTTGCTCGCCGGTCCCGCCCACGCCGCCGACGGAACCTGGGAGCGGGCCTGGGGCAAGGACGTCGACACCGCCGTGGGAACCGGGTTTGAGATCTGCGCCGTGGCCGCGAACTGCCAGACGGGCGCGACTGGGGGCCTGGGCGGCGAGCTCAGCTTCCCGGGCGAGGGTGTCGCCACCGACGCGGCGGGGAACGTGTACGTCGCCGACCAAGTCAACCACCGGATCCAGAAATTCGACTCGGCGGGCAACTGGCAGCGGGCGTGGGGCAAGGACGTCGTCGCGGGCGGCGGTACGGGGTTCGAGATCTGCGTCGTGGCTGCCAACTGCCAGGCCGGCACGCAAGGCGGCCTGGGCGGCGAGCTCGACTCCCCCCGCTTCATCGCCACCGACGCGGCGGGGAACGTCTACGTCGCCGACAGGGGCAACCAGCGGATCCAGAAGTTCGACCCGGTGGGGAACTGGGAGCGGGCGTGGGGCAAGGACGTCATTCAAAGCGGAATGCCGGGAGATCTGGGCGCCGTCTTCGAGGTCTGCACCGTGGCGGCCAACTGCAAGACGGGCGTTAGTGGGGGGCTGGGGGGCGAGCTCAGCTTCCCCACGGGCGTCGCCACCGACACGGCGGGAGCGGTCTACGTCGCCGACACCGCGAACCACCGGATCCAGAAGTTCAACTCGGCGGGGAACTGGGAGCGGGCGTGGGGCAAGGACGTCGATACCGCCGCCGGCACCGGGTTTGAGATCTGCACCGTGGCCGCCAACTGCAAGGCGGGCGACCCAATCGGCGGGGGGGCAGGGGGCGAGCTCAACGAGCCCATTGCCGTCGCCACCGACGCGGGCGCGGTCTACGTCGTCGACCGCCTTAACCAGCGGATCCAGAAGTTCGATTCGGCGGGGAACTGGCAGCGGGCCTGGGGAAAGGACGTCGATATCGCCTTGGGCACCGGGTTTGAGATCTGCACCGTGGCCGTGAACTGCAAGACGGGGGCGACTGGGGGCCTGGGCGGCGAGCTCAACAATCCCATCGGCATCGCCACCGATGGGGGAGGAAGCGTCTACCTCGCCGACCGCTTCAACCAGCGGATCCAGAAGTTCGACTCGGCGGGGAACTGGCAGCGGGCGTGGGGAAAGGACGTCATAGATCCGGCGGCGCCGGAGAACACGGGCACGGGCTTCGAGATCTGCACCGTGGCCGCCAACTGCAAGGCGGGGACGACCGGCGGGCTGGGCGGCGAGCTCAACACCCCGATTGGCGTCGCCACCGACGTTGCGGGAGCGGCCTACGTCGCCGACCAAGACAACCACCGGATCCAGAAGTTCGCGGCCCCATCTCCGCCCCCGCCACCACCCCCACCGGATGGGGGAGATGGGCAAGGAACCCCCGCAAAGGCCGCGCGCACCCTCACCCTCGACGCCAACAAGCCCAAGGTGAAGAAGGGGAAGGCGGTCACCCTCTCGGGGCAGCTCGAGGCCACGGGCAACGATCCCGCCTGCGAGCAGAACCAAAGCGTGGAGATCCTCCGCACCGGCCTCGAGGGCGGCACGCCCACCCAGGTGGCGACCGCGCAGACAGACGCCCAGGGGAGCTTCGCCACCAAGGTGAAGGTCAAAAAGAGCTCGCTCTACACCGCCCGGGTCCAGGAGACTCCCGCGTGCGAGCCCGAGACCTCGGACACCGAGAAGGTCCGGGTCAAGAAACCGAAGGCGGCCAAGGAGGCCTGAACTGGCCAGGGCGGGGGGTTCCGCGGAACCGCCCGCATCGCGCGGCGCCGGGGCCCTGATTCGATCAGGCCCCGCTTTCGTTGCGGAGGCGCGCCCCTGCGTGTGCCTTGTGCCCTCAGGATCGCTCCGTGGCCGCTGGTCGTGCCAGGCAGCCCGGGTCACGCCCGGAGGAAATTTTCATGCAGTGGCGCCTCGTCGCGCTGGCGGGAGCAACCGTGGGGCTCGGCCTCGCGCCATTCGCGTCGCTCGCCAATCCGCGCCTCGGGCTGCTGCTGGTGCCGGCCAGCGCGGCTCTGGTCGCTGCCCGTCCGCGTTCCGGGGTGTCCCGTGGGGCGTCGGCTCGCGGGGGTGTGGCCGCCGCGGCGCTGTGGCTCGCGCTCGTGGCGCTGACCGGATGCGGCGGCGGCCTGGCGGTCGGAGGCGCGCGACTGCGGGCGATCGACGCCGGTGCCTTCGACCGCCTGGCCGACCGCCCCGTTACCGCAACGGGGTTCGTCACAGCCGTGCCCCGCCGCAGCGACGGCACCGTCTCGGTCCGGGTCCAGACCGCGGACGGCCGCCTCCTGATCGAGGCACCCGAACCGATCCCCGACCTCCCGATCGGGCGCGAGGTTCGGGCGAGCGGCACGCTGCGTGAGCCCGATGACTGGGAGATCGGCTACCTGCGCACGCACGGCA
>DASPWW010000192.1:0-4014 GCA_035637595.1 Solirubrobacterales bacterium | reverse complement strand
GCCGCACTAAGCGGTCTCGGTGGCCCGTCCCCGCTCGTAGTCGAGCTCGCTGCGCACGCCGCGCGCCCATAGCGCGTCGTGGGCGGCCTCCAGGTCTGCTGCTCCGACCGCAGCGCGAGCCAGCGGCAGCGTCCGCTCGATCGCGACGCGGAGTTCGAAGAAGAAGGTCAGCGCCCCGACCGGCCCCAGGCGGACGTGCCTACGGCCCTCGCGGATCGCCACCTCGCCCGTCTCGCCCCGGGCGCACCGCACCGCCTGAAGGCTCGCCTCGGTCGGCACCTTCCGCGCGGCCGCGGCGAGCTCGTCGGCGGTGCTCGGAGGCAGCCCCCAGGCGCCCAGCCACGCGCCGGTCGCGGCGAGCTCGCTGACCCGGCCAAGCACCTCCTCGGCTGTCAGCTCGCCGTCGCACCCCGGCCCGAAGATTGCCCCCAGCGCCTCGACGCGATCGGCGGCGAGCTCCCCGGCGGCGAGCATCACGGCATCGCACAGCGGGCTCGCGAGCCCGGGCTCGTCGCCGCGCGCCAGAGCATCGCCTCCGACGTCCACGTAGACAACGAGGTCGCAGCCAAGCTCGCGCGCCGCCGCCACGATGCCCTCGGCCGCGGTCACCGGTCCCTCGCTGACGTCGATCAGCACCGTCGGGCGTCCGAGGTGCCCCGCCATCCGCGCCTCAGAGAACGCGATGCCGTCGACCGTCGCGGTGTCCGCATCGGCGAGCAGTGCGCCGGCGCCGAGCGGGCGCCCGCCTCGCACCTGCTCGAGGGGCCGCGGCCCCGGGTAGGGGTCGACGACGAAGCGCTCCCACGCCACCCCGCCGAGCTCGAACGGCGTGCCCAGCGACTCGCAGAGCCTCCCGATCGCGAGCGCGCCGACGACGTCGCCGCCGCCGCCGATCCCGAGCACGAGCACGCGCTCGGCGCGGGCGATTAGCTCAAGGGCCGAAGCCGCGCTCAGGCCGGGACCGGCTCGGCCTGCTCGGCGATCTCGCGGATCGCGGCGCCGGCGCGGACGAACTCCTCGTCCGCCATCACCGGCGTGCCCTCGAAGGGCAGGTCACGGTCGATCTCGACCCACGAGTGGCAGCCGTGGTACTCGTCGCGCACCCGCACCGTGACGGGGCGCGGTATGCGGTGCACCCGCAGCAGCAGGACGTGAAGCGGATGGCGCGGCTTCCAGCGCAGGCGCTTGATCGCGTAGTCGGGCGTCCAGACGTGAAACGGCGACAGCCCCTCGACGACGCGCGGGTCACTGGTCTCGTAGTGGCCCGCGACCTCGGCCCAGGCGCGGATTCGCACCCGATCGGGCTGGGCGATGCCGCCGTCCTGGATCAGGGCCCGCGGCGGCGGCTCCTCGTCGGGCCACACGCCCTCCTCGAGGGCGCGCCGCAGCTCGGGATGGTGCGACTCACGCACGAGGTCGTTGCGCTGGTGGTCGAAGGTGGGATAGAGGAAGAACTGCTCGTGGTCGAGCTCGAAGTGCCTGTCGTCCTCCCTGATCCCGCCCTTGCGCAGCGTGACAAGCTGCTCGCCCTCGGCGAGAGCGCGCACCGTCACAGCCCACTCTTTCAAGGCAATAGGCATTTACAAGTGAATACGAAGTCTCTGGAAAGTTGAACGTCGGGCTGGGGCGACACCGCTGCCCCGAGGGGGCGTCCAAGCCGGTTGAGGAGCCCGATTGTAGTGGAGTCTTCGCAAAACGCAAGCTTGTGATTTACGTTGCGACGCGGGCGCGCGCGAGGAAGTCGAGCAATATCTCGTTGACCATGCCGGGCCGCTCGAGCATGCACCAGTGCGCCGCCTCGGCGACCGTCGTGGCCTTGCCCTGGGGCACCACCGCCGCGATCGCCTCCGCGAAGCTCGGCGGGGTCACCGGGTCGGCGGCGCCGGCGAACGCGAGCACTGGGCACGCGATCCGGTCGAGATCGCGCATCGCGCCCGCGGCCGTCGCGAGTGCGCATTCGGCGTAGGACTCGGGGTCGTTTGAGGCGATCAGCTCGAGCATCAGGCCGTGGAGTGCGGGGCTCTCGGCGCGGCAGCGCTCCGTGAGCCCGGTGGCCGTGACCGCTTCGGCGATCTCATCCATGCGCCCCGCGCGCGCCAGGTCGGCGCGCTGCTCGAACACGGGTCCAGCCTCGGGTGCCCATTCGAGCGCCCCGCCGCACAGCGCCAGTGCCCAGGCGCGCTTCCCGAGCCGCGCGGCCGCCTGCTCGGCGACCATGCAGCCCACCGAGTGTCCGACCAGGGCCGCGCGCTCGATCCCGAGCGCGTCGAGCACGGCGACCGCGTCCTCGGCCCAGCGCTCGACCGAGTAGGGGCCCGGCGGCTTCGAGCTTCGGCCCGCGCCGCGCTGGTCGTAGGCGATCGCGCGGTAGCCGTGCTCGCGACACGCCGCGAGCTGCGCCCACCAGGCATACGCCGAGCCGCCCAGCCCGTGGATGAACACCACCGCCGGCCCCGCGCCGCCGGTGTCCTCGTAGGCGAGCGTCAGCTCTGCGATATCGAGCCGGCTCGACACGCGGCCAGCCTAGATGACTGATTCCACCTAGTCGTCGGCCATGGGCTGGGCGTCGCCGGCGGGGCCCCAGCCACCGCCTCCCGGCGTCTCGATCCGCAGCCGATCGCCGGCCCGGAGGTCGCCCTCCGTCTTGGAACCAAGCGGCTCGCCGTTGAGCAGATTGCGACCCCGCGCGCCGTCCTCGCCGCCGTCGCGGCCACGCGGCGCGTGGCGGCGGCGCTCGGTGATCAGCGTGAAGCGCATCGGCTCCAGCGCCTCGATCTCGCGCACGATCCCATCGCCGCCGTGGTGGGCGCCCGCGCCGCCGCTGCCGGCGCGGATCGCGAGCTCGCGAACGCGCAGCGGAAACTCCGGCTCGAGCGCCTCGATCGGCGTGTTGAGCGTGTTCGACATCGCGACGTGCACCGCGCTCGGCCCGTCGGCGTCGGGGCACGCGCCCTGGCCGCCCCCCAGCGTCTCGTAGTAGGTGAATCGCTCGCCGGCCAGCGTCAGGTTGTTCATCGTTCCCTGTCCCTGGGCCGGCGCCGGGGTCGCCTGGCCGAGGGCGCTGATCACGAGATCGGCGATCCGGCTCGAGGTCTCGACGTTGCCGGCCGCCACCGCGGCGGGCGGCCGGGCGTTCACGACGCAGCCCTCGGGCGCGATCACCTCGACGGGGCGGTGCGCTCCCGCCGAGGGCGGGGCGTCGGGGTCGGTCAGCACGCGGACCGCGAAGAACGACGCCGACAGCGTCACCGGCAGCGGGCAGTTGAGGTTTCCCTCGACCTGGGGGTCGCTGCCGGTGAAGTCCAGGGTGAGCCGCTCGCCCCTCAGCGTCGCCTTCACCCGCAGCGTTACGTCGCGCTGCTCGCCCCCGGCGTCGTCCTCGAGCACGTCGGAGGCCTCGTAATCGCCGTCGGGGAGCTCCGCGAGCCGCGCCCGGGTGCGGCGCTCCGCGTAGTCGAGGATCGCCTCCATGCCGCCGCGCAGCAGGCCCTCGCCGTGACGGTCGGCCAGCTCGAGCAGGCGCCGCTCGCCGACCAGGTTCGCGGCGCGCTGGGCGCGCAGATCGGCGAGCCGCTGGCGGGGGTCTCGCATCTGCTGGGCGAGCTTCTCCAGCTCGTCGGCGTCGACCCGGGTCGGGGGAATGACGACGCCCTCCTGCTCGAGGCGCACCGACCGCGCCGGCATCCCGGCCGGCGTCTCGCCCCCGACGTCGGCGTGATGGGCGCGGCTCGCCGCGAAGCCGAGCAGCTCGGCGCCGGCGAACACGGGCGAGACCAACGTGATGTCGGGGAGGTGGGTGCCGCCCTCGAAGGGGTCGTTGAGGATCCACAGGTCGCCCTCGTGCTGGGCGTCGCCGAGCACCGCCCGGACCGCCTCGGGCATCGAGCCGAGGTGGACGGGGATGTGCTCGGCCTGCATGACCAGCTCCCCGGCGGCGTCGAACAGCGCCGTGGAGCAGTCGCGCCGCTCCTTGATGTTTGCCGAGTGCGCCGAGCGCACGAGCACCGCTCCCAT
>DASPWW010000191.1:0-17608 GCA_035637595.1 Solirubrobacterales bacterium | reverse complement strand
CACCGGCGGGATCTTCGCCGAGATCCTCTACGGCGCCCCGCTCGGCGGCTTCTTCGCGACGCTGTTTAACAACGCCTCGGTGACCGACCTCTGGGGCTCGGTGCTCAAGTGCACGCTGTTCGGGGCGATCGTCGCGATCGTGTGCTCGTATAAGGGCATGAACGCCTCGGGCGGCGCCGAGGGCGTGGGGCGGGCGGTAAACGAGGCCGTGGTGATCGCCTTTATCGGCGTCTTTGCCTTCAACTACGTCTTTACCCAGACGCTGCTTGCCACCCATCCCGAGATCTCGGTGATCAAGTGATGCGGGTCGGAGCGATCCTCGCCCTGATCGGGCTGATGACGGCCGCGCCGGCGGCGTACGCGGCCGACGGCTCGCGTCAGGACGCGACGCTCACGTTCACCGAAACGAAGCCGGGCACGTCGACGGGTCTCGAGCTGCACATCGACTACGTCAACCCCAACGATCCGAATGCCAAGCCGCCTGCCGTGCGCACGGTCGTGACCGAGCTCGCGGCGGGCGCGCGCTTCAACACCGCCGTGCCGGAGCTGTGCACGGCATCCGACGCGGAGCTGATGGCGCTCGGCGCCGCAGGCTGCCCCGCCGGCAGCGTCGCCGGAGAAGGCGCAGTCACGCTCGACACCGGACTGCCGGGTCCCGCACGGTTCATCGCCTCCGACGCGACGTTGCTCAACAACACCGACGAGCTGATCTTCCTGTTCACCGACCGCCAGAGCGGCGAGCGGCTCGTGACCAGAAGCCAGGTCGGCGAGCGCACGGTCGTCTCCGAGGTGCCCTTCCTGCCCGGAACCCCGCCCGACGGCGCGGCGCTCGACACAGTTGAGCTAACGGGCTTCGCGATCTCGTCGGAGTCGGGCAACTACCTCACCACGCCCCAGGAGTGCCCCGCCGACGACCGCTACTGGATCAACCGCGTCCACTTCACATATTTCGACAGCGTTACCCAGGTCGTCGAGACGCGATCCCCGTGCGATCCCCCCGGCGCTGCCGGCCCGCCGAGCTGCCGGGGTCGCGCGGCGACGATCGTCGCCTCTCCGGGCGCAGCGACCACGGGGACTCCGGGCGATGACGTAATCGTCGGCAGCCCGGGGCGGGACGCGGTCGACTCCGGACCGGGAGACGACCTTCTGTGCGGGCGCGGCGGGCGCGATGCACTGGTCGGGAGCGATGGAGACGACGTCGTGCACGGGGGCATTGGCGCCGATCGGATCCGCGGGGGGCCGGGCGATGACCGCTGTGTGGGCGGACGCGGCCGCGACCGCGCGACTGGATGCGAACTGTGAACGGCCTGGTCACCACCCCGCGCGATTGGCTCGCGTCGCAGGGCGACATCAGCCGCTTCGCGAGCCGAGTAATCGGGCTCGTCTCGACCCACCCCGAGATCTCGGTGATCAAGTGAAGCGGCTGGCATGGATCCTCGCCCTGATCGGGCTGATGACGGCCGCGCCGGCGGCGTACGCGGACGAGGGCTCACGCCAGGACGCCTCGCTGCTGTTCACCGAGACCCACCCGGGGACCGCGACGGGGCTCGAGCTTGCGATCGACTACGTCAACCCCGCTGATCCCGCCGCGAAGCCGCCGGCGGTGCGCAGGGTCGTGACCGAGCTCGCGCCGGGAGCTCGTTTCGACACGGGGGTCCCGGCGCTGTGCGCCGCCTCGGATGCCGAGCTCATGGCGCTCGGGGCCTCCGCCTGCCCGGCGGAAAGCGTCGTCGGCGGAGGCGCGGTCACGCTCGACACCGGGCTCCCGGGTCCCGCACGATTCATCACCTCCGACGTGACGTTGCTCAACAACACCGACGAGCTGATCTTCCTCTTCACCGACCGCCAGAGCGGCGGGCGGCTCGTGACCAGAAGCCAGGTCGGCGAGCGCACGGTCGACTCGGCGGTCCCGTTCCTCCCCGGGACTCCCCCTGACGGCGCCGCGGTCGACACCGTCGACCTGACGATCTTCGCGATCTCGTCGGAGTCGGGCAACTACGTGACCACGCCGCCCAAGTGCCCCCGCCGCGGCTTCTGGGTCAACAGCGTGCACTTCACCTACGACGACGGCGTGACCCAGACGGTGACGACGCAGTCGCCCTGCCACCGCGCCAAGAGGAAGAAGAAGTAGATGAACGGCTGGCTCGCGGTCCCGCGCGACTGGCTCGCGTCGATGGGCGACATCATGCGCTTCGCGTCGCGCGTCGTCGGGGTCGTCTATTCGGGCCGCGTCCTCACATTCTTCGGCGAGTCGCTGCGCCAGGCCGGGATCCTGATCGTCGGATCGACGCTCATCATCTGGGGCCTGATCTTCATCCTCGGGTTGTCGTGCGGGATCGAGGGTGCCTACCTCACACGCGCGCAGGGTGCTCCGGCGTACGCGGGCGTCTTCTCCGCCTGGTGCGACCTGCGCGAGATCGCCCCCTACGCCTTCGGCTACATGCTCGCCGCCAAGGTCGGCACCGGGATCGTCGCCGAGCTGGGCTCGATGCGGATCTCGGACGAGATCGACGCGCTCGAGGTGATGGGCGTCCCGCCGGTCACCTTTCTGGCGGCGACCCGCCTGCTGGCCGCCTGGATGACGCTGCCGTTCATCTACCTGGGCGGGATCGGGGTGATGTACATCGCGTCCTACATCGCCGTCGTCGAGCAGATCTCGGAGACCTCCTCGGGCGGCTACTTCCTGATCTTCTGGATGTTCCAGAACCCTCCCGACCTGCTGTTCAGCGTCATCAAGGCGATGGCGATGGCGACCGCGATCGTGCTCGTCGGCTGCTACTACGGCTACACGGCGTCAGGTGGGCCCGTGGGGGTGGGGCGCGCGACGGCGAAATCGATGGTCCTCAACATCGTCCTCGTGCACGTGATCGGGATGATGGGGACCCTTGTCTTCTGGGGAGCCAACCCGAGAGCCCCGATCGGGGGCTGACGTGGACACGGCGGCGAAGGCCATGGCGATCGACCCTCGGCCGCGCGGCAGGGACCGGCTCGCCGCGGGCTTCCTGCTCGTCGTGCTCGCGGTCGGCACGCTCGCGCTGTGCATCGGCATCCCGGTCGGCGGAATGTGGCTCGCCTCCAAGGTGACGAATTCGATCCAGACCCACTTCCTGGTCGCGCTCCCGCTCATCCTGGTCAGCATGGGGCTTTTCGCCGCCCTGCTCTATCGGCTCGACCGCCTCTACCTGCGGGTGACGGGGGCGTTCGTGCCCGGCATCGACGAGGAAGAGGAGGAGCCGCGAATCCCGCACGGGCCGCTCGAGCCGATGATCATCGTCTCGTTGGTGATCGCCGTGACCGCCCTCGTCGTGTGGTTCTTCTTCTTCGCGGAGAATCCACCCCGGCAGGTGTTCTGATGGCCCACCGGCTGGGCTACGCGGACAGGATGGCGGCCGGGTTCCTGCTCGTCCTGCTGGCCGCGGGGAGCCTGATTCTTTGGATCGGGATCCCCCTGGGATGGCTGTGGCTGGCCTCGAAGGTCACCCACTCGAGCGGCTCGCACTTCTTCGCGGCGATGGTCGGCACCCCGGTCGCGATCATCCTGTTCGGATCCCTGCTGGCGTGGATCAACCGCCTCTACCTGCGGATCGTGTGGTCGGCGCCGCTCGAGCCGGCCGAGGACGACGAGGACGAGCCCCACATCGTGCGCGGGCCGCTCGAGCCCCTGCTGGTCGGCTCGCTGGCGATCGCGATCGCGGTGCTGTGCGTGTGGTTTTTCGTGTTCGCGTCGAACCCGGGCTTTGGGCCGTGGTAATCGGCGCGGGCGCGCCCCGCCCGATCAGCTGAGCCGCCGAGCTAGGGCGCCGAGGACGCGGCGGTCGAACCAGCTTCCCAGCGGCTCGCGGCCGAGGTCGACGATCTCGCCGCCGCGCGCGACCTCGATCCCGCCGGTGCGCTGCGGACCGGTGCGGCGCCGGAACAGGCCGCAGCAGCCGAACACCCCCTCGAGCTCGCAGTCGCGGGCGACCCAGCTCGACTCGATCGCCTGAGGCACCGCGTAGTCGGGCTCCGCCGGATCCGCGTTGCGCTCGTCGCGGTAGTCGTGAAAGAGAATCAGGCCGCCGCCCGGAACCCGGGGGCGCAGCGCCCGCAGGTCACGCGCCACGCCACGCTGTGAGTGATCGCCGTCGAGGAAGACCAGCGACGGGGCCAAGCCGGGCTGGGCGCGAAAAAGTGCCTGGGCGGTGCCCCTGACGAGCACGAGCCTGTCGGCGAGGCCGCGCGCCGCTGCCTCCGCAGCCGCGTCGCCGAGCCCCGCCACGTCGACGTCGAGCGAGACGACCGGTCCGGGGCGGCCGGCGTCGCGCAGCGCGGTCGCCATCAGGATCGCTGACTTGCCGCGATAGGTGCCGATCTCGAGAATCGGGCCGGTCGCGAGGTGGGCAAGCTCGTAGAGCTTCAGCGCGTCGGCCTCGAGCAACCAGCCCGGCAGCGCCTCGATCGACTCGACCGCCTCGCGCTGGCGGGCTGCATCGACCATCAGTACCAGTGCGACGCCGGATCGCGCTCGGGCTCGCGCAGGTCCCCGCCCGCGGTGCCCAGCAGGTCGGGGTCGTCGCGACCCAGCTCCCAGAGCAGATCGTCGAGGACAGGAGGCGACATCCCCACCTGCTCGGCGACGCTCTTGAACGCGGAGCGGGTGGCGGTGCGGAGGTCGTCGCGCGGCCCCGCCGCGACGAGCCCGGAACGCAGCGCCAGCCGCATGAGGACGTTGTCGGCGCACACCTCCCAGCTCTCCGGGTCGGCGACCGTCAGCCATCCCCGCCTGTCGCACAGCTTGGCGAACAGGAACGCCTTCTTCTGGAGCGGGTCCGCGAAGGCCTCGAACTCCGCGAGGCGCCCGAGCAGCCCCTCGGCGCCCCCCAGGCGCCCGTCGCAGGCGGCCAGCAGCGCCCCGACCGAGCCCGCGTAGTCGCGCCGCAGCCCCGCCGCCAGGTCACGCCACAGCCCGGCGCGCACGCCGGGGCCCGAGACCGTCTCCCCTCCCACCTTGAAGATCCGCGCGACCGTTGCCTCGTCGACGCCCGCGAGGGCGTCGGCGCTCAGCAGGCCCGGACGCCGCCGCTCGGCGAGCAGCCCCAGCTCCCACAGCAGCGCGCTGCCCTCGAATGGCCCCTTTCCGCCGACCAGGTACGCGCCGCGATAGCCGCTGCGGTGGTCGATCGCCGACAGGAACAGCGCCGCATCCGGCCCGGGGACCTGCTCGTAGCCGGGTGGCTCGTAGCCGGCGCTGAGCTCGCGCACCCGTTCGGCGACCCGCGAGTCGCTAATCGCCGCGCTCCGGGAGCTTGGAGACCTCGCTGCGCAACGCCCCCGTCTCCTGCTCGACGAGGTCGGAGACCCGGCGCAGCTCCGCGAGCAGCGCGGCCCTCTCCAGCGCCGGCTCGGCGCGCGTCTCGGCCAGCCTCGCGTCGAGCTCGGCCAATCGCTGGACGACCTGGTCGAGGGAGTCGACGATCGACTGGTCGACCTGGCGCTGGTACGAGGTGTAGGGCCGCAGGAGCCGCGAGAGCAAGCGCCTCGCCCAGCGGCGAGGCCACCTGGCGCCTGGGCGCTCTGGAACGGGGTCGAGCCACAGCAGCCCGCGCGCCGTCTCTGCCGGCTCGCGTCCCGCCTCCTGGCTGGGCGCCGTCTCGGGGCCCGGTTCCGGACGGCCGTCCCGAGTCGCGCCGGCAGCAGCGCGCTCCCACGCCGGGGCCAGCGCGCGCTCGAGCTCCTCCCCCGCGACCTCGGGGGCGTGTGCCCGCCGGATGTCCCGGGACCCCCGGCGCGCCATCTCGGCGGCCTGGTCCCGATTCTCGAACGCCCAGCGCATCGCCTCGGCCGCGGCCGCCGGGTCCGGATCCGCCCACATCGCATCGGCGGGGTAGTACGGAACGCCCTCGCCGACCGGGGTCATGGTGTAGTTGACCAGCCGGCTGTTCTCGGGAGTCATGAACTCGAGGTTGCCCCCGTACGCGGTGGCGATCGTCGGCTTTCCGAACCACATCGCCTCGGCGAGGGTGAGGCCGAGCCCTTCCGAACGGTGCAGCGAGACGTAGCAGTCGCACCCCGCGATCATCGAGTTCTTCTCCCTCCACGACAGGTGGCGATCGACGACGTGGATCCCCGGATGGCGGCTTGCGGCGAGATCCACCTGCTCGGTCTCGGGGAGGAACTCGTCGCCCTGCATGCTCTTGAGCAGCAGCGAGGCGCCGGAGCCGGGCGGGAACGCCTCGGTGAAGGCCTCGATCACAGCAAGCGGGTTCTTGCGCCCGGGGGCGCTGTGCCAGTCGAAGACGAACAGGAACAGGTAGTCGTCCTCGGGGATCCCGTACGCCGTGCGGTCGAACGGCACCGTCGGAGGCAGCGACATCGGCAGCGGGACGGCCCGCACCGGCACCGGGGAGACCGATTCGATCACCTCGGCCATGAACCTGGAGGCGACCCAGATCTCGTCCAGGTACTCGAAGGCCGGCACCCAGTCCTCGGGAAGGCGGCTCGTCTCCCAGAACCACATCGCGATCGTGTGCCGGTCGCGGAAGAGCTCGGGACCGACGTCCTCCACGAGGCCGGGGATGAGATTGCCGTTGACGCACAGCAGGTTGACCGGGAATCCGTCGCTCCACGCCGGCAGCGCGACGAACTCGGTCTCCTGCCTTGTGAGATGGGCGAGCGGCGCGTCGAGCGGAAGCACCGGGACCTTACGGGCATCCAACCCCTTGATCAGCAGGCGAGCCGCCTCGCCGAGCCCGAACTCGGCGTGCAGGAACCCGACGAGATTGACGCCCCGGGTGCGGTCTCGGGCCGCGGCGGCACGAGACGTTCCGACGAGCCGCATCGGGGGCAGAGCGGACACCCGCTCGGGCAGGAGGTCCTCCGGAATCGGAACATCCTGGTAGCCCTCCTCGCGCAGGTAGCGCAGCAGCCGCGGCGCATCGCCGCCCTCGAGGTGAGGAAAGGAGCGGCGCATCCAGCTGTGGTCGCGATAGAGGCCGTAGTGGAAGCGGTTGACCCCGGCGGAGCCTCCCTCGGGCGCCGGCTCGCGAAGCCAGTCGAGGAACTGCTCGGTCCCACGCTCGGTGAGCAGCGAAGCGCTGACCCCGTCGGGGCCCGCGGCCTCGATCAACGCACGGCGAAGCCGTTGACCCAGCTTGTCGTTGCGCGCCAGCACGCCATGGCCGTAGGGGGTCTTGCTGAGCTTCGAGTGGCCATGCCGCTCCAGGGTCGTGGCGTACTCGCCCGCGAGGTCGGCAAGCGCCCCGTCGCCGGCTGCGTCGACGCCGCGGAAGTCGAAAACCCGCAGGCGCTCCGTCGCGACGGCGACGCCCGCGCCGTTGACCTCGAGGGGTCCGGTCGCGAGCGTCTCGGGATCCGCGTTCCACCCCGCGCCGGTCAGCAGGTGGGCCGAGCGGAGCTGGTCGGAGGGCGGTCGCGACAACAGGTCGGCGATCGAGCTGGCGGGCTCGGCGTCACGCAGACGGTCGAGCTCGCGCTCCAAAACGAGCCCGTTGCGCGAGGCGCCGAGACGAGCGGTCCCCTCGCGCACCCGTTCCGCCCAGGCGTCGATGAAGCGCCGCGCCGGCTGGCCCTCGGCGAGCGCGAGCAGGCGGTCGCCCTGCGAGGTGGCGACGATGCCGTGCCCGGCACACAGGGCCTCCAGCTCGTCGAGCGGGGCGTAGACACGCGCCTCGGGGCACAGCCACACGACAAGGCGGCCGGAATCGGGATCGCTGAGCAGGCGCGCGAGCAGCCACGGTCGCAGCGCGAGGGCCAGCGTGCGCGGACCGCAACCCTGGTAGAGCAGCTCGAGACCCTCGACGCCGAGATCCTCCGGCCGCAGGGTCGCGAAGTCCTCGTGGCGCACCGCGCCCGCGACGTCATCGACCACCAGGGCGCAGAAACGCGCCTCGGGGTGATGTCCAGCGAGCGAGTCCGCGAGCAGGCGGGCCCGCGCCAGCTCACGCTTCGCTACGGCCGTACAGACGTACATCGGCGACCGAGATCGTGGCAAAGATCGCGCGCCGAGCGCAATGTCGCGTCGCGCCGGCGGCGCGTTACCACCAAACGGTCGAGTCGATTCCCTCCAGCTCCTCGACGGGCCTGGTGTAGACGCCGGACGAGAGGTACTTCCAGCCGTCGTCGGGGACCAGGAAGACGACGTTGCCGCCCTCCAGCTCGGCCCCGATTCGCGCCGCAACCGCGGCGATCGCCCCCGACGAGACACCTGCGAAGAGCCCCTCGTCGCGAAGCAGGCGCTGGGTCCAGGTGATCGCGTCGTGGTTCGAGACCATGATCTTTCGGTCGAGCAGGTCGAGGTCGAGGATCGGCGGGATGAAGCCGTCGTCGAGCGAGCGGAGCCCCTGGACCAGCTCTCCCTGCATCGGCTCCGCGGCGACGATCTGGGTGTCGGAGCTGTGCTCGCGCAGGCGGCGCCCCACCCCCATCAGCGTGCCTCCCGTGCCCAGCCCGCCGACGAACGCGGCGATCTCGTCGAGCTCCTCGAGGATCTCGGGAGCCGTGCCCTCGTAGTGGCAGCGCGGGTTCGCCTCATTGCCGTACTGGTAGGGCATGAAATAGGAGAGGTCGCTCCCGGCCATCTCGAGCGCGAGCTCGACGGCCCCGTTGGAGCCCTTGGCGCCCTCCGAGTAGACGATCTCGGCGCCATACATGCGCAGCAGCTGGGTGCGCTCCTCGGTGACGTTGTCGGGCATCACGACCTTGAGCGGGTAGCCCTTGCGCCGGCAGATCATCCCCAGCGAGATGCCGGTGTTGCCAGAGGTGGGCTCGAGCAGCGTCTGCCCCGGCGCGATCGCGCCACGCTCCTCGGCGTCCTCGATCATCGCCTTGGCGACGCGGTCCTTGACCGAGCCCGTGGGGTTGTGGCCCTCGAGCTTCGCCCAGATGCGGACGCCCGGCTTCGGCGACAGACGGGGCAGCTCGACGAGCGGCGTGTTGCCGATCGACTCGAGGACGTTGGTGAAACGACCGCCGCAGGGCTTGTTGAGGAGCTCGGCCACGCTTCCCAAAGTGTAGTGTCGTTTGGCCCAACCCTGATCGGGTTTCGGGAAAAAGCATGGCCCGAGCGGCACCCGGGGTCAGACGGTGACGCTCGCCTCGTACCCGAGCTCTCTCAGCCTCTGACCGAGGATCTCCTCGAGCGCCTGCTGCTCGTCTGCGCTGAGGTTCTCGCGCCAGTGGCCGACCTTCGCGGCGCGGTGGAACTTCTGCGGCCCGATTTGGTCCATCTCGATGCGTTCGAAAGCGTTCTCGGCGACGGTGACCTCGAGGGCCTCCTCCGAACGATTCAGTTCCAGCCAGGCGAAGGCATCCCGCATGACGGCGGCGGTGTCGGCGCGCAGGTCCTCGTACCGCAACCTCCGGCGCAGCTCGTCGGGATGCTGCTCGAACGCCGCCTCCAGCCCCCGGACGCGATAGAGCCAGTCGTTCGCCTCGCGCTTGACGAACTCCAGCCGCTGATCGGCCGTAACGGCGGGCCGCTCGTAGCCGGCGAGGAACGAGCCCTCGAGGTGGGCGTGGAGCCAGGAGTCGATCACGTCCCGCCCGTCCCGCATCAGCCAGATCATCCGCGAGCGCGGCAAGAGCGACATCAGCAACGGAGCCGCATGCGCGCCACGAGGCTCCTTGATCACGATCAACGGGTCACGGGCGCCGTGCAGGTCGCGAGCTCGCTGCACCTGCGCAGCGACCCGATCGAGAATGAAGCGGCGAAGCGCGGGGCGCCATTCGTCCTCGTACTCGTCGGAGAAAACGTAGCTCGGGCGCCCCACGTGTCGCGAGTTGATCGTCCTGTCGCCGGTAGCCAGATCCCCGCTCGACCAGTTGCGATGGATACGGATGTCGCCGTCGCCATTCGCCCCATCCCCGTTCGCGGTGCCGTTGCCGTTTAATCCATCACCGGCGCGGTCCGACAGGTGCGGGTTCCAGGGCATGAGATGCTCGCCCAGGTAGGGCTCGTTGATCGTTATCGCGTCGGGCGGGTCGAGCCATCTGCGACGCGGCGGCGACAAGGCCGTGGGCGACGTTCCGGAGAGCTCCCACGGGTGGACGAGGAGCTGCGTCAACCACGTCGTCCCGCTTCGGGGTGCGCCGAAAATCCACACGACGCGCGCCTCGAGCTCCACGTCGGCGCTTTCCACCTCCTCCGGGCTCTCGATCACCGGAGGGGCTGCCACGTCGGGGCCTGGTCCGCGTGCTACCGCCCGCAGGCGGCGGGCGGCCGATCGCAGCGGTCGGCGCAGCCTCGGCCCCACAGCGCCCCTGTCGCGCGCGGCGCCGTCCCCCGCAGCGAACACCGCTTCGAACTCCTCCCGTACGCGTTGCTCGTTTCGCGCCCACTCCTCGGCCTCGACGCGAACGCGCCGCTCGTTGTGGGCCCATCGCTCGAGATCGTTCGCCGCCTGCTTGTAGGTCGCAAGCTCGCGCTCGAGATCGGCGATCGCCGCCTCGGCAGCCAGCTGACCGGCGCGCACGTCCTGCTCACGGCTGCGCTGGGCGTTCAGATAGCGCTCGCGGAGCTCCTGATATGCGGTGACGGGATCCCACTCCACGTCGCCGGTTGAGGCGACCGACGAAGCTTCCGCGTCGTGCGCTCCGAACACCGCTCGCGTCGCCTCGAGATAGGCGCGGCCGTATCGCATATCGGGTTCGAGATGGGTGCTCTCGGCCCACTCGTTCCACGCGTTGATGAAGACCAGACCCTCTCCGTCGCGGTCGGCCTCCCGTTGCGCGACGTCTCGCAGCCACCGCTCGTACAGCTCGGGCTCGGAGCCGAGCAGGACGGTCGATGGCAGCTCGCCGCCCATGCGGGGGGTGTTGTCCCACGACGGGACCACGCACGGATAGCGGGTCCATGGAGGCGCCTCACGGCGGCTGTGTCCTTCGATCAGCGCGCGATAGTCGAACACGTAGTTGTCGCCGAAGCGGCGATCATCGACGGCGAGGTTGGGAGCCAGCTCCCAGAGCCGGTGGGGATGAAACTCGACCTCGGCGTCGCAACCGTTCTCGGCCGGCTCGCGGTCGGTCGTGTGCGCTTCGACCTGCACAACGTAGGGCTCGGCGCTGCCGTGCGCCACGCACGCCTGCTTGAGGCGCTTCAGGTAGTCCCCCGGCTCGCCCGGAAAGCCCTGCGACTTGTAGACGATCAGCAGGGGCCGCCCGCCGACCTCGATGTAGCGCGGATCGGAGAAGGCGCGGGCCAGCCACGTAGCGTGCTCCTCGAGCTCGTCATCGCCGTAGTCCTGCTGGACGAGCAGCTCCCTAGACCGGCCGTCCCAGCGGCGGGTCCAGTTCTCGTTCGCCCAGCAGAGCGCGAACGGGAAGTCGGGCCGGCCGGAGCGCAGGACCTCGTCGAAGGGGCGCTCGAGCACGCGGCGGCCCCCGAACCAGTAGTGGTGATAGACGAAGCCGCTTATCCCGTGGGCGCGGGCAAGCGCTGCCTGCACTTCTCGCACCTCCGCAAGACGCAGGTCGTAGAAACCGAGATCGGCGGGCAGGTGCGGCTGGTAGTGGCCATCGAACAGCGGCCTCGCACGCACGACGTTGCTCCACTCGGTGAATCCCGGCCCCCACCAGGCGTCGTTCTCCGGGATCGGATGGAACTGCGGCAGGTAGAAGGCGAGTGCCCGAACGCCCGCGTTCGGGTTGTCGGACCGATCCCTGCTCATTGGCTCGTCTGCCATTCCAAGAGTGGTTGAGTCTCTTCCCTGTCTGTGCCCAGTTGAACAACCCTAGCGCCGCGTTCTGACGCGTCCGATGAACGTCCATGCCCGGCGACCTGTCGTACGATGGGCCGGCATGATCTACGGAGAGGAGCTTTGAAGATGGGGAGGACACGGATCCTGCTGGCGTTTGGGGCCCTGCTGGCGGCGGCGCTGCTCGCCGCCGGGTGCGGCGACAACGACAACGGAGGCGGCGGCGGCAACCTCAACCTGATCACGGAGGGGACGCTGACGATCGGCTCCGACATCCCCTACCCGCCCTTCGAGCAGGGCAAGCCGCCGGACTACAAGGGCTTCGACGTCGAGCTGATGGACGCGATCGCGGAGAAGCTGAACCTCGACCCGAAGTGGGTGGACACCTCGTTCGGGACGATCTTCGCCGACCTGCAGGCCGGGAAGTTCGACATCGTCGCCTCGGCGACGACTATCACCCCGGGACGCTCCAAGCGCGTCTTGTTCTCGGATCCCTACTTCGACTCCGACCAGGCGCTGACCGTCCAGGAGGGCAGCTCCATCCAGTCGATCGACGACATCACGTCCTCGAGCACCGTCGCGGTCCAGGAGGGGACGACCGGACAGGAATACGCCGAGCAGCACACCGATGCGACGCTTCAGAAGTACCCGGGCGGCGTCCCGGCCTTCCAGGCGGTGGCTAACGGCCAGGCCGACGCGAGCCTCCAGGATCTGCCGGTCTCGTCGGATGCCACGAACAAGTTCCCGCTCGAGGTGGTGGAGACGCTGCCCACCGGGGAGCAGTACGGGTTCCCAACCCAGAAGACGAACACGGCGCTCGCCGACGCCGTGAACGGCGCGCTGAAGGACGTGATCGCCGATGGCACCTACGAGGAGATCTACAAGAAGTGGTTCAACGACGAGGAGCCGCCGGACGCGTACCAGCCGTCGTCGTAGCTCCCCGCTGAATCATCCGAGTGGCCGAAGGGGCGCCCAGCCGGGCGCCCCTTTCGCTTAGGCTCGCGGCAATCACCTCGAGGAGGACAGATGGACCAGTTCCTGAGTCAGTACTTCGATTTCAGCTTCATGTTCGATCGCTTCGACAAGGTGCTGGACGGGTTCGGGCACACGATGCTGTTGTGGGCGGTCGCCGGCGCCTTGTCGCTGGGCTGGGGCCTGATCCTCGCGCTGCTGCGGCAGCTGCCGGGAAGGGCCGCTCTTCCAGCGCGCTTGCTCGCGATCGCCTACATCGACGCCTTCCGCGGCATCCCGCTGCTGCTCGTCATCGTGCTGATCGCCGGAGGGTTCGGGGCGCTCTCCGCCGGCGCCGCCCCTCCGGGCCCGCTGCCGGAGTCGATCGCGGTCCCGCATTGGTTCGGGCAGCCGAGCCCGTTCTGGTACGGGGCGATGGCGATCACGATCACCTACGGCGCCTACATGGCCGAGGTCTACCGCGCCGGGATCGAGGCCGTCCCCGAAGGCCAGATGGAAGCCGCTCGGTCGCTCGGGATGGGCCATGGCCAGGCGATGCGCCACGTGATCGTGCCGCAGGCGGTGCGCAAGGTCATCCCGCCGCTGCTCAATGACATGATCGCGCTGATGAAGGACACCTCGATCGTCGCCTTCATCTCCTTCAACGAGGTCGTTCTGACCGGATTCGACATCCAGTCGAAGACCTTCAACAGCTCGGCGCTGACGCTCGGCGCTTTGCTGTTCCTGATCGTGACCATTCCGATGGCGCGGGTCGTCGACTGGCTGATCGCGCGCGAGCAGGCACGCACGCGCCGCGGCGGCAGGCCGACGCCCACGCTGCAGCCGCTTCCCACAGCCGGCAGCGGGGCCGGGCCCTAGCCTCATCGACCATGGCCGACTCGGTGCTCAAGCTCGAGGGCTTGCGCAAGAGCTTCGGGACGCTCGACGTTCTGCGCGGCATCGACCTCGACGTGGCGCAGGGGTCGGTCGTCTGCGTGATCGGGCCGAGCGGGTCGGGGAAGTCAACGCTGCTTCGCTGCATCAACATGCTGGAGCCGCCCGACGCGGGGCGGATCCTGCTCGAGGGTCGCGAGATAACGGGCGCCGGCGCCGCGGAGGACATCAACTACGTCCGGCGGCGGGTAGGCCTCGTCTTCCAGCAGTTCAACCTGTTTCCGCACAAGAGCGCGCTCGACAACGTCACGATTGCCCAGGAGAAGGTGCTCGGCAGGTCGGGGTCCGAGGCACGTGAGAAGGCCGAGGGGCTGCTCGAACGGGTCAACCTCGCCGACAAGATGCGCGAGTACCCCGAGCGCCTCTCGGGTGGTCAGCAGCAGCGGGTCGCGATCGCACGCGCGCTGGCCATGGACCCCCACGTGATGCTGTTCGACGAGGTGACCAGCGCGCTGGATCCCGAGCTGATCAAAGAGGTGCTCGACGCGATGCGCGAGCTCGCCGACGAGGGAATGACGATGGTCGTCGTCACCCACGAGATGGGCTTCGCGCGCGACGTCGCCAGCCGGGTCGCGTTCATGGACGAGGGAGTGATCGCCGAGCAGGGCACGCCCGCGGAGGTCCTCGAGAACCCGCGAAACGAGCGCACGAAGCGGTTCCTGGGGCTGGTGCTCGAGCACTGATCTTGGGCGCGACGCTCAGCCACTGCAAGCTCTGCGAGCTCGAGGACTTCGCCGACCCCGAGCTGCGCGGGCTGATCCGCGAGATCTTCGCGGCCGATCGGGCGCGCTTCGGCGACGACTTCCCGGCGGGGCGCGAGTACCGCAAGTACTGGGAGGTGGCGATGACCGCGCGCGCGCTGCGCGAGGGCGGTGCGCTGCGCGCCGACGCCGAGGTCCTCGGAGTAGGGGCGGGTCACGAGGCGACGCTGTTCTGGCTCACCACGCAGGTCGCCCGGGTGTTCGCCACCGACCTCTATCTCGCCGACGACCGCTGGTCGCAGAGCGACTCGAGCCCCGAGATGCTGACCGACCCGGGGCGCTACTGGAGCGGAAGTTGGAAACCACGCCGGCTCGTCGTCCAGCACATGGACGCGCTCGACCTGCGCTACGAGGAAGACTCCTTCGACGCGATCTTCTCGTCAAGCTCGATCGAGCACTTCGGGGCGCCGGCGGAGGTGCGGCGCAGCGTCGAGGAGATGTTCCGCGTGCTCAAGCCCGGCGGGGTGCTCGCGCTCGCGACGGAGTTCCGGCTCGAGGGGCCGCCGCCCGGGCTCGAGGGCGTGCTGCTGTTCGACCGCGAGCAGATCGAGTCGCTGCTGCTCGAGGACCTCGGCTGGTCCCCCCTCTCCGCGCTCGACAGCTCGATCTCGGACGCCACCCTCGCCACCGAGCAGCCGCTCGCCGACGCGGTCGGCGAGCTGCTCGCCCACGCCCGCGATGCCGATCCGGCCGAACCGATTCAGTGGAGCCGTTACCCGCACATCGTGCTGCGCCACGAAGATCACCTCTTCACCAGCGTCCACGTCGCGCTGCGCAAGCGCCCTCCCGCCCCGCCGGCGCGATGATCAAGGTCGCGCTCGACCTCCTCGCCATGGAGGGGTCGTTCGTCCTGATCTTGGCCGCGCTGGGAAGCGGCCCTGCCGCCCTGGTCCCAGGTCCCCTGCCGCTGTTAAGTCGGATCGCGATAGCTCCCGCACTGGGGCTCGCTGGGGGCTCGGGGCTGCTGCTGACCGCGTCGCAGTTCATGTCCATGTCGCTGGCAGCGTGGGTGCTGCTGGTTCCGCTCTCGCTCCTCTCCGTCGCCGTCGCGCTTTGGCGCATGCGTGCCTCGCGCGAGGTCGGAGCTGCTCCGCTCGGTCACGTCCTCCTGATCTTCGCGGCGGTCGCGGTGCCTCTAGTCGTCTTCGACGCGCCGCTCGTAGATCAGCGCACCACGGGCCCGGCGGGCTACGTCGTGGCCGATGCCGCGGGCTATGTCCGCGTCAACGCGGCACTGGAGGATCACTCCTGGCGCGACGACCGCTTCGGCCAGCGCGACGACCGCCTATTCGCTGAGTACCTCCGGTCGCCGGTCTTCCAGACCGGAACGGGCCCCCTTGCCGCGGCGATGAACCAGGCCTTCGGCTGGCGGGCCATCGACTCCCAGAGCGCGCTGATGGTGGCCCTAGTCGTGATCGGCGCGAGCGGCTGCTTCGGCCTGCTGCTCGCCGCCACCGGATCGGGCCTGGCCGGGGTCGCCGCCGCCACCCTGTACGCGGGGCCGGTGAGCTACCAGCTCTTCGTCGACTCCAGCGAGGCCGCGCTGGCGGGGCTTGCGCTGTTCGGCGCCATCGGGATGCTCGCACTGCCTGCGGTGCGCGGCTCGCCGCCGGCAGCGGTGCTGGTGGGCCTTCTGGCCGGCGGCGTGATGACCCTCTACCCCGCTTATCTCCCTCCGCTGGCCGGAGCGGTGGTGCTGGGGCTGGCGGCCCACCTGTGGCGCCGCCGTGGCGCGGCCGGCGCGCGGCGGAGCGTCGTGAGCATCGCAGCGATGATCCTGGTCGCGATCGCGGTTTCGCCGGTCGGTCTCACCTACAACGTCGACTACGCGCGCGCGGTCTCCGCGGGCGCGATCGACGAGAAGCCGGCCACGGAGGCGGTCTACGAGGAGCCTGTCGTCACCCAGTCGTATGGCCGGACGATTTCAATACCGAGCTTCAATGCCGCGTTCCCGCGGCAGCCGCTTCCCGCCAGCGCGGCGCCGGCGTGGCTGTTGCAGTCGCGCGACCGCTACTACCTGCCGGCGGTCGGCCAAGGCCCCTTACTCGGCTGGATGGGCCTGGGCGTCGTGGTACCCAGCCTCGTCGTCCTGCTGGGGGTGTGCGGTGCGATGCGGTTTTCCCGTCTGGGATCGCTGCTGCTCGCGATCCCTCCCATCCTTGCCCTGACGCTGTACAGCTACGCCGTTCGCGACTGCCCGTACTGCGGGCAGCGCCCGCTCCTGCTCCTCGGGCCGATCGGGGCCTGCCTTGCCGCGGGAGGACTCGTCGCCGCGGCCCCGTGGCTGCGGCGTCGCCTCGGACGGCGGTCGGGGACGGTCGCGCTTGCTGCGATGGCCGCGGTCGTGGCGGGCATTGCCCTACAAAAGGACTCCGTGCTCGCGCAGCGGCTCACCCAGGGCGGCTACCTCCTCGGCGAGGACGCCCGCTCGGTGCTCGACGCGGCGCAACGGCACCCCGCCATCGCGCTGGAGGGCTCTGGCGCGGGGGTCGCCAGCAGCGCCATCCTCGAGAGCCAGCTTCTCGACGACGCCCTCAAGGACGAGACCGGGACCGTGCCGGTTCTCGATTGGCGCGGCCTGCCGCTTTTCTTCTACTTCCCAGACGACCCGCCCGCGGAGCGCGAGATCGCCGAGCCCGGGTACAACTGGGTGATGACCCGTCTGGCCGGGATCGACACGCCGCGAGCAACGCTCTACCGGGAAGGCCCCTACGCGATCCAGCGCCCCGCGAGCCCACTCGACGTCATGGTCACGTCGGGCGTGGTAAGCGATCTTCCCCAGCGCGATCCGAGCGGCAACGCGTGGGTGACGGGGCCGGTGGAGTTCACGATCGTCGGCGTGCCCCGCGCCTGGCTGACGGTCGAGCTCACGGGACCATCCGTTGGCTCACTGCGACTGACCGGACGCGCGCAGGTGATCCGCAGGACCTCCAACCAGGCGACGATCTGCCTGCCCGTGCCAGGGCGACGGGCCGTACGGCGCGCTCGCCTCGCGCTCGACTTCGACCCGCTGCCCGAGTCTCCGCCGCCGGACCCCTACGGCGTACCTGTCCCCGGGAAGGGCCTGCAGCTCAGCGCCCTTGCGGCGACAACGCACGACTGCACCCGCCGGGGGGCGGCATGAGCGCGGAGGCACCGGGACCGATCCGGCGGCTCCGCGGGCACCTTGCGGCCCGGCTTCGCCGGCGGCCCGACCTCCAGAGCAGGCTCGAGGTTAGTCCGTACGTCGCAGAGGGCACCTTGGAGCTGCTC
>DASPWW010000190.1:0-11333 GCA_035637595.1 Solirubrobacterales bacterium | reverse complement strand
TGACCGTGGCCGACGTCATGGACGCCGAGCCGGTCGCGATCCCCGACGAGCTCAGCATCGAGCGGGCCCTCGACGAATATTTCCTGCGCTACCGCTGGCCCTGGTTCCCGGTGGTCGACGCCGCGCAGCGCTTTCGCGGCCTGCTCCAGCGCGGCGCGGCGGACGCCGTGCCCGAGGGGCGCCGTTCGTACGCTCGTGTCTCCGAGCTCGTCGAGGGCGAACCCGACGAGGCCATTCGGGTGCGCGACGACGATCCGCTTGAGTCGCTGCTCGGCAACGAGAACCTGCGCCGCTTCGGAGCGCTCGCCGCCATCGACTCCGACGGCCGCCTTTCCGGTGTCATCACGCTCGATCAGGTCGGGCGGGCCCTGCGGACGGCGCTCTCCCGACCCCAGCAACCTCCGGCGCCTCCGGGCGAGAGCGCCTGAGACCCAACCGGGGAGCGCACGCCTACGCATAGAATCGCGCCCGTGGAAGTCCGCGGGAGTGGGAGCCTGGGATCCGCGCTCCTGGCGCGATGAGCCAGCAGGCTCCGAGCATCGGGGGGGCGGTCGGAACCAGCGAGCAGCCGCGGCTGCGCTGGATGCGCGAGGTCTGGGAGTCGACGATCGGCAAGAAGGTGATCGTCGCGATCACCGGAGCGATCCTGGCCCTGTACGTCGTCCTTCACGTGCTCGGGAACCTCAAGGCGCTCCAGGGGCTCGGCGGCGGGACGCCCGCGGTCGACGCCTATGCCGGGTGGCTGCGGACCGTCGGCGGGCCCGCGATCCCACGCGAGGGGGTGCTGTGGGTGATCCGGACGGTGCTCGTGCTCGCGCTCATCATCCACGTGGCCGGCGTGCTCGAGCTCTGGAAGCGAAACCGTGAGGCACGACCGGCTGGTCACCGCGACGCACCCGTGATCCGCCGCACCCTCGCCGCGCGGACGATGATGATCACGGGGCTGCTGCTGCTCGCCTTCATCGTCTTCCACATCCTCCACTTCACGACGCGGACGATCCACCCCACCCCACTCGGGTCGGGAACGGTGTATTCGAACCTCTACCTCGCCTTCCAGGAGTGGTGGCTGGTCGCGATCTACGTCGGCGCCGTGGTGCTGCTCGGGTTCCACCTCTACCACGCGCTTTGGAGCGTCACCCAGACCGCCGGATGGGACAAGCCGAATCGCAACCCGACGTTCCGTCGCGCCGCCGCCGTGATCGCGATCGGGGTCACGGTCGGTTTCGCCGCCGTGCCGATCGCATTCTTTGCCGACGTGCTCCCCGAACCGGCCGGTGAGCGGCTCGCCGCCACCGGAGGGCGCTGATGGCGCTCGACCTCGACGCCGGCATCCCCGAGGGCCCGGTCGAGGAGGCGTGGCGCTCGTGGCTCGACGCCCACAGCCTCGTCGGCCCGCGTCAGCGCAGCGACTACACGGTGATCGTCGTCGGAACCGGCCTCGCCGGGGCGAGCGCGGCGGCCACCCTCGCCGGGATGGGCTACAGGGTCGAGTGCTTCTGCTTCCAGGACTCGGCGCGGCGCGCCCACTCGATCGCCGCGCAGGGCGGGATCAACGCCACCAAGGACTACGCGAACGAGGGCGACTCGATCCATCGCCTGTTCGTGGACACGCTCAAGGGTGGCGACTTTCGAGCCCGCGAGGCGAACGTGTGGCGGCTGGCCGAGACCTCGACCGCGATCATCGACCAGGCGGTCGCCCAGGGAGTCCCCTTCAACCGCGAGTACGGCGGCAACCTGGCGACGCGCTCCTTCGGGGGGGTGCTGGTAGAGCGCACCTTCTACTGCCGCGGCCAGACCGGTCAGCAGCTCCTGCTGGGCGCGTACAGCGCGCTTCAAAAGCAGGTCGCCGACGGGCAGGCGACCGTTTACACGCGCCACGAGATGCTCGACCTGGTGATCGTCGGCGGGCACGCGCGCGGGCTCGTGGCTCGCGATCTCGTCAGCGGCGAGATCACCACCCACGCCGCCGACGCGGTGGTGCTCGCCACCGGCGGCTACTGCAACGCGTACTTCCTGTCCACCAACGCGATGGGATGCAATGTCACCGCGATCTGGCGCGCGCACCGCCACGGGGCGGCGATGGCGAACCCCTGCTTCACCCAGATCCATCCGACCTGCATCCCGCAGAGCGGCGAGTACCAGTCGAAGCTCACCCTGATGAGCGAGTCGCTTCGCAACGACGGAAGGATCTGGGTACCCCGCGACCCGGCGGAGACCCGCGACCCGGCGGAGATACCCGAGGACGAGCGCTACTACTACCTGGAGGAACGCTACCCGCGCTACGGCAACCTCGTGCCGCGCGACGTCGCCTCGCGAGCCGCGAAGCTCGTCTGCGACGACGGGCTCGGCGTCGGGCCGACCGGGCGCGGCGTCTATCTCGACTTCCTCGACGCGATCCGCGACAAGGGCCAGACCGTGATCGCGGACCGCTACGCGAACCTGTTCGAGATGTACGAGCGGATCACTGACGACAGCCCGTGGACGACCCCGATGAAGATCTATCCCGCGCCGCACTACTCGATGGGCGGGCTGTGGGTCGACTACCGCCTTCAGACCACGATTCCCGGCCTGTTCGCGATCGGCGAGGCGAACTTCTCCGACCACGGCGCGAACCGGCTGGGAGCGAGCGCCATGATGCAATGCCTCGCCGACGGCTACTTCATCGTCCCCCACTGCGTCACCGACTACCTGAGCGGCATCGATGATCACGTCGATGCGGGCGACGCCTCGTTCGCGCAGGCGCGGCAGGGGGCCGAGAAGCGTCTCGCCTCGCTGCTCGGGGTCGGCGGCTCGACTCCGGCAACGGTCTTTCACCGCGAGCTCGGCAACGTGATGCTCGACCGCTGCGGGATCACCCGCGACGCCGCGGGGCTGCGTGGCGCGATGAGCGAGATCGCGAGGATCCGCGAGGAGTTCTGGGCCGACCTGCGGGTGGACGGTAGCGAGCGCGACCTCAACCAGAGCCTCGAGTACGCGGGCCGCGTCGCCGACTTCCTCGAGTTCGCCGAGCTGATGTGCCGCGATGCACTGGAGCGCGACGAGTCGTGCGGCTGCCACCTGCGCGAGGAGCACCAGACCGAGGAAGGAGAGGCGGTGCGCAACGACGAGCGCTTCGCTCACGTCGCGGTGTGGGAGCACCGTGGGGACGGCGCAGAGCCCGTCCGCCACACCGAGCAGCTCGACTTCAAGCTGCTCGAGCCCGTGACGAGGAGCTACCGGTGAGGTTCGCGCTGCGCATCTGGCGCCAGGAGGACCGGGGCGCGGAGGGCCGCTTCGAGCGCTACGAGGTCTCGGACATCGACCCGGAGGCCTCGTTCCTCGAGATGCTCGACGTCCTCAACGAGCGCCTGGTGAGCGACGGCGAGCGGGCGATCGCGTTCGACTCCGACTGCCGCGAGGGGATCTGCGGGGCGTGCTCGCTGACGATCGACGGCACCCCCCACGGACCCCGGCAGGTCACGACCTGCCAGGTGTTCATGCGCGACTTCCCCGACGGGGCCGAGCTCACGGTGGAGCCGTTTCGCAGCTCGTCGTTCCCGGTGCTGCGCGACCTCGTCACCGACCGCTCGGCGCTCGACCGGATCGTTGAGGCCGGCGGTTACGTCTCGGTCGGTACGGGTCCCAAGCCCGAGCCGAACGCGGTGCCCGTCCATCCCGAAGTCCAGGAGGCGGCGATGGACGCCGCGATCTGCATCGGCTGCGGGGCATGCGTCGCGGCGTGCCCGAACGGCGCCGCGATGCTGTTCACCGGCGCCAAGGTCACTCACCTCAACCTCCTCCCGCAAGGCGAGCCCGAGGCCGATCACCGCACCCGGGCGATGGTCCGCCAGATGGACGACGAGGGCTTCGGCGGCTGCACCAACCACGGCGAGTGCCAGGTCGTGTGCCCCCAGGAGATCTCGATCAAGGTGATCGGGGAGCTGAACCGCGACTACCGCAAGGCGATGGTCCACAAGCTCCGCGCCCGCCGCGGCTCGATAAAGCCTCAGTAGCGCAGCGCCGCCGACCGCGGCCCGAGCCGGTCGGGGATCGCCGGGTCTCGATACATAGAATCCCGCGCCCATGCCGAAGCACGACGTCCTCGTCATCGGAGCGGGCCTGGCCGGTCAGCGGGCCGCGCTCGCCGCGGCCGAGCAGGGCGTCTCGGTCGGGATCGTGAGCAAGGTCCACCCTGTGCGGTCGCACTCGAACGCCGCGCAGGGCGGGATCAACGCCGCCCTCGAGGAGGACGACTCGTGGGAGTCGCACGCATTCGACACGATCAAGGGGTCCGACTACCTCGGCGACCAGGACGCGATCGAGGTCATGTGCCGGGAGGCCCCCGACGAGCTTCTGCGCCTCGAGCACATCGGCGTCACCTTCCACCGCGACGAGGCCGGACGCCTCGGGCCGCGAGCCTTCGGCGGCGCCTCCGCGGCCCGCACCTACTACGTCGCCGACATAACCGGCCAGGCGATCATGCACGTGCTCTACGAGCAGATGATGAAGTTCGCGGACCGCATCGACCGTTACGAGGAGTGGTTCGTGACCGCGCTCGTGATCGCCGACGACGGCGACTGCGCCGGCGCCGTGACGCGCAACATCAGCGACGGCTCGATGGAGGTCTTCGAGGCCAAGAGCGTGATCCTCGCGACCGGCGGCCACGGCCAGATGTACCGGCCGACCACCAACGCCCTGATCTGCACCGGCGACGGGATGGCCCTCGCCTACCGCGCCGGGGCCGAGCTGATGGACATGGAGATGATCCAGTACCACCCGACGACGCTGGCGGGGCGGGGCTTTCTGATCACCGAGGGGGCTCGCGGCGAAGGAGCGCAGCTGCTGAACGCGCGGGGAGAGCGGTTCATGGAGCGCTACGCCCCGAACAAGATGGAGCTTGCCTCGCGCGACGTGGTGTCGCGCGCCGAGCAGACCGAGATCGACGAGGGCCGCGGCTTCGAGAACGGGACGGTGGCGCTCGACATCACGGTGGTGCCGCGAAAGCGGATCCACGAGGCGCTGCGCGAGATCGTGCTGGTCGGCCGTGACTTCGCGGGCGTGGACATCACGCGCGAGCCGATCCACATCAAGCCCGGCAACCACTACGCGATGGGCGGCGTGAAGACCGACACCCAGGGGCAGACCAACATCGCCGGCCTTTATGCCGCCGGCGAGGTCGCATGCGTGTCGGTCCACGGCGGCAACCGGCTGGGCGCGAACTCGCTGCTCGACACGCTGATATTCGGGCGCCGGGCCGGAGAGGACGCCGCCAGGCGCGGCAAGCGGCTGAAGTTCAAGCGGGCCTCGAAGGCGGCGCTGGCCGACGAGCAGGCTCGGATCGCCGCGATCCTGGATCGCGAGAGGGGCTCGGGCCGGCGAATCTCGGAGCTGCGAGCCGAGCTCGGGGCGACGATGGACCAGCACCTGGCCGTGTTCAGAGACGAGCAGGGGATGGCTACCGCGCTCGACGTCGTGCGGCGGCTCAAGCACGAGGCGAAGACGGCGTACATCGACGATCGCGGCGCGGTGTTCAACCAGGACGTGCTCGGGGCGCTCGAGCTGGGTTTCATGCTCGACTGCGCCGAGTGCGCGTGCGTGGCGGGTCTTCACCGCAAGGAGAGCCGCGGCGCCCATTACCGCACCGACTACCCGGAGCGAAACGACGCCGAGTGGCTCAAGCACATCGATCTCAGCCTCGACACGGAGGGGCCCGAGATCACCTACTCCGACGTCACGATCACGCAGTGGGAACCCGCCGAAAGGACGTATTAGTGCCCGAATACAAGCTCAAGGTGCGCAGGTACCAGCCCGAGACCGGCGAGGGCCCCTACTGGCAGGAGTTCTCCGTCGATCTGAACGAGCACCTCAGCGTGCTCGACGGGCTGCTCCAGGTCCGCGACCGCGAGGACGGCTCCCTCGCCGTGCGCTGCTCGTGCCAGGCCGCGATCTGCGGCTCGTGCGGCGTCAAGGTCAACGGGCAGTCGACGCTCGCCTGCAAGGCCAAGCTCGATGAGTCCCACGCCGAGGCGAACCGCAGGGACGGCGGCGACCAGCCGATCACCGTCGAGCCGATGGGAAACATGCCGGTCGTCAAGGACCTGATCACCGACATGGAGTCGACGCATTGGACGAAGATCCGCCGCGTCACCCCATGGCTCCTTCCCGAGGGCGATCCGCCGGAGCGCGAGTACATCGTCCCGCGCGAGTCGATGATCGACGTCACCCAATCGATGGCCTGCATCCAGTGCGGGGCGTGCGTCTCGGCGTGCCTGTCGATGGAGGCCGACCCCGGCTTCATCGGTCCGGCCGCGCTCGCCAAGGCGTACCGCTTCGTCGGCGACCCGCGCGACGGCCAGCAGCGCGAGCGCCTCTACGACCTCGCCCAGGACCCGAACGGGATCTACGAGTGCACGCACTGCTTCGAGTGCATCGACGCCTGTCCGAAGGGCGTCGCGCCGATGGACCAGATCATGCGGCTTCGGCGCGCCGCCGCCGACGACCACGGGATCGACGACGTCAACAACGGTCGCCGCCACGAGCACGCGTTCGCGAAGATCATCCGCAACAAGGGGACGCTCGACGAGTCGCTGCTGCTCCAGGAGTCCTATGCGCAGGGGTGGCTCGGCAAGATGATGCCGACGAGCGGCGCGATCAAGGGGCTCTTCGGCTCCCTCCCCACCGCGCTGCGCGGCATTCGCAGCGGCAAGATGCGCTCGCTCTCCAAGCTGATCCCGGGCGTGCACGCCAAGCTACCGGGCGACGCCCAGGCGCACGTCAAGCGGATCTACGCCCACGCCGAGGAGCACCGCGAGGAGCTCAACCTCTACATCCGGGGCGAGGAGCCCGACGAGCCGGCCCCGGAGGCCGAGGTCCAGCCCGAACCCGACGAGTCCGAGGAGGGGCAGTGAGCGAGCTCAAGGTCGCGTACTGGCCGGGCTGCGTCTCGCGCGGCTTCACCCCCGAGCTGCACGGCTCGATGGCGCTTGTGGCCGACCGGCTGGGGATCGAGATGGTCGAGCTCGATCGCGCCAACTGCTGCGGCGCCGGCGTGATCGCGGAGCACAACCAGGAGCTCGTCGACACGCTCAACGCCCGCACCTTCGCCCTCGCCCAGCAGACCGGGCTTTCGATGATGAACATCTGCTCGACGTGCCAGGGCGCGCAGTCGGAGTGCCAGCAGCGGCTCGATGCCGACTCCGCCTACCGCGCCCACATCAACGAGATCCTGGCCGAGGAGGGGCTCGAGTACCACCGGGGGATCACGAACAAGAACCTCCTCTGGCTGCTGGTCGAGGACTACGGGCTCGACCAGCTCGCGGACAAGGTCACGCGGCCGCTCTCCGGGCTGCGGGTCGGTCCGTTCTACGGCTGCTACATCCTGCGGCCCAAGCACCGCCTCGGCTACGAGGAGAACCCCGATCGCGACCTCTACCTCGAGCGCCTGATCGAGACGCTCGGCGGCGAGGTCGTGGAGTACGACGGCGCCCACAAGTGCTGCGGCTTCCCGATCATCACGATGAACCGCGACACCTCGCTGCGCCAGGCGGGCACCCACATCGGGGACGCGCTCGACGCCGGCGCCGACTGCCTCGTCACGCCGTGCCCGCTTTGCCACCTCAACCTCGACCTGCAGCAGCCCGAGGCGGCGAAGATCGTCAACCGCGACCTCGGGCTGGCGGTCCTGCACCTGCCGCAGCTCGTCGGCCTGGCGCTCGGTCTCGAGCCGAAGGAGCTCGGGATGGGCAAGCACGTCGCCTCGACGGAGTGGGTCGAGGATCGCCTCTCCCCCGTCGGGATCTAACCGGGCCTAGGCTTCAACCCGGCCCGTGGCCCTCGCCGTCACCGTCTTCATAGCCGTGCTCGTGCTGATC
Source organism: Solirubrobacterales bacterium (assembly GCA_035637595.1). GTDB lineage: Bacteria > Actinomycetota > Thermoleophilia > Solirubrobacterales > 70-9 > DASPWW01. Next base: position 3,483 of record DASPWW010000190.1, on the reverse strand, counting down.
GCGAGCGAGCGCGTCCACTACACCAAGGTGGTCCTGGTGGGCGCGGCGGTCGTCGTGCTCGGTGGGGTGATCACCCAGGACGAGGCGATCGAGGCGATCGACTTCAACGCGATCGGCCTGCTCGCCGGGATGATGGTCCTGGTCCACATCACACAGCAGAGCGGGGTCTACGACTACGTGGCGATCCGTGCGGGCCAGATCGCCCGCGGCAACCCGTTCTGGCTCGTGATGAGCCTCGCGGGCGTAACCGCCTTGCTATCGGCGTTCCTGCCGAACCTGACGATGATCCTCCTGATCGTCCCGATCACGTTCCTGCTCGCCGACACGCTCGACATCGACCCCGTGCCGGTGATCCTGATCGAGGTCGTCGTCTCGAACCTCGGCGGCACCGCCACGCTGATCGGGGACCCGCCGAACGCCATCATCGGGGGGGCAGCCAACCTGTCGTTCGACGACTTCATCCTCAACGTGGCCCCGATCGCCGCGATCTCGTTCGTCGTCATCGCGGGCTCGCTCTATCTCGTCTTCCGCCGCCGCCTCCAGGTGCCCGAGGCGAATCGGCGCTACGTGATGGAGCTCGACGCCGCCGCCTCGATCGAGGATCCCGATGAGATGCGGCGCACCCTGCCCGTCCTGGCGGCGACCGTCGTGGCGTTCTTTCTCAGCGGACCGCTCGACCTCGAGCCGGCGACGGTCGCGCTGTCGGGGGCGACCGCGGCCCTGCTGCTGACGCGCCAGCAGCTCGAGGAGGCGCTGTCGAGGATCGAATGGGCAACGCTGTTCTTCCTGCTCGGGCTGTTCGTGATGGTCGGCGCGCTCGAGCAGACGGGCGCCATCGCGGACGTCGCCGACGCCATCGAGGACCTGACCGGCGGGGACCGCGCCGCTCACCTCCTCGGAATGCTGTGGTTCACCGGCTTCGCGTCGGGCCTGATCGACAACATCCCGGTCACCGCGGCGATGGTCCCGGTGATCCCAGACCTTCAGTCGTCGGCGGGCGCACAGGGCGACGACGCCTACTGGTGGGCTCTCGCACTGGGCGCGGGCTTCGGCGGCAACGCGACGATCGTCGCCAGCGCCGCCAACATCGCCGCGGCGGGCCTGGCGTCCCGCGCCGGGCAGCCGATCGGCTTCCTCGCCTTCCTGCGCGTCGGCCTCCCGGTGACCGCCGTCACGCTCGGACTTGCGACCGTGTACGTGACGATCCGCTACATACTGCTCTGAGGTTCGAATGCCCGACTCGATCGTCAAGGCGACGCTGAAGGAGATAGAGCCCCTGAACGCCGGTGAGCCGGTCGGCCAGGCGGCCCGCAAGGTGATCGAGGCGGGACTACCGGCGCTTCCGGTCGTCGAGGACGATGGCAGCTTCGCGGGAATCTTCGGCGAGCGCGAGTTCATGGCCGCGCTGTTTCCGGCATACGTGGGCACCCTCTCCTCGGCGCGCATGGTGTCGCGCAGCATCGACGAGACGATCGAGCGTCGCGAGGCGTGCCGCGAGGAGCCGATACGCGACCACCTGACGACCGACCACGTGCTCGTCGAGGACGACTACTCCGACACCCAGCTCGCCGAGCTGTTCCTGCACCACCGCGTCCTGATCATTCCGATCGCCACCCAGGGGCGGGTGCACGCCGTCGTGACCCGAAACGACTTCTTCCGCGCTCTCGCCGAGAAGCTCGGCGATCCCATAGACGAGGACTGGGGGGAGTAGCGCGACGCCAGGCCGGCCGAAGCCGGCGAGCGCTTCGGAGGCGGCCTTCGCGACGTCACAGACCGTCCCGGGCCGGCCGAATACGATCGACGCACCGTGGGGCCGCAACGCCTCCTGAAACGTGTCTACCGACGGCTCGGTCCGCGGTATCCGCGGACGCTGCTCATCCTCCAGCTCCAGCTCGGTTACCTCGTCGGGCTCGGGGGGATCGCCGTGCTGGCTCTCTACATCGACATGAGCGTCGGCGAGTTCCTACGCCTGCTCGCCGTCGCCGAGCTGATCTACGCGATCGACGCGGTTATCGCGACCAGGATCGCGCTGCGCTGGGTCGAGCCCGTGGTCGCCTGGCTCGGGGGCGAGCGCGGGCCGCGAGCAGCCGCCGCTGCTTGGCAGTCCGCCGCATCGCTTCCGATCGAGTTGCTGCGCCGTCGATCGCTCTACGTCGCAGCCGGGCTCGCGGCGCTCGCCTTCGACGTCTATGCGGTGTGGGAGCTGGACCTGAGCTGGTACGCGGTTGCGATCCTCTTCCCGGGGTCGGTGCTCGTCTTCCTCTACTGGGTGACGCTGCGGTTTCTCGGTACGGAACGCGTCCTTCGGCCGATCCTGGAGGACGTCGGCGGCGACCTCCCCGACGACGCCCGAGGGTCGCAGCCGATCACGATCCCGCTGCGCTGGAGGCTGATCGCCGCGCTGCCCGCGATCAACGTGATTACGGGGGTGGTCGTCGGGGCGCTCGCCGGAGGCGGCGAGGGGGAGATCGGCGGCTTCGTGATCGGGATGGGCGCGGCAGCGATGGCGCTGATGATCTCGATCCCGCTGATCGACCTGCTGTCGGACTCGGTGGTCACCCCGATCACCGATCTCGAGCACGCGACGAGGCGGGTGGGAGCGGGCGACCTCGAAACCCGCGTTCCTCCGTACACCGCGGACGAAACGGGCGCGCTCGTTCGCTCGTTCAACGAGATGGTCGCGGGTCTCGCCGAGCGAGAGCGGATCCGCGAGGCCTTCGGGACCTATGTCGATCGCAAGGTCGCAGAGCACATCCTGCGCGAGGGTCCGAACCTCGCGGGTGAGGAGGTCGAGGTCACCGCGATGTTCGTCGACATCCGCGACTTCACGGGCTTCGCCGAGCGGGCGTCGGCGACCGAGGTCGTCGCGGCGCTGAACCGCCTGTTCGAGCTCGTCGTCCCGATCATCCACGAGCACGGCGGCCACGTCGACAAGTTCGTAGGCGACGGGCTGCTGGCTGTGTTCGGTGCGCCGCAACGGCGTGAGGACCACGCTGATGCCGCGCTCGGCGCAGCGTGCGAGATCGCGTCGCGCGTCGCCGAGGCCATCGACGAGCTCGCGATCGGGGTCGGGTTGAACTCCGGGAGCGTGGTCGCCGGGAACGTCGGAGGCGCGGGGCGGCTCGAGTTCAGCGTCATCGGCGATGTGATCAACGTCGCCGCCCGCGTCGAGGCGGCGACCCGACACACGGGCGATGACATCCTCGTCAGCGAGCACACGCGGCGCCTGCTGAAGCGCGACGAGATCCCGCTCGAGGAGCGCCCGGACGTACCGCTGAAGGGCAAGCGCGAGCCGGTCGCCCTGTACGCGCCGAGCAGTTAGACGGAGGCTGGGACGCCCGTGGGGCGGATCAGGTTGCGCTCGTGCAGCAGCTCGGCGATCTGCACCGCGTTGGTGGCGGCGCCCTTGCGCAGGTTGTCGCCCACGATCCACAGGTTGAGGCAGCGCTCGTGCGACGGGTCGCGGCGGATCCGGCCGACGAG
>DASPWW010000189.1:0-3000 GCA_035637595.1 Solirubrobacterales bacterium | reverse complement strand
GGGGGCCCTCGCCGCGCTTTCCGTCGTCGGCCGCGCCCGCGGCTACGACGCAAAGGCCACCTAGGGCCCTCAGGGCCCTTCGGCCAGGAACTCCTCGAGGTCGGCGCGCGCCTTGCGCCGCACGGCGGCCCGAAGCAGCGGCGTCCAGCCGAGCAGCACGCCGGGCAGTCCAAGCGCCTGGCGCGACCAGGCATGGAAGTTGAAGCTGTCGTCGTGCTCGGCGATCAGCCCGCCCTCGAAGCGGAACCGAGCGCGGATGTCGTTGGTGACCCTGCGGCCGGTCCTGAACGTGTAGCGCGCGATCCAGTGAGCCGAGCCCGTCTCGTCGCCGGCGTCGTGCTCGGCAAGATCGACGTCGAGGTCGGTGGAGCGCGAGGCGAGCATCCGCCACATCCCGCCGACCCGCTCGCCGCGCAGCTCGCCGAACGCCGGGTCGGAGAAGCGCGCGTCCGGCGCGTAGCAGGCCGCCATCGCGTCGCCGTCGGCGCGATCGAGCGCGGCGTAGAGGCGCTCGATCAGCTCGCGGTTCTGGTCGGCGGACATCGGGCGGCAGGAGGCTATATCGCGAGGACGGGTCTCGCTCATAACCTGTCATCCGATGCGAGTCGTGATCGGGATCCTCAGCGCCGCGTTGATCGCGTTGATGTTCGCGGAGTTCTTCGTCACCTTCCTGCTTCCAAGGCGGGTGAAGAGAGACCCGCGAATCGCGCGCCAGTTCCTCGTCATCCTCTGGCGGCCGTGGCGCTGGGCGGCGGCCCGCTCCCCCAAGGCTCGCGCCGACACGATGCTCGGGATCTTCGGGCCGATCGGACTGCTGCTCGTTCTGGGCATTCTCGCCGCCGGAGTGATGGTTGGCTTCGCGGGCCTTCACTGGGCTGAGCGCTCGACCCTCGGTGGAGACAGCGCCGCCGCATTCGGCGACGATCTCTACTTCAGCGCCGGGTCGTTCTTCACCGCCTCGACGACCGCGGCGCCTCAGGGAGGCTTCGCGAAGTTCCTGCAGATCGCGGAGGCCGCCTCGGGCTTCGCGGTGCTGTTCATCTCGATCGGCTACCTGCCGGCGCTGTTTCAGGCCTTCTCTCGCCGCGAGACCGCGATCTCCCAGCTCGACCCACGGGCGGGATCGCCGCCCACGGCGGGCGCCTTGCTCGAGCGCTCCGGCGAGAGCGGCTGGGGTGAGATCGACGGCTACCTGCGCGAATGGGAGACATGGGCGGCCGAGGTGATGGAGACGCAGCTCTCCTATCCGATCATCGGCTGGCTTCGCTCCCAGCACGTCAACCAGAACTGGGTCGCCGCGCTGACCGCGGTCGTCGATGCGTCCGCGTTCGCCATCGCCTACGCGCCGGGGCGCTCGGTGGGGGCCGAGGTGACCTTTGCGATCGGACGCCACGCGCTGGCGGATCTCTCGCTCAGCTACCGGGCCCCGATCCCCACCGAGCCCGTCGACCGTCTCTCGGACGCCGATCTCGAGGAGCTGATCGGGCGCCTGCGCGACAGCGGCCTCGAGCTCGACGACGGCGACGAGGCGAAGGCAAAGCTCGACGAGATGCGCCTGAGCTACGAGAAGTACGCCGTGGCGATCGCCGACCGCCTGGCGCTCGCGGTCCCGGGCTGGCTGCCGGGCGAGGATGCGATCGAGTACTGGCGCCTCGCCAGCGGCCGCGGGCACGGTGACCAGGCGTAGGGACGCAGCCTCGCGACGATTAGTCCGCGAACCTCGCGGGACGCTTCTCCAGGAAGGCGCTGACCGCCTCCGGCGGCGCGACGCCGTACGTCGCCATGATCTGCTGGCGATCCTCGTATTCCACCGCGGCCTGCTGTGGGATCTCCAGAGCCGACCACATGCCCTGCTTGGTCAGCCGGATCGCCCATGGCGCCCAGGCGGCGATCTGCTCTGCCCCTTCCAGGGAACGCTCGACCAGGCGCTCGTCATCGACCACGTCGGCGACGAGGCCGATCCGCTCGGCCTCCTGGGCGTCGACGCGCCTGGCGGTCAGCATCAGCTCGTGCGAGCGTGAGGCGCCAATCAGCCGGGGCAGCAGCCAGCTAGTCGCCATGTCGCAGTTCGACACCCCGATGTTGAGAAAGGCGGCCCGAAAGACGGCGCTTCGGGCCGCGTAGCGAACGTCGCTGGCGAGCGCCAGGGCGAGGCCGAACCCCGCCGCCGGCCCGTTGACGGCCGCGATCACCGGCTGCGGGGTGGCTCGTAGCCGCAGTATCAGCCTCGACATGTGCTGCTGATTGGAGAAGCGGTCGCGCGCCTCATCGCTGCCGTCGTTGCCGGGCGCGTCTCCGTAGCCCCGCAGGTCAAGGCCGGCGCAGAACCCGCGCCCCTCGCCGGTCAGGACGATCACCCGGCACGAGCGGTCCGCGGCGGCCCGCACGAGCTCTTGGTGCAACGACTCGCAGAGCTCGGCGGTCATCGCGTTGAGCTGCTGCGGGCGGTTGAGCGTGAGCATGCGCACGTGCGGCGCAGCGGTCTCCACCAGCAGTAGGTCGCTCATCTGGATCTCCTCTCGATTCGGGGGTCAGGGGCCGGTTTCGGAGCGCGTCAAGCATCTCGCAGGTTGCGGCTTCGCGGGGAACGTGGCGATCGCAGCGCGCGGCCCCTGATGGGAACCTACGAGCAGAACGCCCTCGTCGTCACCAAAGCTCCCTTCGATTTCGGCGGGCCCGGCCGGATGGCGAGAACGACCCATGACCAAGTCGATTGGCCAAGGACCCCGAAATGCGAAGCCATCAGGCGTCCTGAACGGGAGCGACGGGACTCGAACCCGCGGCCTCCGGCGTGACAGGAGCGGTTCGGGGGGTGGCTCAGAGGGCGAGCTTTGCCCATTCCCAAGCGGAATGATCCACCTGCCGCCGCCGCTCTGACTTGCCTTCGGATGGCCGCAGTCGGCATTCGAGATCGTCGCGGCCGGCGATCGCGCGGTGGCGCGCGGCGCGAGACTGAGAGTTACTGCGGTTTGGCGAGCGAGATGAAGCGCGCGAATTCAG
>DASPWW010000188.1:0-35236 GCA_035637595.1 Solirubrobacterales bacterium | reverse complement strand
GACGAGACCCGTCTGCGCGGCGCGCTCGTCGAGCCCGACGGCGAGATCGTCGAGCTGGTCGACGCTTTGCTGTCGACCGAGTACGATGCCGCGGGAGCGCCAGCGAGGATCGGCCTCGAGCTGTACACCGACCCCGACGCGCTGCCGCTGCGCGTAGCCGCCGACCGCGAGGGCGGTGGCGCGGCGACCGCGGCCGACCGTGCCGTGATCCCGATGAGCTTCCGGATGGAGGGAGCGCGGGGGGCCGGAATGCTCGAGCTCGTCTCCCGAACCTGAGCGTGCCGATAACGACCGTCATCTCGGACTTCGGAGGCGTGCTCACGACGCCGCTGCTGCGCTCGTTCATGGCCTTCCAGGACCAGACCGGGATCCCGTGGGAGGCGATGGGCCATGCGATGCAGCGCGCCGCGGAGCGCAACGGCGCCTATCCCCTGTTCGAGCTCGAGAAGGGGCGCATGACCGAGGCGGAGTTCCTGGCGCTGCTCCAGAACGAGCTCGAGCCGGAGCTCGGCCATCGCCCCGAGCTGCATGGCTTCCGCGAGATCTACTTCGACGCCCTCGACCCCAACGAGCGCATGGTCGAGCTGATGCGCGACCTGCGCTCCCGCGGGCACCGCATGGCGCTGCTGACCAACAACGTGCGCGAGTGGGAGCCGCTGTGGCGCTCGCTGCTGCCCGTCGACGAGATCTTCGAGCTGATCGTCGACTCGGCGTTCGTCGGGATGCGCAAGCCCGAGCCCGAGATCTACCAGCTCACCCTCGAGCGGCTCGGCTACCCACCGCCGGCCGAGTGCCTGTTCATCGACGACGTCGAGGTAAACGTCGAGGCCGCGCGCGAGCTGGGCCTCGCCACCGTCCACTTCCGCGACAACGAGCAGGCGATCCCGGAGATCGAGGCGGCGCTCGCTTGAGTTCCCGCCCGCTCGTGCCGAAGCATGAACAGTGACCACCACGCAGGACTCGCCCGCCGAGTCACGAGGCTCGAGTAAGACAGGAACCCGGGAATCTTTTCCTCCTCCGGGACCGCCTCCGGTCGGCTATCTGACCCCGGGCGCGCCCGGGCGGCCGGCCCCTTCCCGGTCGCGGTCCCCCTCCGCGAGCGGCAACGGGCGTGTCGCGCGACCACGCCCCCAGCGCGCTGATCTTCGCTCCACGCTGGAGCGTGTGCGCGACGAGGTGGAGGCCCTCTGGTGGCTGATCCAGGACTCCGAGCGGCGTGGCCTGTTCGTCGCCGGCGCGATCGTCCTGCTCGGCCTCGTCGTGTTCGGCGCCTACTACTACTTCGCGAAGCTGCCGGAGCGGATGGCGGACGACTATCGCGGGCGGGCCCAGCCGGCCGCCGAGCGGATCACCGACTCCATGGACGAGGTCTACAAGGGGTTCGACGAGTACCTCGACGAGACGACCTTTCCCCTGCGCCGGCTCCGAAACGCCGCGGACTACGACGAGTTCAAGCGCCGCCTGCTTCCGATCATGGACGACACCAGGGCGGCCCTTCAAAGGTCCCAGACCGCGGTCAACGCGGCCCAGTTGACGATCGAGCAGACGCAGGCCGATCTCGGGAACGTCCCCTCGGCCCCGCTTCTGGGTGGGAGCGGCTCCATCGAGGAGGCCGAGGACGCGGTCTCGGTCGCCAGGGAGTATCTCGAGGCCTCCGCGACGTTCCTGGCGGATTTCCAGCGTTTCATCGACTACGAGCAGAGATCGCTCACGATCGAACGGCGGTACCTGGCGCAAGAGCCGGAGAGCAATAGCCTCGAGTCCGCAGATCTCGCCACGGTTCACGATGCCGTGCAAAGCGACCTGAAGGAGGCGCAGAGGACGCGGAGGGCACTCCTACGGCTGGATCCTCCGCCGGACGCCGAGAAGCTCGACGAGCTCCAGGTCGAGGCGGCCAATATCAGGGTCGACTTCTACGACGACTTCCTGGCGGGGATCGAGAACCTGAACCAGGCCCAGATCTACTACGCGGCGCGGGACTACTTCATAGCCGCGATCCGCATAAACAGCCAGCAGATGCGCGCGCTGCAGGCGTTCGCCGCGAACTCACACCTCCAGGACGCGACGATCAGGCTGAGCGGGATGGCCGACGAGCTCGAGGACACGATCGCGGCGCTGGGAAGCGGAAGCGTCGATCAGAGCGAGCCCGACCGCTCACGCAAGCGTCCCACTCCGCCTCCGCCCGCGGGCGGAGGCGGCGACGAGGGTGCGAGCGAAAAGGTCTCCGTCACCTCCTGAGTCCCGCCCTGGACCAGACAGCGACCACTTGTCGAGTTTGTCCCCGCATAGGGCGACAAACTCGACACCACAGAAGCATCGCCGTCTCCAGCCATCCCCCAAATGGGTGGCAAAAGCGGTTCCGCGGAACCGTTTTCGTGCGTGAGCCGTGGTGCGGGCTGGCGCGAGCCTAGTTGTCGCTGCCGGCGCGGTCCCAGATGTACAGCTCCATCGCCTCCGCGGCGAGCTGCATCAGCCTGGGCCCGGAGAGCCACCCGAGAATGGTCTCGAGCGCGCGCTCCTCGGTGACGCCGCGGTCGATGGCCTCCTCGCCGCGGAAGCCGGCGGCGAGCTTGAGCGCTTCGCGGCGGTGCTCGCCGAGCGACGAGAACGCCCCCATCAGGAAGTCGCGATTGGGGACGGGGTGCCCGACCTCCATCGAGGCGTGCCACGCGGCGAGCATCGAGATGTCGTGCTCGTCGAGCTCGGCGATCGCCTTGGCGTAGTTCTCCTCGAGCTCGTCGTCGGGGATCTCGTCGACCCATGCCCGGACGGCCTCGCCGAGCAGCTGGCGGCGCGCCTCGCGCCCGACCGAGTCGGCGACGGCGCGGATCGCGTCCGCGGGGTCTATGAAGCAAAGTGGCATCGCGCTTGGGTACTCCGTCCTGGAGGCGGAACGAGGCCCAAAGATAGAGTCGCCGCCCGACGGCAAAACGGACGTAAAGAAGCCCGCCCGCGCTCCGACCTATGCTGGAGACGAATGCCGATCGGGACGCCGACATGAGCCTCAGCCTGATCGTCGGGCCGCCGAACGCGGGCCGTGCCGGGGCGATCCGGAAGCGCTTTATGGACGCGCTCGACCGCGACCCGGTGCTCGTCGTGCCGACCCGCGACGACGTCGACCGCTTCGAGCGTGAGCTGGCCGAGGGCGGCGCCGTCGTGGGGGGCTCGGTATGGACCTTCCCCGCGCTCTTCGACGAGGTGGCGCACGCGACGGGCGTCGACCACCCGCCGCGGCTCGGCGACTCGCAGCGCCGCTGGCTCGTGCGCGCGGCGATCCGCGACGCCCCCGTTCGGATCCTTCGCGCCTCGGCGCGCTCGGCGGGCTTCGCCTCGGCGATGGATCGCCTGATCGACGACCTGCAGGCCTCAGGGCTCGACCCCGCGACGCTCGAGGAGCGCGCCGGCGCGCATCCCGGCGACGGCGCGTACGAGGCCGAGCTCGCCGCGGTCTTCCGGGCCTACGAGGCCCTGCGCGACGGCTTGGGTCACGCCGACCGCCACTCACTCGCCGCCGCGGCCACGGCGGCCCTGAGGACGGCTCCCGAGGCGTGGGGTCGACCCATCCTGCTCTACGGCTTCGACGACCTCACCGCCGAGCAGCTGGAGCTGCTCGGCGCGCTCGCGGCGAGCTGCGAGGTCACCGTCGCGGTCACGCACGAGGAGGACCGCGCCGCGACCGCGGCGCGCGACGAGCTGTTCGTGACGCTGCGCGACGACCTCGGGGGCAAGGTCGCCACGCGCCTCGAACCCGATCGCACCTACACCCGCAGCCCGCTGCTCTTCCACCTCGAGCGCAACCTGTTCGAGCGGCCGGAGCGCCTCGCCGAGCTCGATTCCGGACTCGTCCTGCTCTCGGCGGCCGGCGAGCGCGGCGAGGCCGAGCAGATCGGGGGCGAGATCGCCTGCCTGCTCCACTCCGGGGTCGAGCCGGACGAGATCACGGTCGTCCTGCGCTCGATCGATCGCCTCGGCCCGCTTTACGCCGAGGTGCTGTCCGGCCTCGGGATACCCGTCGCCGTCGACGCCCGCATCAGCTTCGCGGCGACCGCGACCGGCCGCGCCCTGATCGCAGCGCTGCGCGCCGCCGGCGAGGCGGGGACCGCCGACGACGTCCTCGCCGTGCTGCGCGCCGCGGCCCGAATCCCCGCAGGCCGGGCGGACTGGTTCGAGCGTCGCATGCGCCGCCGCCGGCTGCGCACCGCCGCCGACGCCCTCGCGGCGTGGCGCGAGCGCGAGGGGTGGGAGCCGAACGAGATCGAGCGGCTTCGCGACGCGCGACCATCCGAGCTCGCCGCAGAAACAGCCCAGATCGCGCGCGAGATCGCGGAGCGCCCCCACCGGCGGAGCGCGGCCACCCCGCGCCACGCGGAGGCGGTCGAGCTGCGCGCCGCCTCGGAGGCGGCCCGAGCCCTCGCCGAGATCGGCGAGCTGCCCGGCGCACCGGAACCGACTCTCCGCGACCTGATCGAGCTGCTCCAGGACCTCCAGATCCCGCTGTGGCGCGGATCGGCCGAGGGCAGGGTGCGCGTGCTCGACCCCTACCGGGTGCGCGCGCGGCGCGTTCGCTACCTCTTCGTCGCCTCGCTGCAGGAGGGCGAGTTTCCGAGCCGCGACCCCGGCGACCCCCTGCTCGGCGACGAGCGCCGCGCGGCGCTCGGTCTGCCCGCCCGCCGCGATCCCGAGCTCGAGGAGCGCTACCTCTTCTACGCGTGCGTCTCGCGGCCCAGTGAGCGTCTGTACCTCTCGTGGCGCGACTCCGACGACGACGGCCAGACGCTCGCCCCCTCGCCCTTCCTCGAGGACGTCGGGGACCTGCTGCCGCCCGCGGGACCGGCGCCTCGGCGCCGCGGGCTCGACGCGGTCACCTTCGCGCCGCGGGCGGCGCCCACGGAGGACGAGCTCGCGCGCGCGCTCGCCGCGCTCGGCCCCACCGACCCCGACGGTGCGCTCGACGAGCTCGGGGTCACCGACCCTGTCGCGGGCTCGGTCGCCGGGCGCCTGCGGCGCGCGGCGCGAACCGTCAACGGCCTCCCCGGCCCGCTGCGCTCGCCGGCCGTCCTCGGCGAGCTCGCCGATCGCCGGCTGTACGGGGCTTCCACGCTGGAGGAGTACGCGCTGTGCTCATACCGCTGGTTTGTGCGCCACGAGCTCAGGCCCCAGAGCATCGAACCCGATCCCGAGCCGCTCGCGCAGGGCGCGATCCTGCACGAGGTGCTCGAGCGCCTCTACCTCGAGCCCCCGGGTCGCGAGAAATTGCCGCGGCCCGGCGACCTCGACGCCTGGGTGGCGCGCGCCGGCGAGCTGCTCGACGAGGTCGCCGAGGCCCACGGAGCGCCGCGCGACGCCCTGGGCCGCGTGGGGCGCCGGCGCATGCTCGTCCTGATCGAACGCTTCCTGGCGCGCGAGGCCGAGAGCGAGACCCCGCTGCGCCCGGACCCCGACCTGATCGAGGCCAGCTTCGGGGACGGCGCGGACGACGACCGCCCGTCGCTCGATCTCGGCGGGCTGCGCCTGCACGGCAAGATCGACCGCGTAGACGTCGCGCCCGGCCGCCGGGCCGGGCTGGTCCGCGACTACAAGTCGGGCGCCAAGGTGACCGCTGCCGCGCGGCTCGCGAAGGAGGGCAAGCTGCAGCCGCAGCTCTACATGCTCGCCCTGCGCGAGCTGTGGGGCATCGACCCGATCGGCGGCGTCTACGTCCCGCTCGCCCCGACCGCGAAGCCAGAAGCGCGGGGCCTGCTCGACAAGCGGGAGCGCGGCGAGCTGCTCGACGCCGCGGATTTCGTGCGCACCGACTTCCTCGAGGAGGACGCCTTCGCCGAGGCACTCGACGCGGCCCGCGACCGCGCCGCCGAGATCGTCACGGCGATGCGGCGCGGGGTGATCGATCGCGACCCGATCGACGACCGGTGCCCGCACTACTGCCGCTTCCAGCCGATCTGCCGTCGCGAGCGTGCGGTGGCCAGCGAGCCCGCCTCGGGCGACGACGAAGAGGAAGAGGCGTGAGCGCGCCCGAGCAGCTGCGAATCGGCGAGGCCCCGCACGTAGAACCGGCATCGGCCGACGGCGCCGACCCGCTCACCGACGAGCAGGCGGCGGCGATCGCCAACCGCGACCGCGATGTCTTCCTCGTCGCCGGCGCCGGGACCGGCAAGACGCGCGTGCTCGCGAAGCGCTACTGCGACGCCGTCACCGACGACGACGTCCGGCTGGACGAGATCCTCGCGTTCACGTTCACCGAGAAGGCCGCGGGCGAGCTGCGCGCCCGGATCCGCAAGGAGCTCGCCGACCGCGCGACCGCCGAGCCCGACCCCGTCCGGGCGCGGGAGATCTGGCGCCTCGCCCGCGACACCGACCGCGCCTGGATCGGGACGATCCACGGCTTCTGCCGCCGGCTGCTCGCCGCCCATCCCGTCGCGGCCGGGCTCGACCCGCGCTTCCGGGTCCTGTCCGAGGGCGAAGCGGACCTCGTCGCCGAGCGCGCGTTCGAGGCGGCGCTCGACGAGATCACGGCCGAGGACCCCGAGGCCGAGGCGATGGCCGCCGGCTACAGGATCGCCCGGCTGCGCAACATGGTCGTCCGCACCTACGAGCAGCTGCGCAGCCAGGGCGCCGAGCGGCCGGAGCTTCCCGAGATGGGAGATCCTGCCCCGTCGGCGAAGGCCGGCGGCGCCAACGGCGCCGATGCCGAGCCGGCGAAGCTGACGGCGTCCGAGGCCGCCGCCGCAACCGAGGCCTACCGCTGCCTGCGCGAGCTGCTGGCGGCCTTCGGGCGCCACTACGAGCGCCTCAAGCAAGAGCGCTCGGCGCTCGACTTCGAGGACCTCCAGCTGCGGGCCGTTGGCCTGCTGCGCGAGCACAGCGCGATCGGCGACGCCTACCGCGCGCGCTTCGCTCACCTCATGGTCGACGAGTTCCAGGACACCAACCGGCTCCAGCTCGACCTGATCCGCGAGCTGCGCGGCCCCGAGACGCGCCTGTTCACGGTCGGGGACGAGTTCCAGTCGATCTACGGCTTCCGTAACGCCGACCTCGAGGTCTTTCGAGCCGAGCGGGCCCGCGCCGAGAGCGCGACCGACGAGCGCATCGCGGTCCTGCCACTGCGCGGCAACTTCCGCTCCCGTCCCGAGGTCGTGGGCGCGGTGAACGCCCTGGGCGCGACGCTGCTCGAGGACTTCGAGCCGCTCGTCCCGACCCGACCCGCCCCTGAGCCCGCCGGCGCCGCTGAGTCCGCGGTCGAGCTGCTGGTCACCGAGGAGGACGGCTGGGACGCCGAGGGCGTCAACGTCGGGCGGCTGATCGGGGAGGGGACCTCGCCGGCGCGCGTCGCGGAGGCGCGCTTCCTCGCCGCCCGGCTGCGAGCGCTGGCCGACGCCGGCGTCCCGAGAAGCGGGATGGTGGTCCTGCTGCGCGCCTTCACGCACGTCGCCACCTACGAGGAGGCGCTCGAGCGCGCGGGGCTCGCTCCCTACGTTGTCGGGGGCCGCGGCTACTGGTCTGATCAGCAGGTCGAGGACATGCTGCGCCTGCTGGCCTGCGTTGCCAACCCGCTCGAGGACGAGTCCCTGTTCGGAGCGCTCGCATGCCCCGCGGTCGGCGTAACGCCCGACGCGCTGTGGCTGCTGCGCCGCGCCGCAACCGAGGACGATCGCCCCCGCCACGTGTGGCCTGTCGTCGAGCGCCACTTCGGGGATGCCGCCAAGGAGGGCGAGGCTCGAGCCGAGGAAGAGGGCGCCCCCGATCCCTGGATCGCGGCGATCGAGCCCGAGGACGCGGAGCGCCTGCGGCGCTTCTGGGAGTGCCTGGTGCGGCTGCGCGCCGCCGCCCCGCTGCTCGCGCTCGAGGCGCTCTGCGACCGCACGGCGCGCGAGTTCGGCTACGACCTCGCCGTCCTGATGCGCGAGCGCGGGCCCCAGCGGCTGGCCAACGTCCGCAAGCTGATGCGGCTCGCGCGCCAGTTCGAATCGGCGGAGGGGCGTGACCTCGGGGCCTTTCTGCGCTACGCCGAGGCGCGCACCGGGCGCGGTGAGCGAGAGGGCCAGGCCGCGACCGAGGCCGAGGACCACGACGGCGTGCGGATCATGACCATCCACGCCGCCAAGGGGCTGGAGTTCGACACCGTCGCGGTGGGTGACCTGGCGCGCGGCCTGCTCGGCGCCGGGGGGTGGATCGACCTGAGGGTCGGAGCGGCGCCCGACGGCGAGGAGGGGACCCCGAGCCTCGGGCTGCAGCTCGCTCGCGCGGGGCGCGAGTCGATCAAGCTGTGGGAGTTCGAGCGGCTAAAGCAGGAGGCATCGGAGGCGGACGCAGCCGAGGAGCTGCGGCTCGTCTACGTGGCGGTGACCCGGGCCCGCGAGCGGCTGCTGCTCAGCGGGACGTTCGGGGACAAGGACCTGGCGGACGGAGACGCGCTCTCGCGCTCGGCGCTTCGGCGCCTGCTTCCCGCGCTCGGGTTCCAGGGTGACGAGCCGGAGCTCGTAATCGAGGATGGGCGGATCGCGGTGCGGGTCAACCGGGCGGGGCCCGAGGCCGCCGAGGTGCTGGTGCGCCGCGCAGGAGGCGCGGCCGCGAGCACCTCGATCGAGCCCGGTGCCCCCCCTCCGCTGCTGCCGCCGGTCTCGGATGTCCCCGCGGCGGGCCACCTCTCCTACGCGGCGCTCGCCGACTACGAGCGCTGCGGCTACCGCTTCTACGTCAAGCGCGTGCTGGGGATCCGCGAGCCCGAATCGGGCGACGTCGAGCTCGAGGGCGGAGAATCCGATCAGCTCGTCGGCGAGGCCGATCTCGGCCCCGGCGAGCCCCTGCACGACGCCGCCGAGCGCCGGCTGCGATTCGGCACCGCCGTCCACGGGCTGCTCGAATGGAGCGCGCGCAATCGCTGGGCGGGTCCCGGCCGTGAGCGCTGCGCGGCCCTGCTGCGCCGCGACGGACTCGAGCCGACGGACGGGGAGGTGACGCGGGCGCTCGAGCTCGTGGACGGCTGGCTCGAATCGGACCTGCGCGCCTCGCTCGACGCGCCCAGGGTGAGGCTGCGGCCCGAGGCTTCGTTCATGCTCGCGATCGGCGGCAGCGTGGTGCGCGGCAAGATGGACCTCGTCGCCGAGCTGCCCGACGGCGAGCTGCTCGTCGTCGACTACAAGACCGACACGCTCGGCGGCGAGACCCCCGCGGGCCTGATCGCGCGCTACGAGGCGCAGCGCTCGCTGTACGCGCTCGCGGCCGCGCGCGGGCTGTCGCGCGGCGGCTCCGAGCCGGCCGCGGTGCGGACGAGCTACCTGTTCCTGGAGCGCCCCGCCGAGCCCGTCGAGCGCACCTTCGCGGTGGCGGACCTCGAGGCGGCGCGGCACGAGATCGAGCGCCTCGTGGCGGGGGTGCGCGCCGGAAGCTTCGAGGTGACCTCACAGCCCCACCGCGCGCTGTGTCACGACTGCCCGGCGCGCGAGCGGCTGTGCATCCACCCGTCCGAGCGCACGATGGCCGCCGCGCCCTGACGAGCGATGTCGCGGCTCGCCCTGTTCGCATACGGCTCCCTCGTCAACCCGCACAGCGCGTCGCGCACGCTCGGCCGGCCCGTCGAGGCCTCCGCGGTCGTGCGGGTCGCCGGGTGGCGCCGCCGCTGGTCGACGATGCGCGACAACCTCGCCTGCGAGAAGACCTTCGCCCGGGCCGTCGACGGCGTGCTGCTCCGCCACGTGCTGGGGCTCAACCTCGAGCCCTCCGATGACGACGGCGACGCCCCGAACGGCGTCCTGCTCGAGCTAGACGAGGACGAGCTGGAGCGCCTCGACCTGCGCGAGCTGCGCTACGACCGCATCGAGCTGACTGATCGGATCGAGCGCCCGCGGGGGATCGACGCGGTCTTCGCCTACCGGGCGAAGCCCGCGCACTACGCGCCGCAGCCGGTCGGCGACGCGGTGATCATCTCGTCCTACGCCGCCTTCGTCGAGGCGGCGTTCGAGGCGCTCGGCGACGGCCAGCGCAAGCTCTACCTCGAGACCACCGGCCCGCCGCCCGTCGAGGTCATCGATGCGGTGCTGGTCCGAGACCGGATCCCGGCCGGCAACCCCCGCGACTGGTAGCCGGCGCCTAGCTCAGCTAGGTGCGGCGCGCCGCGGCGCGCCCGTTCCCGTTCCACTCCTGCGCCCAGCCGTGGAGCTCGCGGATCGCCGGGCGCAGGCCGCGGCCCTTGTCGGTAAGCGCGTAGGAGACGCGGGGGCGCGAGCCGTTGGCGGCCTCGACGGAGCGCTCGACCAGGCCCTCGGCCTCCAACTCGCGCAGGCGTTGGCAGAGGACGCGGTCGGAGACGCGAGGAATCGCGACGGACAGCTCCGCGAAGTAGTGCGGGCGCTCGGAGAGCGCCCACAGGATCGCGCCGGCCCAGCGCTTGCCGATCAGCTCCACCGCGGCGTGGAAGTGTGGACAGACGCGTGGACGCGTCGCCCGTTGCGTGGACGAGATCGGCTCCACCCTGAGATCAGCTTACACAAGCCCCTCCGCGTCCCACGAGCGTCGGGCGGATGCTCCCAGCAGGTCGCCTAGGCCACGCAGGGACCGGTGTCGACCGCGCCCGCGGCGCGCTGCAGGGCCGCCTCGACCACCTGGTTGGGGACGCCCAGCCCGCTGTCGGGCTTGCCCCCGACCGTGGCCGCGAACACCGTCGCGAGCACCTCGCCGTCGCCGTCGACGACGGGACCGCCCGAGTTGCCGTTGCGCACGTCGGCGCGAAACGGCGTCATCAGGCGAGTGACGGGGCCGCGGCCGTAGGAGTCCTGGCTGATGACCTCGGTCGTGTCGCCGAGGCGCGCGGGCGCGATCGCGAAGGGGCCGTTCTCCGGATAGCCCAGCACCGCCCCCTCGGTCCCCTTGCCGGCCATCGGGGCGATCTGAAGCGGGTCGGCGTCGAGGTCCTCGACCTCGAGCACGGCGACGTCGTTTCGGGGCTCGTAGTGGACCGCCGTCGCGTCGAGCTCGGTTCCCGCCTGCGTCTCCACGCTGGTGTCGTCCTCGCCGGCGACGACGTGGGCATTGGTGACCACGAGGCCGGGCGCCGCCACCCAGCCCGAGCCTGAGACGCCGAGACCGCACGCCGTGCCGAGCACGCGAACGACGCTCTCCCCGGCGGCCTGCACCTCGGGGTCGCGTGCGATCGCGGCGTTCGGCGCGGCGACGTGCGCCTCCGGCCCCTTTACGTCGGGCGTGGGGTCGATCCGGTTGAGCACGTTGAGGATCGGCCCCGACGGCGGCAGCGCGTCGTTGAGCGCGCCGAGGATCTGCGACTCCTGGACGGCCGTGCGCAGCTCGCGGGCCCCGGGGGTGTGAAGGGCGGCCGCCCCGAAGACCCACGCGAGCACGAGCGCCAGCGCCGCGAACAGCGCCGCCCCTCCGGCGCCATCGACCACGGCGCCTCCCGGGCCGCGCACGTACCTCATCCGCACTCCGTGGGCGAATCCCTCCACCGCCACGGCGAGGATCGCCCCCAGGATCAGCCCGCCGAGCAGCGCGCTGAGCGGCGCGTAGGGCGACTCCGAGCCGTTCTCGAGCAGCGCCGGGCCCAGCCTCGAGCCCAGCACGGCGCCGCCCGCGAACCCGCCGAGCGTCAGCGCACCGACGATCAGCCCGTGTCCGTAGCCCCAGTAGCCGAACGCGAGCGCGACGGCGACGATCACCCAGTCGATCGCCGTCATGCGTGGTGATGCGCTTGCAGCCGGGAGTGGGCCAAGTGGCTAGATTTGGGGGGTGAACCCGTGTGGTCCGCTCTGCGAGGGGACGCCGTCCGCCCCGCGGGGATGGCAACGTACTCGATCGCTCCCCGGTTGAGCCCGATCGGCGCCGCGGCGGCGCGCCGCCGCCGGCTTCTAACGCGAGCACTCCCGGTCGTCCTCCTCTGCGTGGCGTCGTTCATCGCCGGAGCGGCGGTCGGGGCCAGCTCGCCGGCGCGCGAGGCGGCGCAGCGCTTCGCCGACGCATGGGCGGGCCAGGACTTCGCCGCGATGCACGCCGAGCTGACCGACGAGGCCCAGGCGCGCTACCCGCTCGACGAGTTCACCGCCACCTACACCGAGGCACAGCGCACGGCGACCGTCGACACGGTCGACCCGGGGGATGCCGAGGGACCGAAGTCGTCATCGGGAACCGACGTCGTCACCGTGCCGCTGAGGATCGCCACGCACGCGTTCGGCACGGTGGAGGACAGCCTCGTGCTTCCGGTCGACGGCGACGCGATCGCCTGGGAGCCGCACCTCGTCTTCCCGGGACTCCGGGCCGGTGAGCACCTCGATCGCCGCGAGGACGTCCCCGAGCGCGCCCCGATCCTGGCGCGCGACGAAACCCCGCTGGCCGAGGGACCGCCCGCGGCGCGCAGCTCGCCGCTCGGAGTCGCGGCGACCAACGTCGCGGGCGTGGTCGGCACACCGAAGCGCGCTCAGGCCGAGGAGCTCGCCGCGTTTGGCTTCCCCGAGGGCTCCGCGACCGGGGTGAGCGGGCTGGAGCAGGCCTTCAACCTGAGGCTCGCCGGACAGCCGGGCGGCGAGCTGCTCGCCGTCAGCGACAAGGGCGACGGCGGCGATAGTCGCGTGCTGGCGAGCGGCGAACCCCGTCCGGGCGAGCCGGTTCACACGTCGATCGACCCCGCGCTCCAGGAGATCGCGGTCACCGCGCTGGGCGACCGCTTCGGGGGCGTCGCCGTGCTCGACACCGACGACGGCTCGGTGAGGGCGCTTTCAGGAATCGCCTTCTCGGCCCCCCAGCCCCCGGGCTCCACCTTCAAGATCGTGACCACTACCGCCGCGCTCGAGGCCGACGCCGTGGAGCTCGACGACACGTTCCCGGTCGAGACGGCCAACTCCGAGATCGGCCGCGAGATCAGCAACGCCCACGACGAACCGTGCGGCGGCACCTTCGTCGAGAGCTTCGCCAAGTCGTGCAACACCGTGTTCGCCCCGCTCGGAGTCAGGGTCGGCGGCGAGGCCCTCGTCGACGCGGCGGAGCGCTACGGGTTCAACGCCCCGCCGGCGCTCTACGACGCCGCGGCGACGGCCGTCGTCGATCCTCCCGAGAGCGAGATCCCCGAGGCGCTCGACACCGACGTCGAGGTCGGCGAGTCGGCGATCGGCCAGGGCCAGGTGCTCGCGACCCCGCTCGAGATGGCCTCGATCGCGCAGACGGTCGCCAACGAGGGCGAGCGAAGCCCCACCCCGCTCGTCACCGACCCGGAGCTGGGTCCCGACGTTCAGCCCGTACGGGTCACGACGCCGAAGGTCGCGTCGACGCTGCGCGACCTGATGCTCGAGGTCGTAAACAGCGGCACGGGGGTGGCTGCGGCTCTGCCCGGCATACACGTCGCGGGCAAGACGGGCACCGCCGAGTTGGGGCCCGACGCCCTCGAGGCGGGGGAGGAGCCTCCGGCCGAGGGCGAGGAGCCGGAGCAGAAGCTCGATGCGTGGTTCACGTGCTTTGCCCCCGCCGAGTCACCGGAGATCGCCGTCGCGGTGATGATCGTCGACGCGGAGGGCGACGGCGGCGAGGTCGCGGCGCCGATCGCCCGCCAGGTGCTGGCCGCAAAGCTCCTGGGCTAGAGGGCCCGAAGGCCTATTGCTCTTCCCCGGTCGGGAAGCCGACCGCGGCGGCGATCACGACGAGCATCCCGCCGATCACGGCGAGCAGGCCGCCCAGGGTGTTCGCGACCTGGGCCAGCAGGGCGCCGCCGACCGAGAGCGCCGTCCCGCCCGCGAGCAGCAGCCACCAGCCGCCGCCGCGGCCGCGCGCCGCGGGTGCCGTGACCACGGCCACCACGACCATCACGACCAGGGCCGCGACGGACACCGCGGTCCCGAAGATCCCTACGAGCACGAGCAGCGCGGCGATCGCCGCGACGACCAGCAGTATCTGCAGCGCCCGCGTCGAGGTCGCGACCGAGGTGGTTTCGGGCGTCGCTGCCATCTAGATGTCCAGCTGGACGCGCCCGTCCCCGGACGCCGAGGGAATCTCCAGCTCCAGGGGGCGGTTCTCGGTCACGCCCTGGTCGACCTCGAACAGCAACATCGCCCCCTGGATCGGGCCGGCGGCGGCCGGCGTGCCGGGCGCCGGGATCTGCTCGTCGGGCGGGATCGACGTTCCGGGCTTGAGCGCATAGGGGCTGTCGTTGGGCTTCGGCTCGTACGTCTCGTCGCGCGTGTCGACGACCCTGAAGTCGCCGGGCACGTCCTGCGCGTCGTCGCCTGCGTTCTCGATCGTCATGAAGACGCCCAGGTAGGCCTTGCCCGGCGCGGGGTCGGGCTCGCCCTGGAGGTAGGCGACGTCCTCGGGGTCGTCCGGGTTGAGGAAGCGGGTGATCTGGACGTTGTAGCGCAGATCGCCGAGCTCGACCGCCTCGCCCTCCTTGACGCTGCGCTCGTTCTCGTCGATCCCGCATCCCGCCGCGATCACCGACACCGCGCCGACCGCCGCGGCGAGGGCGAGCAGGCGTGTGAGCGTGATGTTGGGGTGCACCCGCACCGGCGGCGCCAGTCTATTTCTCAGCGTGGCGCGGCGGGGATCCGGTCCTCGCCCGCGACGCGCACGGGCTCGACGCTCGCGCCGGACTCGAGAAGCCCCTTGAGACGCCGCAGCGCGCGGCGCCACTGGCGGCGATACCAGCGCGTTGCCCCGAACAGCTCCCGGGCGCGGTCGACCGGGTGGGACGGCTCGGTCCAGAACGTCAGCCGCAGCTCCGTCGCACCGCCCGGCTCGCCGACAAGCTCCCAGACCGTGAACACCGGGATGCGGTCGATGCGGCCCCCGCGCCCGCGCTCGTAGATCCGGTGGGGGCGCTCCGCCTCCTCGATGATCGTCTCCATCCACAGCGTGGTGAAAGGCGGCTCGGTGCGAAATCGCGCCGCCGCCCCCACCCCGCTCGAGGGCAGGCGCTCGAGGCGCAGCTCGGAGATGAAGTGGTCCGAGAACGACTCCCGGTTGGCCAGGTCGCACAGGAAGTCGAAGACGCGCTCGCGCGGCTGGTCGACGACGATGCTCGCGGAGATCGGGCCCATCGGATCGTGGGCGATTGTATTCACGCAACGGGCGGCGTCCGCGTTAGTTTCCCGGCCGCAGTTTGCGGCTTTTCCCGGTGGGGGTAACCGCACCGCCGGCAGGGCCACGTTATTCTCGTTACCAGCTGGATTCCGGCCCGGCCCGGCCCGGAGGAGAGCGTTGGCAGTCGAAGCAGCAGGACCCAATGTCTATGAGACAGGGAACGCCGCAGCGACGGGATCGTTCATCTGCCTCGAGTGCGGCTTCCAGGTCGCGCTGACCGCCCTCGACGAGGTCCCCGAGTGCCCGACCTGCGGCGGGTCGCAATTCCGCCGCGCATCGCTGTTCGAGCAGACGACGCTGAGCGAGGAGCCCGCGGTCGAGCAGGAGCCCGGCGAGCCGGCGTGGCTGCGGCGCCTGCGCCGCGAGCTCACCGCGGAGGGACATTTCCTGTGCTTCGAGGACGACGCCGGCGAGGTCTCTGCGATCCCGATCCCTGAGGGTTGGACCCGGATCGGGCGCAGCATCACCGCCGACATCCGCCTCGACGACCCCACCGTCTCGCGGCGGCACGCGCTGATCGTCAAGACGGACTCGGGCGACCTGCGCGTGCTCGACGACCGCAGCCTCAACGGCCTGTTCGTCAACGGCGAGCGGGAAGAGTGGAGCTCACTCGGCGACGGCGACGAGCTCGAGATCGGCCGCTACCGCCTCCACCTCGTCGACACGGCGATGAGCCGCCCGCCGCTCAACCCCGCGGCAATCTCGGCCTGAGCGGCCGTCCAGCCGACGGAAGCGGAGCGCATCGCGCTCCGGCATCGAGTGCACAGTTGCCCCCTCTATAGCGGGGTCAAGTGTTCCCTCGACCACCGAATGCGATCAGGCGCGCATCGCTTCGGGACGGCCCGTCGCGCCGGTCGCCGAGCGCAGGCGCAGCGCTACGGCGAACACCGCGGCCGCCACCGCCATCGGCACGTAGACGAGCACCCACGAGAAGGCGGGCGGGTCCTCGTAGGGGGCGAAGGCGAACGGCAGCGCATGGGAGACGGCGAAGCCGACGACCGTCGTCGCTCCGAGCGCCGCGGCCAGCGTCGCCGCATTGGGGGCGCGCCGCCGCACCATGACCAGGACGGCGAGGAAAGCTCCGTACTGGAACGGCAGGAAGATCCAGAACCCCACCGGCAGCTCGTAAAGCCGGCCCTCGTTGACGACGTGGTCGACGTCGTGCGCGACGAGGAGCATGAGAAGGACCGTCAGCAGGCCGGTGAGCGTGCGCCAGCGCGACGCGTCGCCGCCCGTATCACTCGCAACCGCGCTCATCGACTTCCTCGAATGCACGCTACGCCGCGCCTCGGCCCGGTATGTGTGAGTTGGGTCACGCTTAGTCCTTCTCTGTATAAGCCTTCGTTGATGGTTTTCGCGCTGGCATTTGGCCTGCTTCTTGTTGGCGGTGCCCTGGTTGCCGTCGCCGCCTCGATACCGGGCGCCGGAGTCACACGCGCTGGCCCTGCCTTCCTCGCGCTCTTGTTTTTGCTCGTGGGCGGAATCGCATTGATCGTCGCGCTCCTTCGCCAACTAGGAACGCACAAGCGGCGACGATCCCCGCTGCGCTGGCTCGATTAAGACCTGTCCAGTCGTGGCTACCGGCTCCTGCTGGCCGTTTGCGTTGAGCGCGTCGCCTAGGCGCTTCTGCGTTTGGCGACGTGGCCTGTATTCACCCCCGTATTCGGTGCAAAAACCGGCCAGGTGCCGGCGGCCAGCGCTCGACGGCCGACTTCACCCCTTGCGGCCGGTGCCCTACTCCGTCGAGATGCTCGGGTCCGCCTGGACCCTGTGCGGGACGATCATGAGGAAGTTGTCCGAGGCGGCGGCCGCAAGCGTCAGCATGCGTTCGGACTCCTCGTCCTGGTCGGTTGCGCGCAGCTCGGCGGCGTAGTGGTCGAGCAGGTCCTGGACGTCGAGCTCGCCCTCGGCGTCGAGCTCTGAGAGCTCGACCTTGGCGCCCTCGCCGAGGCGGCGCTCGATCGCGGCGCGATCGAGGTTCCACTCGTTGACGCGGACGTAGACGCGCCCGCCGGTCATCCCCGAGCACGCCCAGGGGCCGATGTCGCCGAGCACCACGGCGCGGCCCGAGGTCATGTACTCGAACGCGAAGCCCTTGGCGTTGGCGCGGTCGGCGAGCAGGCCGCGCGCGTCGTCGAGCGGCTCGGCGGGCTCACCCGCCAGGACCACGTCGGCGCCCGACAGCCGGATGCAGAAGCGCGAGTCGGCCGATCCCTGGACGAACAGCCGGCCGCGCTGGGCGCCGTAGGCAAATGACTTGCCGACCGAGCCGTTGACCCGCCGGCCCTCGGAGTTCTTGCCCTTGAGGATCGACACGGTGCCGCCGAGCATCGTCTTGCCGACGCCGTCCTGGGCGCCGCCCTCGACGCGGACGACGACGCCGTAGGCGTTGAAGGCGCCGAAGCCCTGGCCGGCGACCGAGCCGCCGTTGAACGACAGCTCGGCGAGCACGTCGTGCTCGGTTCCCTCGGGCGCGCCCTCGTAGATCCGCGCCCGCGCCAGCGCCCCGGCGAGCTCGGTTCCGAGGACGCGGTCGTGGGCGTCGGTGGGACGCGGGAACTCCTGGCGCACGGCGCTTCCCGAGCACACCTCGGCGGCGAGGCCCGCGATCTGCGACGAGGCCTGCTTGGGCTCCATGCGGATCGGCCGCGCCCGCACCAGCCCGGCCTCGGCGCGCGCCTCGACCAGCTCCTCCTCGGGGACGGGCAGGTCGGCGGGCTCGAGGTCGAGGTACTCCTCGAGCGGCGTGATCAGCTCGGAGAGGTCGATTCGCTCGGCGTGGGAGATCTGCTCGAGCAGGTCATAGCGCCCCACCAGGTCCTGGGCGCGCTCGTAGCCCAGCTCGGCGACGACGGCCTTTACCTCCTCGCCCATCGACTGGAAGAAGCGGGCGCAGTTCTCGGCCGCCGAGTCGACGGCCTGCGGCGTGAACTTCTTGAGGCCGTGCTCCTGGGCCTGCTCGGTGGTCTCGATCTGGGTCGCGATCCCGACGTGGCAGGTGTCGAGCTGGCAGCCGCGGCAGATCGTGCAGCCGAGCGACACCATCGCAAGGGTGCCGAAGGCGACGCGGTTGGCGCCCATGCAGTGGAGCTTCACGATGTCGTGGGCGTGGCGGTAGCCGCCGTCGGCCCAGATCTCGACGCGGTTGCGCAGCCCCGCCTCCATCAGCGCGCGGTGAACGGCGCGCGTTCCGATGTCGGACGGCAGCCCGACGTGGCGCAGCGCGTGCTGGCGCGCGGCGCCGGTCCCGCCCTCGAAGCCCGACAGCGTGATGATGTCGGCGCCGGCCTTCGCGATTCCCAGCCCGATCGTGCCGACGTTCGGCACCACCGGGACCTTGACCGAGACCCGCACGTCGGGGTTGACGGTCTTGAGCTCGTCGATCAGCTCGGCGAGGTCCTCGATCGAGTAGAGGTCGTGGTTGTTCGAGGGCGAGATCAGGTCGGTGCCCGGCGAGGCGTTTCGGGCCGCGGCGACCTTCTCGGAGACCTTCTTGCCCGGCAGGTGGCCGCCCTCGCCGGGCTTTGCCCCCTGGCCGATCTTGATCTCGGCGACGTAGGAGGAGTTGATCATCTCGGCCGAGACGCCGAAGCGCCCCGAGGCGACCTGCTGGCCGCGCCACTTGCGGAACTCGCCGTACATGTCGCGGATCTCGCCGCCCTCGCCGTTGATGCAGAGGATGTTGATCGCCCTCGCCGCCTGGGCGTAGGAGCGGAACGCCGGCTCCGACTGCGAGCCGAAGCTCATCGAGGAGATCACGATCGGGTAGTCGTGGTGACCGACGCTCGCGTCGACCGACGCCGCATCCACCGGTACGTCGCGATCGGACTTCAGCGCCACGATATGCCGCATCGAGATCGGGTTGGTGTGCTCGAGCTCGCGGACCTTCTGCGAGTAGTCCTCGTAGCTCGCCGTGCCGTTGGACGCCGCGACGGCCGCCTTGTAGACCTTGGGGTAGAAGCGGAAGGTCTTCGCGGGCTTGTCGTCCTCGTCGCCCCGCAGGATCCGGTGGCGCGCGTCGGCCTCGGCGTCGAGGTGCGCGAACCCGACGCCGCCCTTCGGCGAGGCGCAGAACGCCGGCGTCTGAAGCAGCTCGGCGAGCTCGGGCTTGACGCCGATCGACGAGAACTGGCGCGCGTAGCCGCGCGACTCGTGGATCCCGATCGTCGAGATCACCTTCTCGATCCCCTTGCGCAGCGCCGCGCAGATGTTGTCGGTGTCCTGCCGGTAGTCGTCGACGCAGATGACCTCGAGCATCACGTAGGGGCAGACGCCGTTGGCCCCGAGACCGAGCGCGAGCATCACGTCGTGGACGTTGCGGATCGCCGCGGAGCGCAGCAGCAGCGAGCAGCGGCGGCGCAGGTTCTCCTCGCCCGGGTCGACCCGGAACTGCTTCAGCGCCTGGTCGACCGTGGAGGTCGCGAGATGGGGATCGAGGAAGCGGCGATCGCCCTCGTAGACGGTGCGGTCGGTGAGCACGAGAAGCTCCACGCCCTCGGCGACCTTTCGAACCGCCTCCTGCTTGAGGCGTTCGATCGCCCCCGCGGTCGTCTCCGACTCGAGCAGCGAGATGTCGAGCGCCCCGGCGCGGCCGCGGAACTGCTCCCAGAGGTCCTCGAGCAGGTAGGTCTGGTGCTCGCGGGCGATCTCGCGCAGCACGTCGTCGGACAGCGGCGCGATCTCGTGGTGTCCGCCGAGGATGACCGGGAACGACGTCTCGACAGTCCGGGTGTCGGTGGCCGGGTCGTCGATCAAGGGCCGGCGGCCGAACACGGCGCGGGTGGAGAAGTGCTCGATCTCGCGCTCGCGGTCGATCGCCGGGTTGGTGACGACGGCGACCGTCTCCTTGAAGTAGTCGGCGAGGTTCTGGCGCTCGGGCGACAGCGCCGCGAGCGGCCCGTCGTAGCCCAGCGAGCCGATCGGCTCGGCGCCGTTCGAGGCCATCTGCTGGACGAGCTTGGTGTCCTCGCGCTGCCAGCCGAAGCCGGCGAGGATGCGGTCGGAGACCTTGACCGGCTCCTCGGGGCCGGCCTTGGCGTAGCCGGGGATCTCGGGCCCCTCCAGCGGACCGCCGGTCTCCAACGCGCGCTCGTACGGAGCGACCTCGGCGGCGCCGGTGCGCTTCACCCAGCGATCGCGGACGACCCGCAGCAGCTGCTCGTGGGTGTGCAGGGTCGAGGCGCGCTTCTCACGGTCGATCGTGACCATGAACTTCTCACCCGGCCCGAGCGGCTTGGGCTCGGAGGCGAGGCCGGAGATCGAGACGACGCCGGGCTCGGAGCTGAACACGAAGTCCTCGTTCGTCTCGAGCTGCCACAGCGGGCGCAGCCCCATCGCGTCGGCGGAGAACACGCACTCGTCGTGGTGGCGCGAGATCAGGGCGACCGGGCCCTGCGCGTAGGGGCCCATCGCCTGGCGCAGGTACATGTAGAACGAGTGAAGCTCGTCGGGCAGGTCGCGGATCTCGTCGACGATCGGGGGAACGATCATCTCCATCGCCTCGGCGAGGCTGAGCCGATCGCGGTTGACCAGCGTCTCGATCACGCGGTTGAGGTCCTGGGAGTCCGAGGAGCCGGGCTGGATCGGGACGCCGAGCATGCGCCCTTCCTGGCGCAGCTGCTCGATCGTGTTGATCTCGCCGTTGTGGCCGAGGACCGAGAACGGCTGGACGCGCTTGAACGACGGCCAGGTGTTCGTCGAGTAGCGGTTGTGGCCGAAGCAGGCCACGGTCTCGAAGCGCTCGTCCGAGAGCTCGGAGAAGTACGACCCCAGCACCTTGGGGGCGCCCATCACCTTGTAGACGCAGGTCGTCGGCGAGAACGAGGCGATCGTGAACCCGAGCCGCCGCTCGAGCTCGATCGCGAGGTCGAAGAGGACGCGATCGCGCCGCTCGGGCTCGGGGACGAGACCCGCGATCTGCCAGAAGTGGGGCTCCTCCTCGCGCGCCGTCGGCCCCAGCGCCGCCGGGTCGACCGCACCCGTGCGCTCGGCCAGGATGCGGAAGCCGCCCTGCCCGAGGATCTCGCGGGCGCCGTGGAGCCCGCGCTCGAGGTCCTGGGAGCGCTCGATGAAGATGTGTCCGACCGCGAACGCGGCATCGAGCGCGAGCGCCGGGCTATGTCCTCCCGAGCGCACCTCCTCGGCCCAGATCTTGCGTGGGATGTCGACCAGCAGGCCGCAGCCGTCGCCCTCGCCGTCGACGTTGCCCGCCCTGTGAAGCATCTTCTGAAGCGAGATCAGCGCGAGGTCGACCGGCTCGCGGCTCGGGGTCGCGTCCTTGCGCACGGACGCGTAGATCGCGCACGCATCGCGATCCTCGACGCTTGGCGGTGACACGCGGGGCCGCCACGCCTGCTCGGGTGAGTAGCGGCTTGGGGACGAGCGGGAACGCATCTGACCTCCGGATCCGCGCCTTCTTCGAGCGGGCGCGCGACGGGGAATAGCGGAACGGGGATTATAGTCGCGCCCAATGTCGGCGACGATCGCGATCCTCTCCCAGAAGGGCGGCACGGGGAAGACCACTCTTACCCGCTCGCTGGCCGATGTATTCGGGCGCGTGGGCCTCGACGTGCTCGCCGTCGACGCCGATCCGCAGGGCAACCTCAGCGACTACTACGACGCCGACCCCGACGCCCAGCCGACGCTCGGCGAGGTGCTCGCCGGGCAGGCCAGGGCGGCGGACGCCGTCCACGGGGAGGTGATCCCCGCGAACCTCGGGCTCGCCGAGGCCGAGCTGATGCTCGCGGGGAAGATCGGCCGCGAGATGACGCTGCGAAACGCGCTGCGCGACGTAAAGCGCCACCACGACCTCGTGCTGATCGACTGCCCGCCGACGCTCGGCCTGCTGACCGTCAACGCCCTCGTCGCTGCGACGCACGCGATCCTCTCCACCGAGCCGAAGTACTTCTCGCTCCAGGGCGTCGAGCAGGCGATGGAGGTCTTCGGCCTGGCGCGCGAGAGCCTCAACCCCGAGCTCGAGCTGCTCGGGGTCGTGCTCAACATCGCCAACATGCGCACCCGCCACGCGCGCCAGACGCTCGAGTCGCTGCGCGAGCGATTCGGCGACGCCGTCTGCGACGAGGTGATCAGGCAGTCGATCGTCTACGCGGAGTCGGCGGAGCGCGCCGTGCCGATCCTCGACTACCGCCCGAAGCGCGGCGTGGACTACGTCGATCTTGCCGGCGAGCTGCTGAGCAGGCTCGGCTGGTCCGAGCAGGCGGACCGCACCAGAGAGCTGCGCGCCGAGTTCGCACCTGAGCCAGTTGCCGCGACCCCGGAGGTCCGATGAGCCAGAAGGATTCCCAAGAAGCCCTCGAGGCGACGATCGACCGCTACAACGCGGCGTGGAACGCCCACGACCTCGACGCGATCATGGAGATGCACGCCCCCGACATGGTGTTCGACAACCACACCGCGGGCGAGTCCGCCCAGGGCGCCGAGGTGCGCGAGCACATTGGCTCGATCTTCGAGACCTGGCCCGACATCCGCTTCGAGACGCGGCGGCTGTACGTGCGCGACGGGCTGGTGGCGCAGGAGTGGACGGCGAGCGCGACGCACTCAAACACCATGCGGCGCGGCGATCTCGTCGCCGAGCCGACCGGCAAGCGGATCGAATGGCGGGGAGTGGACGTGATCCCGTTCGACGACGGGCTCGTCAAGCGCAAGGACGTCTACTCGGACTCCGTCTCGATCTTGCGCCAGGTCGGGCTGCTGGACTGATCACAGCTCAGGGACGTCGGCCCCCAGCGGGGAGAACGGCGCCCGCCGCACCTCCGCCCAGTCCGAGACCTTCTGCTTGAGGGCCTCCACCACCTTGCCGGTGCTCTGCCAGTACGTCCAGACCAACAGGCTCGGCCCGGCGCCCGAGATCGTCGCCCCGAGCGCGCCCAGCCGCTCGGCCTCGGCGAGCAGCTCCATCGAGCGCGGGTACAGCGCGGCGCGGCGCGGCTGGTGGACGCGGTCGGCGAGGCCGCGCCCGATCAGGGTGAGGTCGGAGCGCTGGATGCCGAGGACGAGCTCCGCCGCGGCGGCTACGTTCGCGACCGCGTCATCAAGCGGGATCTCCGGCGGCAGCGCGGCGCGCGCATCCGCCGTCGGCACCCGCTCGCCGGGGATCACGAGCACGGCCTCGACGCCCTCGGGCGGGTCGAAGCGAGTGGCGCGGGGGACCCCGGCGTCGCTGGAGCAGATGACGAAGCCTCCGTAGAGCGCCGCCGCGACGTTGTCGGGATGTCCCTCGAGGTCGACGGCCATCGCGAGCAGCTCCTCGTGGTCGAGCGCCAGCTCGTAGAGGTGCTCGGCCGCCATCAGCCCGGCGACGATCGCCGCGGCGCTCGAGCCCAGCCCTGCGCCGATCGGGATCTCGCTTCGCATCTCGAAGCGCAGCCCGTCCGCCGGATGCAGGTGCTCGAAGGCCCGCACGCAGAGGTTGTCGCGCGTCTTGGGCGCGCCGCTGCCGCCGACGTCGATCGAGAACTCCCCGGCCTCGGTCACCTCGAGCTCGAGGTGCAGCGACAGGGCCGCCGCGAGGACGTCGTATCCGGGCCCCAGGTTCGCCGAGGAGGCGGGAACCCGGACCAGGCGCCGGCGCTCGGTCATTTCAGGGCTTCCACTTGATCGAGCAGCCCACCGGCTCGGTCTTGGGGCGCTCGACCTCCTCCCCCGCGAGGACCTGGTCGAGCGCCTCGCGCAGCCACGCCGCCCGGTGCGAGGGATCGTGGTAGTCGGGATCGGGGGCGCCCTCGTAGCGCAGGCGCCGCTCGGAGTCGAGCACGTACAGATGCGGCGTCGTCTCGGCCCCCCACGCGCGCGCCGCCTCCTGGGACTCGTCATGCAGGTAGGGGAACGGCCACTCCTCACTCGCCACCCGGTCGACCATCGCGTCGTAGGCGTCCGCGGGGTAGCGCTCGGCGTCGTTGGAGTTGACCGCCAGGAAGCGAACGCCGCGGTCGGCGTAGTCCCGCGCCACCTCGACGAGGCGGTCGTGCCAGGCGAGCGCATAGGGACAGTGGTTGCAGGTCCAGAACACGACGGTGGCGGGCGGAGTGCCGTCGCCCAGCGACTGGGTCCGCCCCTCGGTGTCGGGAAGCTCGAGCGGCGGCGCCTCGTCGCCGAGCCCGAAGTCGCGCTCGGGGCTCATCGCGATCCCACTCCTGCGGCGGCGCGCTGCAGGGCGTCGCGAACGTCCTGGCGGTCGGGGAGCGGCGAGGTGCGGCCGTCGCGCAGCCGGTAGACGCGGCACGTCAGCCCCGATGGCTCGCCGGCCGGCGGCTGGATGTCGACGCCGTCGACCCGGATCGTCGGCGAGCCGACAAATTCCTCGTGGTCCGCCTGCTCGTCCGTCGAGACCTCCCGGACCTCGACCGAGTCGGGGTCCAGGCCCACGGCGCGCATCTGCTCGCGCAGGTCGGACAGGGCCCGCTCCCACGAGGGGCAGCCGCTCCACCATAGGAGCTCGACCCTGGTCTGGCGTGGTTGGCTCACCGCGGCAAACATACCGTCGCGGCGCGGCGGCTCACCTGCCGCGCGAAGCGGCGATTGCAGCCACGACGGTGGTGCGTGGCGGGATCGTGACCTCGGGGAGCAGCACGCACTCACGTAGAAGCGACCCAGCCCCGATCCGGCACGCGTCCCCGATCACGAGCGGGCCCTCGAGGCGCGCGCCGTCGCCGATCTCGCACCCTGAGCCGATCAGCACGGGCGCCACCGCCTCGCCGCCGTCGGGAAGCGTCGTCCCCTCGTCGGCCCAGATCCCCTCGGCCACTTCGGACCCGGGGTGGGAGACCTCGACCGTGCCCGAGATCGCGTCGAAGTTCCCTTGGCGGTACTCGTCCAGCGAGCCGATGTCGTTCCAGTACGCGTCCGTCGGATGGACGTAGAAGGGGACGTCGTTGGCGAGCAACTCGGGAAAGACGTCGAGCGCGAAGTCGATCGCGGGCCGGTCCGGGAAGTAGTCGAAGATCGCCGGCTCGAGGACGTAGATCATGCAGCTCGCCAGGTCCGAGAGCGCCTCGGCGGGGTCGGGCTTCTCCTGAAATCCCTGGACGCGGCCGTCACCGCCGGTGACCACTACGCCGAACTCGCTCGTGTCGGAAACGCGCTTGACAGCCAGCGTCGCGATCCCGTCGTTGGCCTCGTGGGCCTCGCGCAGCTCGGTCAGGTCGATGTCGGTGAGCGCGTCGGCTGCCATCACCAGGAATCGCTCGTCGCCGAAGAACTCGCGCACGTTTCGCACCCCGCCCGCGGTCCCCAGCAGCTCCTCCTCGTGGCTCCACTCGATCGACACCCCGTGGTCGGAGCCGTCACCGAAGCGCTCGCGGATCGGCTCCGGCATGTAGGAAAGGTTGGCGACGATCTCGGTCGCGCCGTTGCGGCGCAGCAGCTCGAGGATGTGGTCCATGATCGGCCGGTTGGCGACCGGCGCGAGTGGCTTCGGCATCTCGTAGGTGAGCGGCCGCAACCGCGTGCCGACGCCGGCGGCCATCACCATCGCCTTCATCGCAACCGCGGGTTCGTCGCCGGCCGGGGCCTAAGTCCCCTGGTCCCAGGACGCGAGGTACTTCTTCTGGATCTCGGTCAGCTCGTCGATCTCGACGCCGCGCGAGGCGAGCTTGAGCCGCGCGATCTCGCGATCGATCTCGTCGGGCACCGGGTAGACGCGCTTCTCGAGCGAGGCGTGGTTGCGGACCACGTGCTCCGCCGCCAGCGCCTGGTTGGCGAAGCTCATGTCCATGACCGCCGCCGGATGTCCCTCGGCCGCGGCGAGGTTGACGAGCCGCCCCTCGGCGAGCAGGAAGATCTCGCGCCCGTCCTTCGTGCGGTGGCCCTCCACGAACGGCCTCGCCTGGAACGTCTCCTCGGTGATCGCGTCGAGCTCGTCCTTGTTGACCTCGACGTCGAAGTGGCCCGAGTTGCAGACGATCGCGCCCGACTTCATCTCGGCGAACATCGCGCCCGAGATCGCGTCGCGGTTGCCGGTCACCGAGACGAAGACGTCGCCGACGCCGGCCGCGTCGACGCCCTTCATCACCTCGAAGCCGTCCATCAGCGCCTCGAGCGCCCGCAGCGGGTCGACCTCGCAGACGATGACGTGCGCGCCGTGGCCCTTGGCCCGCATCGCGACGCCCTTGCCGCACATCCCGTAGCCGATCACGACGAGGCGCAGCCCGGCGATCAGGACGTTGGTGGCGCGGATGATGCCGTCGAGCGTCGACTGGCCGGTGCCGTAGCGGTTGTCGAAGAAGTGCTTCGTGATCGCGTCGTTGACGGCCATGATCGGATAGCCGAGCTTGCCCTCGGCCTCGAGCGCCTTGAGCCGGATCACGCCCGTAGTCGTCTCCTCGGTCCCGCCGAGCACCTCCGAGAGCTGCTCCGTGCGCTCGCCGTGCAGCACGCCGACAACGTCGGCGCCGTCGTCCATCGTGATCTGGGGATGGGCGTCGACGGCGGCGGAGATGTGGCGGTAGTAGGTGTCGTTGTCCTCGCCGTTGATCGCGTAGACCTGGGCGCCGTGGCGATCGACGAGCGCCGCCGCGACGTCGTCCTGGGTCGAGAGCGGGTTCGAGGCGCAGAGGGTGACGTCGGCACCGCCGGCCAGCAGGGCCCGGGTCAGGTTGGCGGTCTCGGTCGTGACGTGCAGGCAGCACGCCATCCGCACGCCGTCAAGAGGCTTGTCGCGCTCGAAGCGATCACGGATCTGGCGCAGCACCGGCATGTGGCGGTCGGCCCACTCGATCCGCTGCTGCCCCGCGTCGGCGAGCGCGATGTCGGCGATGTCGTAGCTCTTCTCGGCGGTTGCCAAGTCAATCCTTTCGTCGCTTGGGGAGGGCAAGGATAAGCGCTTGCGACCGAGCGCCGATTGGCCGTCAGCCGGCGATGCCAGAGGCACCGAGCCTGCTAAGCTGGACTAAGTCCGATGGCGAAGAAGACCTACAACATGCACGAGGCCAAGACCCACCTCTCCCGGCTCGCCGAGCGCGCTGCGAACGGCGAGGAGATCGTGATCGCGCGCAACGGGCGTCCGCTCGCCAAGCTCGCGCCGATCGAGGAGAAGCGCGAGCCGCGCAAGCTGGGGCTCTGGAAGGGCAAGGTCTGGATCAGCGACGACTTCGACGACCCGCTCCCGTGGGAGATCCAGAAGTACTTCGAGGGCCAGGGCGACTGAGGCTGCTGCTCGACACCCACGTCTTGATCTGGGCCCTGGAGGACAGTCCAGCGCTGCCCGCCACGGCGCGTGCCGAGGTGACGAATGCGGCGAACGAGGTGTTCGTGAGCGCGGCCTCGGTCTGGGAGATCGAGATCAAGCGGGCTCTGGGGAGGCTCAAGGCCCCACAGGACGTGCCGGGCGGCTGCGACGCGGCCGGGTTCGTGCGTCTGTCGATCAGCTTCGACCATGGGATTGGCGCTGGACGCCTGCCCCTTCATCACGGAGATCCCTTCGATCGCATGCTCATCGCCCAGGCGCGTGCCGAGGCACTCACGTTCGCGACGGCGGACCACGAGCTTGCCCGATACGACGTGCCTATCCTCGACGTGAGCGGCGGCTGAGCCGCCGGCAGCAAGCCCGTCGAGCAGCGACAGCCGAGCCCGGCGCAAGGCGAGCTCTACGCCAACGCACGGACGAGCGGCAGGTCGCCCTCGCTTGCGGGGTCGGCGTGAGCGCTACATTCCGTCCGGGGTGCAGACGGCGGCAGAAAAGGGGTTGGTGCGGGCGGTAACCACGTTGGGGGTCGTCGTGCTGGGACTGCTGCTCGGATCGCCGGCTCCCGCGCACGCGGCCAAGAGCTATTCGGATCACCACCTCGAGCGCTCGCTCAGGGCGCAGTTGAAAAAGAGGGAAGGCCTCCAGCCCACCCGGATCTCACACTGCGCACCACGTCGCCACGCGAGGACCTATGTCTGCCGCTGGGAGGCGGCAGGGCTGTTCCCGGGCGAGATTCCATATGCGTGCTCCGGCAAGGCCAGGTTCATCGTTGCGAAGAAGAAGTGGTGGGTCGACGAATGCGTCAATCAACTCCCGCCGATGGTGCCGTTGCTGCCCGAGCCCGGACCCCATCCCGTCTTCGGCTTCAACGACGACTGGATCGGCGATGCCCAGCACAACCCGCGGATCAACTACCTGCCCGGGGTCGGCGCCCAGGTTGCGCGTCTGACTGTGCGCTGGGACGCCGTCAGCAACACACCTGGGCTGTTCTTCTGGTTTCCCTACGACCTCGTCTACGGCCAGCTTCTCGATCGCGGCATCAGACCATTGATCGTCGTGACGTCGGCGCCGTGCTGGGCGCAGACGGGGGACTGCGCGTCCGAGGGCGCGCCGTCGCCTGACCATTACGACGAGTTTGCGCAGTTCGCCGCGATGGCGGCCCAGCGCTACAACCAGGCAATCGGGGTCGAGGTCTGGAACGAGCCGAATCTCGCCAAGTTCTGGGGCTCAGAGCCCGAGCCCAAGGCCTACGCGGAGATGCTCAAGCAGGCGATCCCGGCGATTCGCGCCGCGAACCCCGGCATGGCTACGGTCACCGCAGGCCTGGCGCCGAGCGGGCAGAGCGACTCCGTGGGCTATGCGCCGAGAGACTTCTTACGCCAGGCGTACGAGGCGGGCGGGCCGCAGCTCGCCGACGCCATCGGAGCGCACCCCTATCCCTTTCGCTCCTACGGCGAGGATTTTCTCGGCGCGATCCGCACCGAGCTCTACTACTACGTCCGCGTGAAGGAGGACTTTGGGGACGGCGCCAAGCCGATCTGGGTGACGGAAGTTGGCGTCGCCAACGACGAGGGCTATGACCTCGACCAGCAGGCGGATGCGCTGGCGCGGATCTACGTCCTGTTGCGGCGCGTCGAGAACATTCCCGTGGTCGTCTTTCACCGCTTCGTCGATCGTGCGGACGCGTCCGACAAGGAGCGCAGCTACGGTGTCATCGCCTCGGACGGGAATCCGAAGCCCGCGTATTGCGCGGTGGCCGGCGCGCGCGGCAACCCCTGTTAGAACCTCAGCTCAGCGAAGGACCCGAAACCGGAACGTCGCGGGCGTCGGATCGAGGTTTCCCTCTCGATCCTTGGCCCGAACCTTGAAGCGGTGCTTGCCGCGGTCGAGCTGGTATTTCGTCGGCGAGGCGCAGGGGGCGAAGGAGGCCGCATCGATCTTGCATTCGAAGACCGTGTGCTCCTCCGAGGAGCTGAAACCGAACTTCGCCCGGGCACTCCGGATCCGCTTTCGCGGGTGCTCGTCGATGAACGTGTCGGGTGGCGTCGTGTCCGGCGACAACTCGAAGGAGAACTCAACCTGCTCGCAATCCGGCGCGATGATGTCTAGTCCGCGCCAGTCGGCCGCCACGAAGTCCCCTGGCGGCCCGGGTGTGGGATCGCCGCAGGTGACGTCGTCGCGCTCGCCGTCGCGTAGGCCGATCGTGTCGGCGCCGCCAAGCGAGTTGATCGAATCGCTGCCCCCAAGCCCGATGATGAGGTTCGCTTCATCGTTGCCGGTCAATAGGTCATCGAACGGGCTGCCGACCACGTTCTCAACACCGTCCAACACGTCATTGCCTGCGGCCTGGGTCGATTGCAGTGCTGAGCGGAGATCAACCTGGACGGGGCCGGT
Source organism: Solirubrobacterales bacterium (assembly GCA_035637595.1). Lineage (GTDB taxonomy): Bacteria > Actinomycetota > Thermoleophilia > Solirubrobacterales > 70-9 > DASPWW01. The sequence continues at coordinate 5,571 of DASPWW010000188.1, read as the reverse complement.
AGAGCCAAGCTCGTAGCTGGCGGTGTCGATCCCGCTGAATCCGGCGAGGAAATCGGGTCCTCCCTGACCGATCAACACGTCGTTTCCTCCTCCCCCAAAGAGCTGATCACGCTTGTCGGACCCGATCAACACGTCGTTTCCGAACGTGCCAGGGCCGGGAGGGTCGCCGAACAGATTGTCGGCCTGATCGGAAGCGATCAACACGTCGTCGCTGGTCGAACCGAACGCTGCGTCCATCCCAATCAACGTGTCGACGCCGCCGCCGCCCGTGTCCTGGGGACCGCTCATCCGCAGATCGACAGCCACACCCGAACCAGCGTCCGCGTATGAGGCTACGTCTTCCGCATCCGGCTGACCCAATGCGACATCGTTGCCCGCTGACACGTTGTAGACGTTGTAACCGCCGAAAGCCCCTGCAAGGTAATCGTTCCCGGGCCCTCCGTCCAGCACCGCATCCACTGCGCCGCCGGCGAGATCATCGTCGCCCGGTCCGCCGTCCACCCTGACCGGGGCGCTCAGCGGCCCGTCGAACTCCGGTGTGTCACCCAAGGCAGAGAAGTAGTCGTCACCCCCGGATGGGCCCGCGGCGGCATCGGTCTGGACCTCGAAGCTCATCTCGCGGAATCCGGGCTGGCCTCCCGGGAAGAAGGTCACATCGTCGCCGTCGGGTGACGTCGGTTCTGACGCGGCGTTCAGGTTCGCACCCTCGCGTCCCTGCACGTCACCAAATCGGATGACGTCGTCCTGAGTAGCGGAGCCGAGCAGGGTGAAGCGGTCGTAGCCGTTTCCGAGTCTCATATTGAATTCGATCTCGGACGCACCAGATGACTCCGGCGTCAGCCCCGGCTCGAAGCCTCCGCCGGCCAGCGACAACGTCAAATGCGTGTCCCGGTCGGTACCCGTCTCATCAATATCGATCCGATTCGTCGTCGTAACCGTCGGGGCGGCGCCGCAATCGAGCACCGTTCCGGCGCCGGGCGGAAGGTCACCTTCATAGATCTCGATCGCGCTGCCGTTTCGCACAATCCCAACCGCCTCGGGATTAGCCTCGGTTGTAGAGCCCGTGACATCGACTTGAACGACGCCGCCGGAAAGGGAACAAGCAGCAGCGGCATCCGCGGGACTCGGATGGATGCATATTGCGGCAAGCAAGCCCCAAGCAATAGGCAAGCAGCGGCTGGTCAGTTGCCGCTTTGCTGCGCTGAGGGTGGTCATTAGCATCCGGTTCCTATGCCGCGTCGATTATCGGGTTCCGGCTACTAGCGGACTCGCTTCGCCTCCCACAGGTTCCGACCGCGGGTCGAGCAAACTGGAGGCCCACCGGACCCGGGAGGGTTGACGGGATCCACGATGTACACCAGACCGCCTCGAGCGTGATTGGACCCTGAGATACGTCCGTCGATTTGGAGCAGTCTCTCCGTTCCGCTCGAGTCGATTGAGTAGAACTCGCCACGGAAGTGCCGCCGATCCTCAAACCGAGGCGCACCGGCTCGAGTGTCGTTGCGACCTGAGATCCCTCGATATCGGCATTAGTAGACGCGTTCGGCCGTCCAGTTCCGCTTGCCGAATGTGCTGCAGTCGGGTTGCGTCGGCAGTGAGGGGTTAGCAATAGCGTCTTCGTACTCGATGATGTGGCCCTTGGCGTGGCCATCGGAGAGGAGCCGCCCGTTGACCTCGTAGAAGACCTGGTACTCATCCGTGCTGGCGTAGCGCACCCCGGCGAATGATTGGTCTCGCCTCAGGCGAAACGTCACCGGATTGAACGTGAGGCGCTCGTCGGTGCCGTTGTCGCAGTGTCGAAGGACGTTCTCGGCGTAGAAGGTCACGACGCGCCCTTGCCCCGGGATCTGCTCGATCGTAAATCGGATCGCCGCCATAGGATCCTCGACGAAGACGCCTCGGTACTCCGCGGGAAGCGGCACTCTTGGAGGCTTAGCGGTTGCCCCAAGCGCGGCCATCGTCATGATGAGCGCCACCGCGGTGACCCCCCCCCGCGCTAGGAGACGTTTCGCCCGAAGCGTCACCTGTCTCGCCTTCCCTTCCAGAAGAGCCTGCCAGTGTTGAATGAGCAGTCCGGCTCACCGGAAGCGGCGGAATTGGAGAAAAAGGTGAGTTCTCCCGCGGCCCGCCCGTGGCGACGCAGCTCCCCCTCGACCCTGTAGTAGCGCTCCTGTCCAGGCGCGGGGTTCGTGTAGCGGGTCGCGTCGAAGCTTCTATTTGAATGAAAGTGAACTCTGATCGCGCGAAAGTTCCTGCGCTCAAAGCCGGTGTCACAGGCGACGAGGACATGTCTCGCCGAGAAGCTCCCCCGCTGTGGCTCGCCGCTCCTGAATTTGACCTCTAAGAAGGCGCGGGCGTTGGCCAAGTCATTGAACTTGCCGGTGTAGGTCAGCGTTTGAGCCCGTGAGGAACTGGCGGGAGCGGCAACCGCTCCGCCGACAATCGCCGCAGCCGTTGCGAGAACTACGCCAGCGTGCGTTAGCTTGGGGGTCGGCATTCCGGGCCCCCGCGACCGGCGCCAAATCGGACCCGTAGCCACTTGAAGGCTCGCTTGCGCTCACCGTTCTTGTCGATCACGCCGTAGTCCTGAGGTTCTTGCCCGCCCGTCTGATCCTGGAGACGATGAACGATAAAGGCGGTGAGGAGATTGTCGTTTCCGAAGGAGAAGTAGGCGCGCTTCAGCCGGAAGCATTGTCGCTGCTCGCTGGAGTTCGGCGCGGATACATGAGGCACGGGCGTTGAAGGAACGCCAATCTCTGTGATCCACTGTGGGATGAACCCATATCCCGTGTCATTGAGACCGGCGCGCACGGCGGCCAGCTGATTTCTCATCTCGTCCAAGGCGTTCGAATCTTTGCGCACGGCCCCAGCGTAGAGGTGAATACTGGTCGTTTCGACGGCCGTTGCCCGAATCTTCTCAGGATCCCCAGTGTCAGGGCTCGCGTACGCGGCGCGGATGAAGTTAGGTGCGTAAGTCAACGGATGCCACTCGTTCTGCCCAGTCGGGCGCGGGGATAATCCACCGGGGATCGTGAGGATGTTAAAGCTGCTCGCCGCAGCGCTAGCGATGTTGACGAGGTGCGCAAAGCGGCCCGGCTCGGGGACAAAGCCCTGGGGGTTGGGGCTGCCCCAGAAGCCTGGCAAGTTCGGCTCGTTCCAGGCCTCAAGAGCAACCAGCCCATTGGTCGGGTCGACGGCATATCTAGCCATGAAGGCACCGACAAAGGTTCTCCATTCGTCCTCAAAGTCGGGATCGGGCGGGGTCACGGGCTTTTGGATACATGGATCGCCCGCTGAGTTCGCAAACGGAGGCGAATCCTGGGCGACTGCCAGAACCCGGACAGATGCCGCCATCGGGTCAGTGACCCCGACATTGATCGCGCGAATTGCAGCGAAGGTGTCGTCATAGGTCTGCCAGTCCCACTGTTCAGGTGGGTCCCCCTGATGAAATCGCTGGATGCTGCACCAGTCGATGGGCATGCGGATGATGTCGGCATTGCCGGCATTGGCCTCGTTGACCAGATTGGCCGTGAAATCGTCGTTGTAGCCCTCGAACTCGAACCGTGAGACGACCCGGCCGATCGAGTCCGTCTCGCCGTTGCCGACGCGGTCATCAGCGAAGACGATGATCTCGTGATCATCCGGGGATTGCGACCCAGACATCTGCAGTGGAGGCGGTGACATTGGGCAGCCGCCATTCGGGCACTCCTGATCGAAGCTCTGAACCAGGGTGTCATCGACGTAGACTTCCATGTGCGTCACTCCGGAGCCGCCTTGGTCGGTGGCCTCGACATCGAGCTGATAGTTCCCTTGAGCGTCGGGCGGACCGGCTTCGATTGTAACCAGTGGCGGGTCGTCATCTGTTGAGCCCGTCGTAAAGGTCAGGCTGGCCTGGTTAGGATCACTGGCATGGTCAAGTTGGTCGTTGGCGACGACGGAGACCGTGTGTTGACCGAACGCGTACTCCCCGGTGTGGAAGGTCCACTCGTCCTCGAATCCACAGCTCCCCTGGGGGCAGGACTGCGGCGGGAATGAGTACGCGAGCTCACCGTCGACGAAGACATTCACGCTCTTGACACCCGAACGCTTTTGAGCGTTCGAGCCACCCGGCACACCGTCAGCCGCGTCGATATCCAGCCGATAGGTCTCCTCTTCGAGCAGCGGCTTGTTTGGCCCTGAGGCGTCGGCAAGCGGACCCGAAATCGTGACCTCTGGCGCGGAGCGGTCCACCTTGAGGTGCCACTGAGAACTCGGCGTGTCCGGGGAAGTATTGCTCAGCGCATCAGTCGCCGAGGCCTTGAGCGTGTTGTCGCCTTCGGGGATCTTCGGCTGCCCGGCGGGCGCGTCCGTGGTGCTGTAATTGAAGCTGTCGCCGGTCGTGTAGTCGTCGGGATTCTGCGTCTGGGTGGTATGCGAGGAGTACATCCCCGTGTTGGGGCAGCGGTCTGAGTGGTCGCCGGCGCAGGTGACGGTGCGCGTCTGCAGGGGAAGGCCGGGGACGTTGAGCATGAAGGTCTTGATGCCCAGGCCGAGGTCCTGGGCCTGGGATTGAAGCGTAAGGGCGACATCGCCTCCGACCCAGCCCGAGGGAAGGCCTTGGTGGGTGCCGGTGGAGTCGGTGTAAGCGTGGGTCAGGGTGCCCATCGTCGGGTTGATGGTGTCGGCGATCGAAACCGAGGCGCTGCCCATGAAAGTGTAGAACCCCCCGTAGTAGGGCTGGTAGGTCTCGGCGTAGCCGCCGGGGTTGGCGAAGCTCATCAGCACAGCCGAGTTGTCGTTGGTGCCCGCGAAGTCGCGGCAGTAGGGGGCCTGGGCGTCGAGGCAATGGTCGGTGGACCAGTTGTTGGGCCCGCTTCCGCCGAAGACGATCGGCGAGGCAGCGCCGTAGGCGCTCGTGATCCCGTTCTCCCACTGGCTCGAGGCGTTGACCATCCCCTCCATGATCCAGTGGAAAGGCTGGCTGTAGGGGCCGCCGAGCGGGCTCGCCGCGTAGAGGCTCGAAAACGTCGCCTTGTAGATCCGCGACTGGGTGCCGGGGGCGTTGAAGGCCCAGGAGCCGAACGCGAGGTAGCCGTAGTTCGCCCACGGGTTCCACGGCGTGCCGCCGAGGACGTAGAGACCGCCCGAGGTTGGCTGTCGGTACTCAATGTAGTCGGGGTCGTTTTCGGAATAGGTCCACTCGCTGAAGTCGGAGGGAGTGCTGTAGCTCTCGGTCAGGGTCGGGTCCACTGTTATCGGGAACTTCCAGTCGCCCGCGCGGTGAGAGACCCGGGTGACCAGGGTGTCGCCCTCGACCGAGTAGGAGACCGGGACCGCGACGCCGTCGGCGTCTGAGGCCGCGGGCGGGGCGATCTCGGCGAGCACCTCGCCGTCGCGCACGATCGCAGCGCCCCGTCCCTGCGCGACGAGCTCGGCGCCGGTGGGCAGGTCGAAGCCGAGTCCAAAGCTCTCGGGAGAGGCGGCCGCGCGCAGCACGAAGAAGCTCTCGAAGCCGCCGCCGACGGGGCCGACGACGAAATCCGTCGACTTCCAGGTCGACGCATAGAAGCTGCGCTGGGCGACGACGTGGGC
>DASPWW010000187.1:0-14823 GCA_035637595.1 Solirubrobacterales bacterium | reverse complement strand
GTTCATCGAGCTGCCGTACGACGCCGTGATGCTCGACTACCACCGGCGCGCCGAGGAACGGCTCAAGGAGATGGCGCGCGACCTGCCCGCCGAGCAGGGCCGGCCGCACCGCCCGGGCGAGGAGCGCCTTCAGGCCCACGCGCTGCTCAAGGAGCCGCCGCAGAAGGAGCGCGTCGCCACATGGCGCGAGGAGATGAGCGCCTCCGATGTCGCGGAGTTCGAGGAGGTCGCCGGCGAACTGCTCGCCGAGCTGAATTACGAGACCGCGTCGCCGGCCGGACCTCTGGCATCCTGACCCCGATGCGCCTGCCCAGCCTGCGACGGCGAGACGACGCCGCCGGCCGGCCCCCCGCCCCGTTCATCGTCGGGGCGAACCGGTCCGGAACGACCCTGCTGCGGATGATGCTCGACGCACACCCGGAGCTGACGATCCCGCCCGAGACGCACTTCGTCCCCGACGTCATCCAGGCGTGCGAGGACGGGGCTCCGCCCGAGCAGGTCGTCGAGGTGATGACCTCGCATCGCGAGTGGGGGGATTTCAACCTCGGCGCCGACGAGGTGCTGGAGCGCCTGCGCGCCCTCGACCCGCTGAGCGCGGGCGACGCGCTGCGCGCGTTCTACGGCCTCTACGCGGAGCGCGCCGGCAAGCCTCGCTGGGGCGAGAAGACGCCCGGCTACGCGACCAACATGATCGAGATCCAGGACGCGCTGCCAGAGGCTCACTTCGTCCACCTGATCCGCGACGGCCGCGACGTCGCGTTGTCGGCGATGGATCGCGCCAAGAAGCCGCTCACCGCGGGCCAGGTCGCAAAGCGCTGGAAGCGGCGGATCACCAAGGCTCGCAAGCAGAGCCGCAAGGTCGACCACTACATCGAGGCCCGCTACGAGGACCTGGTGCTCGACACCGAGCCGACGCTGCGGCGGATCACCGACTTCCTCGAGCTCGAATGGGATCCGGGAATGCTCGACTATCACGAGCGCGCGGCGGAGCGCCTCGAGGAGATGGCGCGAGAGCTGCCGGCGACGGAGAAGCGGCCCCAGCTCGAGCAGGACCACCGGCTCAAGATCCACGCCCTGACCAAGGAGCCGCCGAAGAAGGACCGCGTCGACCGCTGGCGCGAGCAGATGAGCGAGGCGGACCGCGTCGCGTTCGAGCAGGTTGCGGGCGACCTGCTCGACGAGCTTGGCTACAGGACCGGCGAGTCCGTCGCGACCGCCGCCGGCTCCTGAGCCCGCGCGCCGCACATCCAGGAGCTGGGTAGATGAGGATCGGGCTCGTCACCAAGTGGTTCTCCAGCGGCCAGGCGACGGTCGCGCGCTACTTCCGCTCCGCGTTCGAGGAGCTGGGCCACGAGACCTTCGTCCTCGCCCGGCCGGGCAAGGGGCCGCGGGCCGGCGGCTCGGACACCTACGACCCGATCTGGGATCAGCCCGGGGTCACCCACGCCTCGCAGCAGGAGGTCCCCACCCAGGAGTACGCGCGCTGGGCCTCGGACAACGGCCTCGACGCGGCGTTCTTCGACAACGCCTACGAGTTCGACGAGATCCGCGACGGCCTGCGCGCCAACGGTGTGCGGACGGTCGGCCGCTTCGTCTGGGAGCATTTCTCGCCCGAGGACGTCGGGCCCGCGAACGACGCCTTCGACGTGATCTACGCGGTCACGGACGCGGAGCGGGAGCGCTACCGGGGACTCGGAGTCGAGGCGGTGCGCGTCCGCTTCGGCTGCCACCCCGAGCTGCTCGCGATCGAGCCGCATCGCGACCCCGATCGGGTGACGCTCGTGTGGCCGGGCAGCTTCATGGGGCGTCGAAAGCCGCTCGACGAGGCGCTGGAGGCGTTCGACCACGTCCGCGACCCACGGCTGCGCCTGCTGTTACGCGGCCAGGTCAAGCGCAAGGCCGGAAAGCTCGAGAAGGCGGCGAAGCGCGACCCCCGCATCGAGGTCGCGCTCGAAGACCAGCCGACGGCACAGCACCTTCAGAGCTTCGCGAACTGCGACGTCTGCCTGACCCCGTCGCGCTGGGAGGGCCTCGGCCTGCCGCTCTACGAGGCGACCGCGTTCGGGATGCCCATCATCACCAACGACGACCCGCCGATGAACGAGATCGTCACCGACGGGCTAAACGGCATCCTGATCGCCTCGCACCCTGACGGCACGACGCGCTCGGGGATCGAGGCCAAGGCCCCTGACGTCGACGACATGGCGCGCGCGATCGAGGCGATCTGCGACGACGCGCTGCGCGCCAAGCTGTCCGAGGGAGCGATGGAGGTCCGTGAGCGGTTGTCGTGGTCGCGAACCGTCGAGGACCTCGGCAAGCTGCTCGACGCCGCCACCGGATGAGCGCCGGCAGGGAGAGGCTCCCCGCCCCGTTCGTGGTCGGCGTGCCGCGCTCCGGCACGACGCTGCTGCGCCTGATGCTCGACGCCCACCCCGAGCTGGCGATTCCGCCCGAGACCCACTTCATCCCGGCCGTGATCAGGGCGTGCCGCAAGGGCGCCTCGGCGGATCGCGTCGCCGAGGCGATCACAGGCCACCGGCGCTGGTCCGACTTCGGGCTCGCCGAGGAGGAGCTGCTCGAGCGCCTGCGCGCGATCGACCCGCTAGAGGCCGGGCCCGCGATCCGCGCGTTCTTCGAGCTCTACGCCGAGAAGCAGGGCAAGCCCCGGTGGGGCGACAAGACCCCCGGCTACGCGACCAAGATGCGGCGCATCCAGCGCGCCCTGCCCGAGGCGCGCTTCATCCACCTGATCCGCGACGGCCGCGACGTCGTCCTCTCCAGGGCGCGCAAGTCGCGGCGGCAGAAGCCGGTCGGGCTCGCCGCGAGGCGCTGGAAGCGCCGCGTGATCGCGACCCGCAATCGCTCGGCCACGGTCAACCACTACATCGAGATCCGCCACGAGGACCTCGTCACCGACACCGACTCGACGCTGCGCGCCGTGTGCGATTTCGTCGAGCTGCGCTTCGACCCCGCGATGCTCGCCTACCACGAGCACGCCGGTGAGCGCCTCGACGAGATCGACCGCGCCCTGCCGGCCAGGCGCGGGCGCCACGAGCTTGACGCCGAGCATCGCATCGCGGCGCACGTCCGCGCCTCCGAGCCGCCGGCCCCCGAGCGCATCGGCGCCTGGCGCACGGAGATGTCGCCCGAGGATCTCGCCGCGTTCGAGGCCGAGGCGGGCGACCTGCTGGATGAACTCGGCTATTGACGACTCGCCGAGGAGCCGTCGCCGCCGACGCCCATCACACCCGTCTGGCATCCTGAGCGCCCGCCTTCCCGGACGGCGGACGAGAACCCCCTGATGCGGATCGGAATCGTCTCCAAGTGGTTCAACCGCGGGCAGCCGGTCGTGGGCCGGCAGCTTCGCTCTGCCCTCGACGAGCTGGGGCACGAGACATTCGTGCTCGCGCGCCCCAAGCGTGAGAAGGGGCCGCGCCCGGGGGCCCTGGATCGCGACGGGGTCTGGGACCAGCAGGGCGTCACCGAGGCGTCGGCGTTCGAGATCCCCGAGGACGAGTACCTGCGCTGGGCCGAGAGCAACTCGATCGACGCGGCGATGTTCGACAACCACTACCAGTTCGCCGAGATCTCGGCGCTGCGCGCCAGCGGTGTGCGCACGATCGGGCGTTTCGTCTGGGAGCACTTCTCGCAGGAGCACGTCGGCCCCGCGACCGAGGCCTTCGACGTCATCTACTCGATGACCGATGCCGAGCACGAGCGCTACGCCGCGATGGGGATCGAGGCGGTGCGGGTCCACTGGGGCTGCCATCCCGAGATGACCTCGGTCACGCCGCACCGCGACCCCGGGGTGGTGCGGGTGATCTTCCCCGGAGGCTTCCTCGGCCACCGCAAGCCGCTCGCCGAGGCCGTCGAGGCGTTCACCCGGACCTCCGACGAGCGGCTGCGGCTGCTGATCAAGGCCCAGGTAGACCGCAAGCAGCTCAAGCCGATCCTCAAGCGATCGAAGAGGGACTCGCGCATCGAGCTTCTGCTCGCAGACCAGCCCACCGCCGAGCACCTGCAAACGTTCGCGAACTGCGACGTCTGCCTGGCGCCGGCGCGCTGGGAGGGCCTCGGCCTGCCGCTCTACGAGGCGACGGCGTTCGGGATGCCGATCGTCACCAACGACGACCCGCCGATGAACGAGATCGTGGTCGACGGGCTCAACGGGCTGCTGGTCGCCTCGCGCCCCGACGGGACGGCGCGATCCGGGATCACCGCGTGGACCCCCGACGTCGACCACATGGCGCGCGCGATCGACCGCGTCGCGGACGACGAGTTTCGCGCCGGGCTCTCGGAGGGAGCGCTCGAGGTCCGCGAGCGGCTGTCGTGGTCGCGGACCATGGACGATCTCGGCAGGCTGATCGAGCGCGGGGTCGGCGTTCCGGCCGGCGCCGCCGGGAGTAAGACGCAGCCGTGAAGCTCAACCCCTCCAGCATGCGCTTCGTCAAGCGCCTGCGGCTCAAGCGACAGCTGCGCGGCCGCAGCGACCCCGGGCCGCCGGCCCCGTTCGTGGTCGGCGCGACGCGGTCGGGGACGACGCTGCTGCGGCTGATGCTCGACGCCCACCCCGACGTCGGGATCCCCTCCGAGACTCACTTCTTCCACAAGCTCGTCAAGCGCGGGGAACGCCGCCGTCTGACGCCCGAGCTGGTCGCCGACACGATCATCACCCACAAGCGCTGGGGCGACTTCCGCCTCGATCCCGACGACCTGCGCGAAAGGCTCGACGCGGTCGAGCCGTTCAACCTCTCCGACGGGCTGCGCGCGTTCTACGGCCTCTACGCCGAAAAGCAGGGCAAGTCGCGCTGGGGCGACAAGACGCCCGGATACCTGCGCTACATGCGCCGCATCGAGTGGGTGCTGCCCGAGGCGCGCTTCATCCACCTGATCCGCGACGGGCGCGATGTGGCGTTGTCGGTGCTGCCAATGAACTGGGGCCCGCAGAGCATCACCGAGGCGGCCGAGCTGTGGGTCGAGCGCGTCACGATCGCGCGCGAGCAGGGGGCGCTGGTCGACCACTACATGGAGCTGAAGTACGAGGACCTCGTCACGGAGACCGAGCCGGCGCTGCGCCGCGTCGCCGACTTCCTCGAGCTGCCGTGGGACCCGGCGATGCTCGACTATCACGAACGCGCCGAGGAGCGGTTGCGGGAGAAGGCCCGCGACTTGCCGCGCAAGGCATCGCGCGGCGACCAGCCCGCCGCGGCGCGGATGGCGAGCCACGCGATGGCCAAGCAGCCGCCGGACCCGAGAAGGATCGGGCGGTGGCGTACCGAGATGAGCCCCGAGGATCGCGCTCTGTACGAGAGCGTCGCCGGCGACCTGCTCGTCGAGCTGGGCTACGAGGTCGGTGAGCCGGCCGAGCCCACGCCCGAGCCCGCTCGGGTGCGATGAAGCACCGCGAGCTGGGCCTGACCGACTCCGAGTTCGAGCTGATCCGCGAACAGCTCGGGCGCGAGCCCAACGACCTCGAGCTTGCGATGTTCTCGCTGCTGTGGTCCGAGCACTGCGCCTACAAGCACTCGCGCAAGCTGCTCGCCAAGCTGCCCACCGAGGGCGAACGGGTGCTGTTGGGCCCTGGAGAGAACGCCGGTGCGGTCTCGGTCGGCGACGGCCTCGCGGTCGCGTTCAAGGTCGAGTCGCACAACCATCCCAGCGCCGTCGAGCCGTTCCAGGGCGCCGCAACCGGGGTCGGCGGGATCCTGCGTGACGTCTTCGCGCTCGGGGCGCGCCCGATCGCGGTGCTCGACTCGCTGCGCTTCGGCGAGCTCGACTCGGAGCGCACGCGCTACCTGTTCGACCACGTGGTCGCCGGGATCGGCCACTACGGCAACTCGATCGGGGTCCCCACCGTCGGCGGCGAGGTCTACTTCGAGGCGCCCTACGAGCATAACTGCCTCGTCAACGCGATGTGCGTCGGGGTGGCGCGCGCCGACCGCATGGTGCGCTCGGCGGCCGCCGGGGTCGGCAACCGCCTCGTGCTGCTCGGCGCGTCGACCGGGCGCGACGGGATCGGCGGCGCATCGGTGCTCGCCTCGGCAGAGCTCGAGGCCGGCGAGGAGAAGCGGCCCAGCGTCCAGATCGGCGACCCGTTCGAGGAGTCCAAGCTGCTCGAGTGCTGCCTCGAGCTGCTCGAGGCCGAGCTGCTGGTCGCGCTCCAGGACCTCGGCGCGGCGGGGCTGACCTCGTCGAGCGCCGAGATGGCGTCGAAGGGCGGCGTCGGGATCGAGATCGACGTGACGCGGGTACCGCTGCGCAACCCCGACCTCGAGCCGTTCGAGGTCATGGTCTCCGAGTCGCAGGAGCGGATGCTCGCCGTGGTCGAGCCGCAGCGGCTCGACGATGTGCTGGCGCTGTGTGAGCGCTGGCAGACCGGCGCGGCGGTGATCGGCGAGGTCACCGACGCGCGGCGGATCGTGGTCAAGCGCGGCGGCGACGTGGTGGGCGACATGCCGGTGGAGGCGCTGGTCGACGGCTGCCCGCTCTACGACCTAGAGCCCGCCGAGCCCAACGGTTGGATGTACCCGAACGTCGACTCGCTCGCCGATCGCATCGCTGACGCCGCCGCCGCCGTCGGCGCCGCCGCCGGCGCCGACGAGCCGGGCAGCGTGCTTCTGGCGCTGCTCGCCTCGCCGAGCGTCGCCTCGAAGCGCTGGGCCTTCGAGCAGTACGACTCGGTGGTCGGGTCGCGCACGGTGCGCCGCCCCGAGGCCGCCGACGCCGCGGTGCTGCGGATGCTGGAAGCAAGCGGTGCGATCGCGGTCTCGATCGACGGCAACGGCCGGCGCGTCGCCTGCGACCCCTACCGCGGGACGGTCGAGGCGGTGCTCGAGTGCGCCGCAAACCTCGCCTGCGTCGGGGCCGAGCCGCTCGGCCTGACCAACTGCCTCAACTTCGGAAACCCCGAGAAGCCCAATGTCGCGTGGCAGCTCGCGCGCTCGGTCGAGGGGCTCGCGGACGCGTGCCTCGCGCTCGACGTCCCGGTCGTCGGCGGCAACGTCTCGCTCTACAACGAGACCGACGCGGGGCCGATCTACCCCACCCCGGTCGTCGGCATGGTCGGTGAGCTGCTCGAGCCGGAGCTGGCCGCGTCGGCCGCGCTTCAGGCAGGCGACGCGATCGCGCTCGTGGGGCCGTTCGCCCCGTCGCTCGCCGGCTCCGAGCTGGCCAAGCTGCGCGGCGACCTCGGCCCCGGACTGCCCGGTGTCGACATCGGCGCGGTCAGGGCGGCGATCGACGTGGTCCGCGAGGGGGTTCGCTCGGGGCGGATCGCCGCCGCCCACGACGCGAGCGACGGGGGATTGGCGTGCGCGCTCGCCGAGTGCGCGATCGCCGGCGGGGTCGGGGCCACGGTCGACCTCGATCCGCTCGTCGAGCTGCGCGGAGGCTCGGGCGAGACGTGGTTGTTCGGGGAGGGGCCCGGGGGCGTCGTGGTCGCGGGCAGGCAGGGGTCGCTCGCCGCGCTGGCCGCGGAGAGCGGCGGCGTCGACGTGATCGTGATCGGCACGGCGGGCGGAGACCGCGTCGAGATCTCGGCTGCCGAGGCCTCGATCTCGGTACCCGTCGACGACGCCGAGCGCGCGTGGCGCTCGCTCGGCGACCGCCTCGCGGCAGCGCCCGTCTGATTCAGCGGGGATTGCTCGATGGGTGGGGCGGCGGCCCCTACTTGACCGTGATCGTCCCCGTCATGCCCTGCTCGGCATGGCCCGAGATCGTGCACAGGAAGCTGTACTCCCCCGGCTCGACGTCGACCACGAGCTCGCCGCTGTCGCCCGGCGCGATGTCGTCGCTCGCCGCGAGCTCCGCGCTGTTGGCGGTCGGGTTGTCGCCCTCGACGATCGTGAAGTTGTGGGGGATCTTGCCATCGTTGCTCAGCGAGATCGTGTCGCCGGCGTTGACCGTAAGGTCGTTGGGTTCGAACGAGTACTCGGTCATGCCGACCTGGGTGGTGGCACCGCCACCGCCACCGCCGGCGGCTTCGGTCGTCGAGGTCGTGGCCGCGGTTGTGTCCTCGTCGTCGTCGCCTCCGCACCCGGCGCCGAACCCGATCAGCGCTACCGACAGCACAACCGCAAGGACCCCAATCACAACCGGCTTCACCCGCATGCTCGCCTCCTTCGCAATCACGTCTCCGGGGCGCACTCTAGCGCTCAGGCCAAAGCGCAGAAGCCGAACCAGGCTGCGCTTCGCGGGGGCCGGACGGCCGCGCCGCCGCCGTTGCTAGGCTTCCTATGCAGGCGCTCCGCCTGCTTCCAAGCACTCCTCTAGGGCAGCTGAGCCTAGGAAAACCGTGATGGAGCGGCCTATCTCGGACCGCGACGGACCTCGTGATGAGTGCGGCGTCTTCGGCGTTTACGCGCCTGGCCACGACGTCGCCCGACTCGCATACTTCGGGCTGTACGCGCTCCAGCACCGCGGCCAGGAGTCCGCGGGCATCGCAACCTGCGAGGGCGGCCACATCACGACGCTTCGCGACCTCGGGCTCGTCTCGCAGGTCTTCAACGAGGAGAAGCTGGCGGCGCTGGAGGGCGACATGGCGATCGGCCACGTCCGCTACTCGACCACGGGCGGCGGGGCGTGGGAGAACGCCCAGCCGGTGTGGCGCTCCGACGGCCGCGAGGTGGCGCTGGCCCACAACGGCAACCTGACCAACGCCGTCGAGCTCTACAACGGGCTGCGCCAGGCGGGCGTCGAGTTCCGGGGAACCTCGGACTCCGAGATCATCGCCGCGCTGCTGTCCACGCACGAGGGCAAGACGATCGAGGACGCGGTGGCCGAGACGATGCCGCGCCTCGAGGGCGCCTACTCGACGGTGGTGATGACCAAGCACGCCGTGGTCGCGTTCCGCGACCCGCACGGCGTTCGCCCGCTGTCGCTGGGCCAGATGGGGGACCGCTACGTGGTCGCCTCGGAGAGCTGCGCCTTCGACATCATCGGCGCCAAGCAGCTGCGCGAGATCGCGCCGGGAGAGCTCGTCTCGCTGACCGAGCGCGGGCTCGAGGTGCGCCAGGCGGTCAAGTCCGAGACGCCGGCGTGCTGCGTGTTCGAGCACATCTATTTCTCCCGCCCCGACACCCGGCTCGAGGGCAGGGTCCTGCAGCAGGTCCGCGGCAGGATGGGCGAGATCCTCTGGGACGAAGCGCCGGTCGAGGCCGACCTGGTGATCTCGGTGCCGGACTCGGGCAACCCGGCAGCCAACGGCTTCGCTCGCGCCTCCGGGATCGTCCAGGACGACGGGCTGATCAAGAACCGCTACGTCGCGCGGACCTTCATCCAGCCGGGCCAGGAGCTGCGCAAGCACGGGCTGCGGATGAAGTTCAACCCGCTGCCCGAGATCGTCGCCGGAAAGCGCGTCGTCGTCGTCGACGACTCGATCGTGCGCGGGAACACGACGCGCCAGATCGTCGGGATGCTGCGCGACGCCGGCGCGAAAGAGGTCCACCTGCGGATCTCGGCGCCCCCGATCCGCCACCCCTGCCACTACGGGATCGACATGTCCACGCGCGAGGAGATGATCGCCCACGACCGCAGCGTGGAGGAGGTCGCCGCCGAACTGGGAGCCGACTCGCTCGCCTATCTCTCGATGGAGGGCGTGTACGAGGCGGTCGGCACCCCGGCGGAGCACCACTGCGACGCCTGCTTCACCGGCAGCTACCCGCTCGGAGACCCCGACGGCGCCAACGGAAAGTTCGCGCTCGAGGATCTCGCGATCGTGCCGGCCAACCGCTAAACGCTGCGGCATAGTCCCCTCGGTGGCAAGCGAGAACGTAGATCTCGTACGGCGCGGGTATGCGGCGTGGAATCGCGGCGATCCCTTCGCGCTCGAGGAGATTGATCCCGACTTCACGTTTTACGGCCACGACCAGCTTCCCGAGCCAGGCCCGTATCGCGGACGCGACGAGGTCGAGCGGTTCTTCGCCGAGTTTCGCGAGGTGTGGGGAGAGCTCTGGGCGGAGCCGGTCGAGCTCCTCGATGCCGGCGACACGGTTGTGGCGCTGGTCCGCCTGGCCGGTCGCGGGCGAGAGAGCGGCGCCCAGGTGCAGGGCGGGGTCGACGTCCACGTTTGGACGCTGGCCGGTGGAAAGATCGTCGGGATGCGGATGTACCAGGGCGGCGACGCGGCGGCGAGGGCGGGGCTCTCCGACCTCGAGCGCGAGGTGATGCGACTGCTGCTGGCGCTCGGACTCGGCGAGCCGGAGGTCGCGCGCCGGGTCGGAGTGGCGGAGGGAGACCTCAGGCCGATCGCCAGCGGCGCCTTGGACAAGATGCGCGCCTTCGCGTCTACTTCTTCTTCTTCTTGACCTTCCAGCTGTCGCTGGCGGGCGTGGGATCGACGTTGCCGGCGGCGTCCTTGGCGCGGACCTCGAAGCTGTGCTTGCCCTTCTTTACCTTGACGGTGTCCGGAGAGGTGCAGGGCGCAAAGGCCTTGTCGTCGAGCGAGCACTCGAACGTCGAGCCGGCCTCGCTCGAGGTGAACTCGAAGCTGGCGGTCTTCTTCTTCGTCTTGTCCTTTGGCTTCTTGGTGATCGTGGTGTCCGGTGGCGTCGTGTCGCCCGGCTGCTCGGGACCCGGCTGCTCTCCACCGCCCGGCGGCGGCGCGACGGGCACGAACGTCTTCCACAGCTCATCGCCAGTCGTCCCGTCGTTGGCGCGGAAGAACAGGGTTCCGTTTACGTTGGTGAGGTAGGCGGGATAGCTGCCGACCGCTCCGCTGTTTATGTCCTTGACCAGCGTGGTGCCCGCGGTGGTGCCATCGGACTTCCACAGCTCGTAGCCGTTGGTGCCGTCGTTGGCGCGGAAGAACAGGGTTCCGCTTGCGATGGTGAAGAGGTCGGGAAAGCTGTTACCGGCGCCGCTCTGTATGTCCTTCACCAGCGTCGTGCCCGCGGTGGTGCCATCGGACTTCCACAGCTCAACGCCGCTCGTGCCGTCGCTGGCGCGGAAGAACAGGGCCCCGCTTACGTTCGTGAGGTTGGACAGGGAGCTGCCCAACGCTCCGCTTCGTATGTCCTTGAACAGCGTCGTGCCCGCGGTGGTGCCGTCGGACTTCCAAAGCTCAGGCCCGGTCGTGCCGTCGTTGGCGCGGAAGAAAAGCGTGCCGTTGACGTTGGTGAGGCGGGAGGGATAGCTGCCGATCGCGCCGCTCTGGATGTCCTTGACCAGGGTCGTGCCGGCGGTGGTGCCGTCGGACTTCCACAGCTCATAGCCATTGGTGCCGTCGTTGGCTTCGAACAACAAGGTGCCGTTTACGTTGGTGAGGAAATCGGGATACCCGCCGGCCGCGCCGCTTTGTATGTCCTTGACCAGCGTCGTGCCCGCCGTGGTGCCGTCGGACTTCCACAGCTCGTAGCCGTTGGTGCCGTCGTCGGCGACGAAGAACAGGCTTCCGCTAACGTCGGTGAAGTAGTAGGGAAAGCTGCCGGCGGCGCCGCTCTGTATGTCCTTCACCAGCGCCGTGCCGGCGGTGGTGCCGTCGGACTTCCACAGCTCGCCCCCGCTCGTGCCGTCGTTGGCTTGGAAGAACAGGGTTCCGCCTAGGTTGGTGAGGTAGCGGGGATTGCTGGCGCTCCCCCCGCTCCGGATGTCCTTGACCAGCGTCGTGCCCGCCGTGGTGCCGTCGGACTTCCACAGCTCAACGCCGTTCGTGCCGTCGTCGGCGGCGAAGAACAGGGTGCCGTTGAAGTTGGTGAGGTCGTCGGGATAGCTGCCCCCCGCTCCGCTCTGTATGTCCTTTACCAGCGTCGTCCCTGCGGTGGTGCCGTCGGACTTCCACAGCTCGCGGCCGTTCGAGCCGTCGTCGGCGGCGAAGAACAGGGTTCCGCCTACGTTGGCGAGCTTGCCGGTAAAGCTGCCGGCGGCGCCGCTGTTGATGTCCTTGACCTGCGCCGCGTCGAAGGTCTGCGCGCTCGCGCTCTCCGCGCCGGTCCCGAGCCCGACCGCGGCGGTGGCGGCGAGGCCGCCGGAGAGCGTCGCTCTCCCGATCCGCGCGCGCTGCTGCCGCGTTCGCCCGTCCGCCGGCTGCGCGTGTCGGCGTCGCTTCGCCTTGGCCCTGCGCTGCCTTTGGCTCATCGCGAACGCGGCCGAAGCCCTAGGCTCAGCCGATCCCCGTCATCGCTCGAGCACATGCACCCCTCCACCCGTAGACCATACGCTGCGCGGCAGCCTAGCATGCAGGATGCGGCCTCACTCCATCACGCGCTGACGAGTTCGGTGTCGCCGCAGATCGTCGTCGAATGAGCCCCTTCCGGGTGGCGGTTCTCGCCTCGGGGACCGGGACGAACCTCCAGGCGATCCTCGACCAGGTCCACGGCCGCGACGGGATCGAGGTCGCGTGCGTCGCGTCGAACAAGCCCAGCGCGCTCGCCTTGCGGCGCGCCGCCGATGCGGGGATCGAGACGGGAGTGTTCGAGCGCGAGGAGTTCGGCGGCCGCGAGCAGCGCGACGCGGCGATGGCGGACTGGCTTGAGCAGCGAGATCTGGGCCTGGTCGTTCTCGCCGGCTACATGGAGCTGCTCTCGGCGTCGTTCGTGGCGCGGTTTCGCGACCGCATGATCAACGTCCATCCGGCGCTGCTGCCGTCGTTTCCGGGCCTCGACGCCATCGAGCAGGCGCTCGACCACGGAGTCAAGGTGACCGGCGTGACCGTCCACTTCGTCGACGAGGGGGTCGACTCGGGTCCGATCCTCCTTCAGCAGGCCGTCCCGGTCCCGGCCGACCGCGATCGCGAAGCGCTCGAGGAGGAGATCCACCGCGTCGAGCACGAGCTGCTGCCCGAGGCGATCAGGCTGATCGCGGCGGGCAGGGTGAGCTTCGATCCAGCGAACCCCCGTGTCGTCAGATTGGGTTCCGCCCGGTAGAGTCACGCCGGGGTCCGGTATGGAAACGGAGTCACTGCCAACCGAGGTAGAGGGTGGAGCCGCGCCGACGGGCGAGCCGCTGCGCGTGCGCCGGGCCCTGATCTCGGTCTCCGACAAGACCGGGGTCTCGGACTTCGCCTCCGGCCTGGCGGCGCTTGGGATCGAGATCATCTCGACGGGGGGCACCGCGGAGGCGCTGCGCGAGGCGGGCGTGGAGGTGCGCACCGTCGAGGAGCTGACCGGCTCGCCCGAGATCCTCGACGGACGCGTCAAGACGCTGCACCCGAAGCTGCACGCCGCGCTGCTCGCCGTGCGCGACGACCCCGAGCACGTCCGCACCCTGGAGCAGGAGGGGATCGAGTCGATCGATCTGGTGTGCGTGAACCTGTATCCGTTCGAGCGCACCGTCGCGCGGCTGAACGTCAGCGAGGACGAGGCGCTCGAGAACATCGACATCGGGGGGCCGGCGATGATCCGTGCGGCGGCGAAGAACCACCGCTACGTCGCCGTCGTCGTGGAGCCGGAAAGCTACGACGCCGTGCTGGCCGAGCTTCAGGAGTCCGGCGGCGAGGTCTCGGTGGAGACGCGCCACTGGCTGGCGAACGAGGCCTTCGCGCACACGGCGCGCTACGACGCTGCGATCAGCCGATGGTTCGGCGAGCGCTACGAGGTCTTTCCGAGCCATTGGGTCGCGGCGTACGAGAAGTTCCTCGACCTCTCCTACGGCGAGAACCCGCATCAGAACGCGGCGTTCTATACCGAGGTCGGGGCCCGCTCGCACGTGCTGTCGCGGATCGCGAAGCTGCACGGACGGGCGATGTCGTTCAACAACGTGCTCGACCTCGACGCGGCGCGCCGCCTGCTGGCCGAGTTCGAGGAACCGGCGTGCGTGATCGTCAAGCACAACAACCCGTGCGGCGTGGCGATCGCCGACAGCGTTACCGAGGCGTACGAGAAGGCGCTCACGTGCGATCCGATGTCCGCGTACGGCGGCGTGATCGCACTCAACAGGGAGATCGAGGAGGCGCTTGCGCAGCGCCTGCACGAGAACTTCATCGAGCTCCTGATCGCCCCCGCCTACGCGGAAGGGTCGCTGGAGGTGCTGCGCCAGAAGGAGGCGATCCGCATCCTCGAGGACACCGAGAAGCGCGCCTACATCGGCGAGCGCGATCTCAAGCGGGTGCGGGGCGGGGTTCTGGTCCAGGACCCCGACTGGGCGATGGACACGATGGGCGGAATGGAGGTCGCGACGAAGCTGGAGCCGGATGAGCGCCAGTGGGGGGACCTGCTGTTCGCGTGGCTGGTCGTGCGACACGTGCGCTCCAACGCGATCGTGATCGCCAAGGACGGGGCCACGATTGGGATCGGCGCCGGGCAGATGAGCCGCGTCGACTCGGTCCGGATCGCGATCGACAAGGCGCACGCGGCGCGGGGGGAGGACGCCGGGGCGCTGCTGTCGGGGTCGGTGGTCGCCTCGGACGCGTTCTTCCCGTTCCCGGACGGACCGAAGACCGCGCTCGACGCCGGAGCGAAGGCGTTCATCCAACCGGGTGGCTCGAAGCGCGACTCGGAGGTCGTCGCCGCATGCGATGAGGCGGGCGCCACGATGGTGCTGACCGGCCGTCGCCACTTCCGACACTAGACCGTCGGCGATCGGCGCACGCTACCCTCGGACGCGCCTGATGAGGGGCGGAAAGCGCGAGCAAGGATGGCGGGGGCTCGCGGGCGCAGGGATTGCGCTCGCGATGCTCGCTGCGCCGGCCGCTTGGCCCATGAGCGCCGCCGCCGACCCGCCGTCAGCGCAGTTCTTCGGCGTCTCGCCGGCCTCCGCCGAGCAGCTCACCGACGAGGAGTACGACCGCATGGGTGCGGCCGAGATCGGGACGCTGCGGGTCGCGTTCTACTGGCCCCACATCCAGCCGCCCACCCAGGCGGGCGAACCCGGCGGGGAGCCGGGCTACAA
>DASPWW010000186.1:0-28186 GCA_035637595.1 Solirubrobacterales bacterium | reverse complement strand
CAGGTCGTTGCCGGGGCCGCCGTAGACCTTGTCCTGGCCGCTGCCGCCGATCAGCTTGTCGTTGCCGGGACCGCCCTTGATCACGTCGTTGCCGCTGCCGCCCTGAATCTTGTCGTTGCCGGGGCCAAGGCTGACGTGGTCGTTGCCAGCCTCGAGGTCGTGGCTGCCATGGAGCTGGTTCTCGAGCTTCGTGCACTTGACCGCCTCCTGGGCCGCCGCGGGGAGCGCGCCGACGAGCAGGGCTGCCAGAGTGAGCGCGAGGGTCGCGCCGAACCGCCTCATGGCCTTGAAACTACCCAAGAAGGCAAAGAATCACGCCAGTTACCCGGTCTGGCGTTCACCGCCGCGGCGTGCGCGCGGGAACCCCTACAGATCGGCGTGCGGGCCGGGGGCGGAGATCAGGACAGCGGCTGCATCCAGGTCGCGCACCTCCACCCCTCGATGTCGGGATCGGCCCGGTGGCGCGGCTCGTCGAGCTCGAAGACGCTGAGCCCACAGTTGAAGGTGCGCAGATTCCACAGCCGCGCCACGTCGCGGGCCTCGAACTGCCCGCCGAGCAGCGAGTCGATGAAGAAGAAGCGCAGGAAGATCCCATGCGTCACCGCGAGCACGCACGCCGACGGATCGCCGCGCTCTAGCCGGCTCTTAAAGCCCCGTACCCGGGAGTGGACTGCGTTGAACGACTCCGCTCCCTCGGGTGCGTAGTCGGGGTGGCTCTCGTGCTGCGCCATCCACATCGACCAGCGGCGCAGCTTCTGCTCCTCGGGCGGCAGGTCGAGGTAGTCGGCCGACTCGCGCAGCTCGTGGATCTCTTCGTCGATCTCGACCTCGAGCCCGAGCTCGCGGCTCAGCGCCTCGGCGGTCTCGCGCGCCCGACCCATCGGGCTCGAGAGCAGGCGCGTTGCCCCCGCGCCCCGCAACGCCCGCGCCGCCGCCGCCGCCTGCTCGATGCCGCGCTCGGTCAGCCGGTCGCCAAGGCGCTCGGGCAGCGCCACCGCCTCGGGGTGCGCGTTGGACTCCGACTCGGCGTGGCGAAGAGCGAGCAGCCGCAAGCTGGCGAGGCTATCGGCCCTGTCGCGGCGTGGCGTTGCGCGGGTGGACCGGCGGGCGGTAGCGTTCCCGCGAATTGCTTGCGCTTCTCATAGCGATCGCGATCGTCCTGGCCGTGGTCGGCTTCGTGTGGCTGACCTACAACCGCATGGTGGCGCGGAGGCTCGCCGTCGACAACAGCTGGTCGCAGATCGACGTCGAGCTCAAGCGCCGCCACGACCTGATCCCCGCGCTCGTCGAGGCGGTCAGGGGCTACGCCGGTCACGAGCGCACGACCTTCGAGCGCGTGACGGAGGCGCGCTCCGACGCGATGACCGCGAGCGGGCCGCCGCGGCGAGCGGCGGCGGAGGGGACGCTCAGCGTGGTGCTCGGTCGCCTGCTCGCGATCGCCGAGGCCTATCCGCAGCTCAGGGCGAGCGAGAACTTCGCGGGGCTTCAGTCCGACCTGAGCGAGACCGAGGACCGGATCGCGATCGCGCGCCGCGTCTACAACGACACCGTGCAGACCTACAACACCCTGATCCAGGTCTTTCCAGCGGTGATGATCGCGCGGCTGTTCGGGTTTACCCCGCGCGAGTTCTTTGATGCCCCCGACGAGGCCGCCGAGCCGCCCGAGGTCAGGTACTCCGCGATCGCCCAGGCCCGTGCCGCGGCGGGCGAGACGGCGGCAGCGCCCGAGTAGCGATGCGCCGACTCTCCCTGATCGTCGCCGCGTGCCTCACCGCCGCGCTCGCCGTGGCCCCGGCCGCGCAGGCAAGGAGCTCCGACGTCATCGACGCGGACGTCCACCTCGAGCTCGCAAACGACGCAAGCCTGCTCGTCACCGAGCGGCTGACGTTCGACTACCAGGGCACGTTCGAGGGCTCGTACCGCGACATCAACCTGCTTCACGACGAGAAGATGACCGACATCCAGGTGAGCGAAGGGGGCCATCCCTACCACCCCGGGGGCAACACGGCGCTGGGCAGCACCGATGCCCCGGGTGTGTTCGGCGCCGAGTCGATCCCGGACGGCGTGCGCATCGTGTGGCACTACCGCGCCACCGACGAGCAGCGCACATTCACGATCTCCTACCGCGTGATCGACGGGGCCGTCGCCTACGACGACGTGATCGACGTCGGTTGGGCGGTGTGGGGCGACCAGTGGGACTTCGACCTCGACCACCTCAGCGCCAGCTTCACCGACCCGGCCCTCGACCCGGCCGACGGCGACTACCGCGTCTGGGGCCACCCGCGCGACGTCGAGGGCGAGACGGTGCGCGGGCAAGGGGTCGCGACGCTCGAGGCGACCGACGTACCCGACCACACCGGGGTCGAAATGCGGGTCACGGTCCCCCGTCGGCCGGGCCAGGCCGTCAGCGGGGCACGCGTCGCGGCGGGAGACGGGCTGCCGAAGATCCTCGCCGAAGAGCAGCAGCTCGACGACGACTTCAACGCCCCATGGCCGACCTTCAAGCGCTGGGTCGCCCACCACGTATTGCTCGTCTCGCTCGGGTTTACGGCGCTCGCCCTCCTGAGCCTCGCGCTGCTGGCGTTCCTGACCCGCGAGCATCCCAGCGGCGCGCCCGAGTACGAGCCCGGACCGCCCGACGACGCCGGCCCCGCGCTCGCCTACGGACTCGCCTACGAGGGCTCCGACAGCACCAACACCGTGCTCGCGACCCTGCTCGACCTCACCGATCGCGGCTACTACAAGGCCAACTCGGTCACGACCGACGAGGAGAAGCTCGACCTCGCGCTCGCGAAGAGCACCGACCGCCCCGGCGGCGACAAGCTCGAGGCCTACGAAGAGCAGGTGCTGTCGTTCTTCGACCAGCTGCTCGAGGGCGAGGCCGTCGCGCTGAGCGAGATGCGCGACCGCATCCCACAGCACTCCGATACATGGCGCGCGCGCTGGGAGGCGATGACCTCGTCGCTCGACGCTGCCGACGAGGGCCAGCTCAAGTGGGATCTCAACCTCAACCGTGTACGCGGGACCCTGGCGCTCGTCCTGCTCCTGCTGTTCGGCGCCGTGACGCTGATCTACGTGGACATCGAGGAGAAGTTCTTCCTGCCGGCGCTTATCGGGGCGGCGACGGTGGTCGGCGTCCTTGTCCTACCCGCGACCCGCTTCAAGCGCCTCGCGCCCGACTACCGCAAGCGCAGCGCGCGCTGGGGCGCGTTCGCTCATTGGACCGAGGACTTCCCGCGGCTCGATGACGACCCGCCCGCCACACTCGAGTTGTGGAAGCGGATCCTGGTCTACGGCGTCGCGTTCGGAACCGCCGACAGGATGATCAAGTCGGGTCGGATCCCCGCTCCCGTCGCCGAGAGCGCGTCGAGCGACGGCAACTGGAGCTCCTACATGTTCACGGGGGCGTTCGTCGACTCGTCGTTCTCGGGCACCGCCTTCAGCTCGGGGTTCTCGTCGCAGGTCGCCCCCGAGTCGAGCAGCAGCGGAGGCGGCGGGGGCTTCTCGGGCGGCGGAGGCGGGGGCTTCTCGGGCGGGGGCGGCGGGGGCTCCTGGTAGGGACCGGAGCCGGGTCGCGACCCCAGCGTCAGGGCCCCGCAGCGGAGCGAATCGCCTCGCCGTTGGGGCTCAAAATCGCCTCGAACGGGTGGGTCTCCCCGACCGGCGCCGGTGCGTCCGGCACCTCGGCAGGTATCACGACGGCCTTGATCTTCTTGATGAACAACTTCGCCTTCTTGATGAAGGTCTTGGCCTTCCCCGCAGGGAGGATCTCGGCGTTGATGAAGTGCTTGGTCTGCTTGGCGAAGCCCTTGAGCTCCTTCGCCGCGGCCTTCTGGTTCAGCTCGCCGAGCCGCTCGATCGCCTCGTTGATCCGCTCGAGCAGCTTGGCCCGCGGGTCGGGCGGGCAGAACTTGCAGATCGCGACGAGGTCCTTGAGCTTGTTCTTGAGCTTTTCGACCAGCTCGTCGAGCTCGCTGAGCTTCGTGACGTCGCCGAACAGGGTGGTGTCCCCCCTCACCAGGCCACCCGTCGAGTTCGAGAAGTCGACGAAGCAGCCGCTCGGGTACTGAAACTCCCCGAACGCGAATCCCGGGTTCGTCGGCGGGCTGAGGGAGGTGTCGTCGTAGGTCAGGCACCACCCGACCTTGTCGTGGACAGCGAGGCTGTAGTCGTCGGAGTCGCCCGAGTCGAGCGGGTGCGAGAACTCGAACACCGATCCGACGCCGGGCGTGAACACGTGTGCGCCGGTGCCGTCGAAGCCCGATGGGTAGAAGTCGGACCCGAAGCTCGTCTGACCGGGCTGGCGGCAGTAGAGCCCGTCGAAGAACCCGCCGAGGAACCACCCGATCTGGTCCTCATTGGGATCCCCGTAGGGGCAGCTCTCGGCTGCTTGCGCCACGGCTCCGTCGTGGTCGTCGTCGAACCAGAACATCGCCGAGTCGTCGTCGCCCGGCGGGCTCGTCGGGTCGTTGGTCTGGACCGCGTAGTAATCGTTCTGCTCGTCGTTCTGCTCGCAGATCGTGAGCTGGTAGGGGGAGCCCCCCGGCACGATGTAGCTGATCGGCCCGATGCACGAGCCCTCGTACTCGCCGCCGGAGATGACGCCGTCGACGGTGGCGGTGCCGTACTCGGCGAAGTCGTCGCCCGTGTGAGCCGAGGCGGAGGCGGTAGGCAGGAGGACCAGCGCAGCGCACGCCGCGGTCAGGGCCAGTGCGGCGACCCGGTAACCATGGGCCGGCCCAACACGTGCGCTCATCCGTCTCCTCCCCTCGTGTCAGTGCCCGGGCGCCGATCCTAGCCCGGATCGACGCAGCGGCGCAAGCGGCGGTGCACGATACTGGTTGGCCGTCGTGCTCCTCGCCGGCTACGACCACTTCCTGAGCGTCGCCGAGGAGCTGCGCTGGGACGAGCGGGCGCTGGACCTACGGCACGACGCGGAGAACTGGCCCCAGCTCGGCGAGGGCCAGCGGCGGCGGCTTACGGTGCTGCTCGCCGGCTTCTGCATCGGGGAGGCGGCGTTCGCGGGCGAGCTCGAGCCGTTTGCGATCGCCGATGACCCGCCCGAGCGCGCCGCATGCTTCCGTGCCCAGGCGGCCGACGAGGGACGCCATGCGCGCTTCTTCGATCGCGTCGCTGTCGAGGTGGCGTGCGCGCCCGGCCAAGGCGCCGAGCAGCGCCGAGACGCCCTGCGTGCCGTGCTGCGCCCGGAGTTCTGCGAGCTCTTCGAGGTGAGGCTGCCCGCCGCGGCGCGGCGCCTCGGCGTCGGTGCCGCACGGCTCGGCGACGCCGTCGGCCTCTACCACATGGTTCTCGAGGGCGTCGTGTTCACCGCCGGCCAGCTCACGATGCTGGAGCTGCTCGGGGACGTCGAGCTTCCGGGGCTTCGGGGCGGGGTCGAACTCGTGCTCCGCGACGAGCGCTGGCATCTCGGCTTCGGGGCCCGGGTCCTCCAGGACGTCGGCATCGAGGAGCCCGCCCTCGAGCGCCTGCTGGCCGGCGACGCCGAGGCGCTCGACGCCTGGGGCGACGTCCTGGACGAGGCGATGCGGGAGCGCGTCGCGCGTCAGCATCGCCGCCGCCTGAGGGCGGTCGGACTGGCGCCCGCCACGCCGGCCATCCCGCCGCGGCCGGCGAGAGGCGAGCGGCTACTCGACCGCGTCCAGTAGCTCGGGGCCGCCGCGCACGCCCCTGGCGACCGGCACGTCGAAGAACTCGCGCGAGGGGTGCTCGACGATCTTGTCCGCGAACTTCGCCACCTGCGTCTGGTAGAAGCCGCTGGCCTCGTTGGCCCGCAGGTTCTCGACCGTGTCACAGAGGTCGATCACGAGGGCGCGCCCGTCCTCGCGGGTCAGCAGCAGGACGCCCATGAAGCCCTCCTCCTGCTCCGCCGCGGGGATCACGGATTCGTCGAACAGCCGCACCGATTCCGCCACGTCCTCCGGCTTGACCTGAACCTGCGTCACCCGCGCAACCATCGCGACCTCCTTCTCTCGACCGGCAAGTGCCTCGATCAGACGCTACTACCACGGCGACGGTGGCTAGTGGGACCACTAGGCTGCGAGCCCTTGCGCTCCCGTCTTGACACCCGATCCGGAATCGCCGCAATCATCGCCCTCGCGATCGGGTGGGCGCTCGTCATGCACGCCATGGGGTGGGCCCAGCTCGCCAGCTATGCCCAGGTGCGGGCGCTGGCGGATGGCCACGCCGAGATCGATCGCTGGCACTGGGAGACGAAGGACAAGGCGTGGATCGACGGTCACTTCTACTCCGTCAAGGCGCCCGGGCTCGCCGTGGCGACCCTGCCCGCGTACCTGGCGCTCGACGCAGCCGGAGCCCGAAAGGCCGCCGCCTCCGCGGTCGACAACGTCCGCGAGTCGGCGCACGAGCGCTGGCGGCCCTACGCGGAGCCGCCCTACTTCGAGCACGGTTACAGCGAGGCGCGCGCCACGCGTGTCAACGACAGGATCGAGCTGGGGACGCCGATCGTCTGGGCGCTGACCCTGATCGGGGCGGTCGCTCCCGCGGTTGTGATGCTGCTCCTGGTCCGCTCGCTCGGCGACCGTCTCGAGCCGCGCTTTGGGACGGTCGCGGTGCTGACCCTCGGGCTCGCCACGATCATGATGACCTTCGCCTCCGAGTACTTCCCGCACGTGTTCGCCGCGACGCTCGGATTCGCGGCCTTCGCGCTGCTGTACCGCGAGCGCCATGGACCGCCCCGTCGGGCGCGAGTCGCCCTCGCGGGACTGCTCGCCGGGCTCGCCGTCAGCTTCGAGTACCCGCTCGGGCTCGTCGGCGCGGTCCTGTTCGTCTACACGCTGTCCGGATCGCGACCACGGCTGCCGCGGGGTGTGGCGTACGCGGCCGGCGCTGTGCTGGGCGCGGCGCCGGTTCTGGCTTTCAACCAGTGGGCATTCGGATCGCCGCTTCAGTTCGCCTACGGGGACGCGGTCGCGATCCAGGGCCTGACCGGCCACGCGGTCGTGGGGCTCAACGACGGCGGCTTCTTCGGGATCTCGGCGCCCAGGCCGGGCGCCGCCCTCGACCTGCTGCTCTCGGGACGGGGATTGCTGACCCTGACCCCGGTGCTGGCGATGGGGATCGCCGGGACCCTTGCCATGCGCCGCCGCGTCCATCGCGCCGAGGCCAACGTGATCCTTGTCATCGCCGCCCTCTACTTCCTGTACGACGCCGGCTACTGGCTGCCCTTCGGGGGCGGCACCTCGGGGCCCCGCTTCCTGATCCCGACCCTGCCCTTCCTGGCGCTCGGCCTCGCCGTCGCCTGGAGGCGCTGGCCGGCCCACACCCTGGCGCTGGCGATCCCGTCCGCGGTCTTCATGCTCGCCGCGGCGCTCACCCATCCCCTGATCGGCGAGGAGTCGACCTCGACGTGGGTCGATCGCCTTCACGACGGAGAGCTGGAGCACACCGTCCTCACCGCGTTCGGCGTTCACGACGCGTGGCTGGCCATGGTGCCGGTGCTGGCGGCGGTCGGGGCGGCGGTGGCGCTCGCCGCCGCGGCGACGCCGCGGATGCGAGTGGGCGACCTGCGGGGCCCGCTCGGGCTGCTCGCCGCCTGGGCCGCGCTTGCCGCGGTCGGCCCGACGCTCGCCGGAGACCCTGCGACGCCGCTATCCGGGGGCGCAGCGACGCTGGTCCTGATCGCCGGCAGCGCGCTGGTCTCGGCGCTGACGCTGGGGATTCTGCGCTACCGCGAGCGGCGCTCCGAGACCGCGCTGGCGGCTATCGCCGTGCCCGCCCCGGCGCTCGGCGACAGAATCTCGTAGACCACGACGTCGCCTTTCCGCTCCCGCTCGAGCGGCAGGCCTGCGACCGGATGCTGCACCGCCCGCTCCCACGGCGTCCCGGCGGCGCGCCGGGGATGCAGGACCACGCTGCGCACGCCGAGCCGCTGCAGCAGCTCGACCGAGGCGGCATCGGGAAACCCGCGCACCGCGGCGATCAGCTGCGCCGTGAAGACAGGGTCGAGGCTCGAGCGGCCATTGACCGTGGCCGGGAATCCGTCCGTCGACCACAGCAGGTAGCGCCGGTTGTCCTCGGGCCGCTCGGCGGGCAGGTGGAGCTGCGGGGCGGGGATCGCCGCGAAGCTCGCCGGCGCTTCCGGGACGGCCGGCTGGGCCTGATCGTCGAAGGGATCGAACGGCAATCCACGGCCCTCGACGACGACGCCGAGCACGAGGACCGCGGCGAACGCGGCCGGGGCCGCCGGAGCGAGGCCCCAGCGCCGTCCCCCACCTGGAGCGCGCGCCGAGCCGCGAGCGGTCAGCCACCGTCGGGCGGCCTCCGCGCCGGCGCCGGCGAGCAGCGCGAGGCCCAGCGAGGAGAAGGTGACCAGCCTCCCCGGGGCCCTGATCCCGTCCACTCCGGGCAGCGCCTCGTAGGCGATCCGGTACGGCCATAGCAGCCCGTCTTCGGTCTGAAAGCCGAGCGCCAGCACCGACACGACCAGCACGCCGAGACCCAGGCCGATCCGCAGGCCACGCGGCAGGACCGCCGCGACGAGCCCGCCGAGGGCCAGCGCGACCGTCACCAGGCCAGGGAACAGCGTCTTCTCGGGGACGTTCTCGAGTCCGTCGCGCAGGCCCGCCGTTGCGCCTCCCCACAGCGCGTTCTCGTCCGGCGCGACCAGGAACACCTCGGGTGGTCCCGAGAAGTTCTCGACGGTCTCGGCGCTTCGCCGGATGTTCGGGTGCTCCTCCTGGACCCTGGCGTACGGTCGGCTCAACAGCACGGCGGTGCCGGCGAAGACCAGCGCGCCGGCCAATGTCGCGATCGCCAGGGAGCGCGGGACGGACGGGCGGCCCGCCCGCACCCAGCGCACGGCGGCGAGCAGGCCCAGAACCGCGATCAGATAGGCGAGCGGCAATCCGAGCGAGAAACCGAGCGACACCTGCCACGCCGCAACGCAGAACCCGGCGACCACGACCCAGGGACGGCCCAGCCGGTAACCGCGAATCCCGAGCGCGAGGGCGAGCGGGATCCCGCCGCTCGAGATGATGTGCATGTGGCCGTCCTGCTCGAGGCGGAACGGCGCGAAGGCGAACGCGGCCCCAGCCACCGCGGCGCCCACGTATCCGACGCCGAGCTCGCGGGCGAGCAGATACGCGCCGACGAAGGCCAGCGCGTAGGCAAGCAGGAACAGGACGTCGTAGCGCGCCACCGATGCCTCGGGCCCCGAGCCGATCAGGCCCGCCGGCGCGTAGCCGATCAGGGCATCCGAGAACGCGAGCGTGTCGCGAAGCGGCCAGAACTGGTTGGCCTGGAAGAAGTCGAGCGGCTGATGAGCGAGCGCGTTGCCATCCCACGCCACCTGCCAGCTCTGAACCAGCGGGTCGCCGAGATCCTTGGGCACGTCGGTGCCGAGGTGGAGCACGAGCGGCCAGTGCATGACGACCGAGAGCAGGCACGCGCCCGCGACGAGCAGGGCAAGCTCGCGGCGTCCGACCTCGGTGCGCTCGATCCTCACGGGCACCGCGGATCCTGGCGGCGGCCCGAACGCGCTACCACGCGTCGACGAAACGGCGGTCCCCCGGCCGCGGCGGACCGGGCGAGGCGGCCGCGGCGAGCGTCGAGCTGATCGCGCGTCGCGTCTCGGCGGGGTCGATGACGTCGTCGAGCTCGAACAGGGTCGCGGCGTTGAGCGCCTTGGCGTGGTCGTGTGCGGCGGCGGTAAGCGCCTGAACTCGCGCCTCGCGCTCCGACGCGTCGTCGATCGCCTCCAGCTCGCGCCGGAAGCCGAGCCGCACCGCCCCCTCGAGGCCCATCGCGCCGAGCTCGGCCGTCGGCCAGCCGACGGTCAGCAGCGGCTCGTGCATGCTTCCCGCCGCCATCGCCTGGGCGCCGAGCCCGTAGGCCTTGCGCAGGATCACGGCGACGAACGGCACCTCCAGCGCGGCACCGGTCAGAAACAGGCGCGAGCAGTGGCGCACGAGCGCGGTCGCCTCGGCGTCGGGGCCGACCATCATTCCGGGCGTGTCGATCAGCGAGACGAGCGGCAGCCCAAACGCATCGCAGAGCTGCATGAATCGGGCGGCCTTGTCGGCACCCTCGCTGGTGATCGCCCCGGCGAGGTGCATCGAGTTGTTGGCGACGACCCCGAGCGGGCGCCCCTCGATCCGCGCCAGCGCGGTCACCATTCCCGGCGCGAACTGCTCGCGCAGGAACGTCACCGAGCCCGCGTCGGCGAGAATCTCGATCACCGGTCGGACGTCGTAGGCGCGCCGCCGGCGCTCGGGCACGAGGTCGCGAAGCCGCTTCTGATCCAGCTCCTCGCCGGGCGCCGTGGCGCCCTGGAAGTATGAGACGAGCCGCTTGGTCACGGCGACCGCCTCGGGCTCGTCGGCGACCGCGATGTCGACGACACCGTTGCGGGCCTGCATCTCGAGCGGGCCGACCTCGTCGGGGTCGACCTCTCCCAGGCCGCCCCCGGCGATCATCGCCGGCCCGCCCATCCCCAGCGAGACGTCGCGCGTGGCGACGATCAGGTCCGAGCAGCCGGCGATCACGGCGTTGCCGGCGAAGCACCGTCCCGCGACGACGGCGATCCGCGGCACCAGCCCCGAAAGGCGGGCCCAGAGCGCGAAGGCGCGGGTCTCGAGAGCCGATACGACCGCGTAGTCCGTGTCCCCCGGCCGACCGCCCCCGCCCTCGGCGAAGAACACGGTCGGGAGCCTCATCCGCTCGATCAGCTCGAAGAGCCTGTCCTTCTTGCGGTGTCCGATCGCACCCTGGGTGCCGGCGAGCACCGTGTAGTCGTAGGAGAGCACCGCGCAGGCGCTGTGATCGCCGAATTGGTCGCCGTTGATACGGCCGACGCCGGCGACGAGGCCATCGGCGGGAGTGCGCTCGAGCAGCTCGCGAAGCTCGCGGCGCGCGCGCTGCGCGGCGATCGCAAGCGCGCCGTACTCGACGAAGCTATCCGAATCGACGAGGTCGGCGATGTTCTCTCGCGCCGTGCGGCGGCCGGCGGCGTGGCGCCGCTCGACGGTCTCGGGCCGCGCCTCGTCACGGGTCAGCGCCCGGCGCTCCAGCGCCTCGGCGAGGTCGGCGCGGGACGCGTCCTCGGTGTCGCCGGGGGGGGTCGCGATCAGGCCGTCGAGGCGCGCGTCTCGCCCGCGCCGCGGAGCATCACGACGCCCACCGCGATCACCCACGCCACGGCCGGAACGAAGGCGATGAACCCGAAGGCGCCCCCGGTGGCGAAGAACCCGCTGCTCGCGAAGATCCCTACGACGCTGACGAGCTGCAGCAGCGCCACGACGAGCCCCGTCGGAACCGCCCAGCGCGGCAAGGCCCCCGTCGCCGACGCCGAGAGGGCCGCCGACGCGAACAGGACCGCGATCGGAAAGCCCGTGATCGTGAACAGGTCGATGCTGGTGTCGAACAGCGCCCGGTTGAGAATGGCGTCGCCCAGACCGGCGGCCTCGAAGACAATCCCGGCGGTCACCGCGGCTCCCGCGGTGTTGAGCACCGCGGCGACGACCCCGGCGGCGAAGGCGACGCGCGGCAGGATCCCGTCGCGATCCCCCGCCTCGAGCAGGCCGCGCAGGGCGCTCAGCCAGACCAGGAACGCGCCCATGCCGAGCCCGATCACGAAGCTCCCGGCGAGCAGGCTGCTCCGCTTGTCGACGAGATAGCTCGTGATCTCCTGCAACGAGTCGTCCGCCTTTGGCGGCGCGCCGGGCAGCAGGAACCCGACCACCAGCAACACCATCGCGACGATCCCCGCCGCTCCGCCGATCCGCCTGTAGCTCACACCTGTCATATCGACCTCCGCTCGTTGCCCACTGCGCCACGATCCTTCCACAAGTCGGCGATAGATTCCGCTGCGGTGATAGATGAGCGTCTGACCACGGCGCTTCACGTCGACGCGCTGCGGCGGAGCGACCTGCACGCCGAGCACGAGCCCCACGTCCTGTTCCAGGCCTCCACGATCGCGGCGCTGCTCGACGGGGCCTATGACGGCGACGTGAGCTTCCGCGAGCTCGCCGAGCATGGCGACCACGGGCTGGGGACGCTGAACGGCCTCGACGGGGAGATGATCGCGCTCGACGGCCGCTTCTTCCGCGCCGACATCGACGGCGACATAAACGAGATCGACGAGCGCGCGAAGACGCCGTTCGCTGTGGTCGTGCCGTTCGCGGCGAGCGTCGAGCTCTCGATCGACGAGCCGCTCGACCAGGAACCGCTCCTGGCGCGGCTCGATGAGCAACTCCCCGGGGGCACGACCGCGTGCGCCCTGCGGCTCGACGGAGAATTCGAGCTCGTCAGGGCGCGCTCCGTCCCGCGGCAGCGTCCCCCCTACCGACCCCTCACCGAGGTCGTACGCGACCAGCGCGTCTTCGAGCTCCGGGACGTGCGCGGCACCATCGTCGGCTTCAGGTTCCCCGACTACAGCGAGGGAATCGAGGTCAGCGGCTACCACCTGCACTTCATCTCCGATGATCGGGCGCGCGGCGGGCACGTGCTCGGGTGCCGCAGCAAGGCGCTGTCGGCGAAACTCGATCCCTCGAGTGACCTGCACGTCGAGCTTCCGCCGGGCGTCGACCTCTCGCAGCCCCATCTCGACCTCTCCACGTCGGACGCACTCGAGCGCGTCGAGCACGAGGGGTGAGGGCTGAGCCGAACCCCGCGGCGGCGACCAGACGCCAGGGCGGAGGCGGCACGTCGACGACCCGGTCGGGCGCGCCGCTTCTGGCGCTTACGGCCGGGGGGTGACCGCGGGCGGCGGGCCGGCTCGCCGGGGCCGTCCGGCAAAGACCGCGGCCGCGACGACCGCGATGCCCATTGCCGTCCCGAGCGCCCGCTCGTCGGCGGCCTCGAGCGCCGGCTGGCCCAGTGCGTGCGCCTCGATAACGGCGAACGCGGTGATCGCGGTCGTGAAAAGGGCGTACTCGATCGCAAGCAGGGCGAACGAGAACGCCGCAGCGGTCGCGATCGCCACCGCGTCGGGAATCGGATGCTGGCCGAGCAGCTCCCCGAGCGGCGTCGCAAGGGCGAGCCCCACGAGCGTCCCCACCGCGCGCATCGCGATCCGCTGGGTCGTCTCGTCGGGCGTGGGCCGCAGCACGAACAGCACCGTCAGCGGTATCCAGTAGCCGTGCTCACCGAGGTCGATCGCGTGGTAGAGCGCCGTGCCGATGCCGAGCGCGACGCCCCAGCGAAGCGCGTGGCGCAGATTGGGCGAGCGCGTGTCGATGCTCGCCTGGACAGCGCGCGCGGCTCGCCGCATCCCCGCTCGAAGGTCGAGCGGCCCGCCGGTGTAGCGATGCAACGCCGCAAGCAGCGTGAACAGGGCTTGCGACACGGCCCCTGCGAGGCCCAGAAGCAGCGCGCTGAGCGCCTCGCTCGCGTTCAGCGAGAGGCCTTGGGCAAGCAGCAGGGCGAGCACGACCGTCGCCGCGGCCAGCGAGAGGCGCGGGGAGACGGCGACCGATAACCCGGCCACCGACGCGAACAGGGTCATCGTGAGTACGGCCAGCCACGCCGTCTCACCCGTCAGCGCACCGACCGCGGCGGCCATCCCGATAGCCGGCGCGGTGAGGACTTGCCACAGAAAGCGCGCTCGTGGCGGCGCGTCGAAGGCGACGAATCCCGCGAGCAGGGCTCCCGTCGAGATCGCTCCCGCCGCCGGGGCGTCGATCTCCAGGTCCACGAGCAGCGCACCGCCGACCGGAATCGCGGCAAGGAACCCGCGACGCAACGCTGGTGCCAGCGGCGCACGTAGGCGCCATGCGGCGGGGACCGCGCCCGCCCGGCTGGTCGATCTCGATCTCAAGCT
The DNA here is from genome assembly GCA_035637595.1 of Solirubrobacterales bacterium. Classification (GTDB taxonomy): domain Bacteria; phylum Actinomycetota; class Thermoleophilia; order Solirubrobacterales; family 70-9; genus DASPWW01. The sequence continues at coordinate 14,388 of DASPWW010000186.1, read as the reverse complement.
GGAGGCTGATCGAGTGACCTGCCGGATCCAATCACACCGGGAAGATCGCGGGATCGCTAGGGGACATCCCCAATAGACGCGAGGGGTGCACGCTGGGACCCTCGGGACAGAAATGATTTCCCGAACACAGGAGGCACATCAATGAACGACGACACTTCCAGGATCGAACGCCCGGAGGGAGACGAACGCACCCTCGGCGAAGAGCCGACGGAGTCAAGTGCCGGGGGGCCGCGGCGGCTGCTGCGGTCGTCCAGCGACCGGGTCCTCGCCGGCGTCGCGGGCGGTCTCGGCCGTTACTTCGGCGTCGACCCGGTGATCTTCCGGATCGGCTTCGCGCTCTCGATCTTCTTTGGAGGCCTCGGAGGCCTCGCCTACCTGCTGCTCGCGGTCTTCGTCCCGACGGATGGCGACCCCGACAGGGCTCAAGCCGTCGGCGGGCGGCTCCGGGCGCTCGGGTTCTGGCGCGGACTTGGCTTGGTCGTGATCGCGATGCTCGCGGTGGCCGGGCTGTTCGCGCTCGCGGGAGGCGCGGCGTTCGCCGTCGCGCTCGGTTGGGGCGTACCGGTCGCGCTCGTGATCATCGCGGTGGGTGCGCTGCTCGCGCTGGCCGCGTTTCGCGGCGGGGCGCGGTGGCTGATCCCGCCCGCGGTCGCGCTGGCCGCAGGAGCGAGCGTCGCGGCCGCCGCCGACCTCGACTTCAGCGGTGGGATCGGGGAGCGCGAGTATCACCCGCTGTCGGTCGACTCGATCCCGGCCGACGGCTATGAGTTCGGCGTCGGCCGGCTCGTCGTCGACCTCCGAGACCTCGACTGGAGCGAGGAGCGGATCGTCGACCTCGATCTCGACCTCGGCGTTGGTCAGGCGAGCATCTTCGTTCCGGAGCGGGTCTGCGTGTCCGGTGCGACGCACGTCGGCGTTGGCGAAAGCGAGGTCGCCGGCGAGCGAAACGGCGGCCTCGACGTCGACCACAGCCCCGGGCTGGGCGCCGGCGCCGTCCCGGTGCTCGAGATCGATGCGGACGTGGACGTCGGACAGCTGCGGGTGATCAACAGCGATACGGCCGACGTCGACGCCCCCGGATACGGTCCGGGCCCCTTCCACGAGGACACGGCGCCGCAGCGGGCCGCCGAGGCGACGGCCTGCGCCGCGTGATGAGAGCGGATCCCGTCTCGCTCGCGTCGGGGGCGGCGATCGCCGCCCTCGGCGTGCTCGTGCTGCTCGAATCCTCCGACGCAGTCGACATCTCACTCGGCTGGATCTCAGTGGCGTTGACCGGCGCGGTGGGAGCGATCCTGCTCGTCAGCGGCCTCGCCAACGGCGGCCGGAAGCATCACGATTGAGGCGATGAGCGTCGCGACCCGACCCCGGACGCTGCGCCGCGACACGCGACGCGGGCTGGTGGGCGGGGTGCTGGCGGGGCTGGGCGCGCGCCTCGGCGTCGACCCGGTGGTCCTGCGTGTCGCGTTCGTGGTCGCGGCGGTCGCGACGGGGGGCCTCGCGCTGCTCGCATATCTCGTCGCGTGGGCGGCGGTCCCCGCCACGGGCGGCGGCGCATCGCGGGCCGTCGCGCTCGCCGCGCGCCTGCCGCGAATTCGCGGCGACTGGCGCGCGGCGGCGGGCGTGGGACTGTTGACGCTGTCCGCGTTGCTCGCCTTCCGCGAGCTGGGCATCTGGTGGAGCGACGCGCTGGTCTGGCCGCTCGTGCTCGCGGCGTTCGGCGCAGCGATGCTGTGGGGGCGCTCGCGCTCGGGCGCCACCGCCGAGCTTCCCCCGCCCCAGTCGCGGCCGCGAGTGGAGCCCGCCGTGGAAGGGCCCTCCGAGGCCGGGACGCGCGGCCACGTCGCGGCGCGTCCACCGTCGCGCTTCGCCGAGCTCTACCGCGGCGTCTTCGGGGTCCTGCTGGTGGTCGGGGCGGCGCTGCTGTTCCTGTCCTCGAACGACATCCTCGGCGGGCTGCGCGACGCGGCGCTGACCGCGGTGGTCATCGTCGTCGCACTTGCGCTGATCCTGGCGCCATTCCTGTGGCGCCTGGGGCGCAACCTCGCCGCCGAGCGCGCGGAGCGGATCCGCTCCCAGGAGCGCGCCGAGCTGGCAGCTCACCTGCACGACTCGGTGCTGCAGACCCTCACCCTGATGCAGAAGCGGGCCGACGATCCGCGCGAGGTCGCGGCGCTGGCACGCCGCCAGGAGCGCGAGCTTCGTGACTGGCTCGCCGGCGACGGCCGGCGCTCCGACGAGCGCAGCTTCACCGCTGCCGTGCGCGGTGCCGCCGAGCAGGTCGAGGACGAGCACCGGGTTGCGGTCGAGGTGGTGGTGGTCGGCGACTGCGAGCTGGACGATCGGGCGGAGGCGGTCGTCGGGGCGGCGCGGGAGGCGCTGCTCAATGCCGCCAAGCACGCGCCCGAGTCGGGGCCGATCCGCCTCTACGCGGAGGTCGACGACGCCTCGATCGAGGTCTTCGTGCGCGACCGCGGACCCGGGTTCGAGCCCACCGCGGTCCCCCGCGACCGTCGCGGCGTGCGCGAGTCGATCGTCGGGAGGATGGAGCGGGCCGGAGGGCGGGCGCAGATCCGCTCCGTCCCCGGCGGTGGGACCGAGGTCGGGCTCGCCATCAAGCGTCCCGGCGCGGCGCGAGGGGCGGAGCGCAGATGAGTGCGCCGCTTCCGCTTCCCAGCGTCGTGATCGTCGACGATCACGAGCTGTTCAGGGCAGGCGTACGGGCCGAGCTCGAGGGTCTGGTCGAGGTGCTCGCCGAGGCCGGCGCCGTCGAGGACGCGGTCGCCGCGATCCTGCGCGAGAAACCCGACGTTGTGCTGCTCGACGTTCACATGCCGGGCGGCGGAGGGGTCGAGGTCATCCGCCAGGTGGCGCACGGGCGGCCCGCCCAGCGCTTCCTCGCACTGTCGGTATCGGACGCCGCCGAGGACGTCATCGCGGTGATCCGGGCAGGGGCCCGCGGCTATGTCACCAAGTCGATATCCGGGGAGGAGCTCGCGAGCGCGGTGCGTCGCGTACGCGACGGCGACGCGGTCTTCTCGCCCCGGCTCGCGGGCTTCGTGCTCGACGCCTTCCACGGCGAGATCCCGGAGGCCGAGATCGATCCCGAGCTCGACCAGCTGACGCCGCGCGAGCGCGAGGTTCTGCGTCTGATCGCCCGCGGCTACCTGTACAAGGAGATCGCGCTCCGCCTCGACATCTCGCCGAAGACGGTCGAGGCCCACGTCAGCGCGGTGCTGCGAAAGCTCCAGCTTTCGAGCCGCCACGAGCTGGGCCGCTGGGCGGTCGAGCGACGGCTTGTGGATTGACGCCTGCGGCGACGGCTCGTGAGCTTTCTCCTCGGCCTCGAGGACGCGCCGACGCCAGCCATTGCAGGGTTTAGTACCCCATGGGGTACCGAATCCTTCAATCGTGCGCCCGCATCGCGCCATACTCGGGGCGATGCCGGCGCCGCTGATCGAGTTCCCGGCCGACGATCCCGATCGGGCCCGCCGCTTCTGGCGCGGCGTGCTCGGAGCCGAGCTGGCCCCACGCGGCGGCGATGCCGGCTCGGGTTGGGAGGTTGAGGACGGCGGGCTGCGGCTCGGGGTCCACGCGCGCGGGCCGGGGCCGGGCGATACCGCTTCGCTTCCCTACTTCACCGTCGCCGACCTGCCCGCCGCGCTGGAGCGCGTGGCGGAGCTCGGCGGCTCGGTGATCCACCCCGGCGAGCGCTGGGCGGTCTGCCGCGACTCCGAGGGCAGCCCGTTCGCGCTCGCCGCCGAGCGGACGGGCTAGACAACGCCCCCGGAAAGCGGACGGGGCGGGCGCACCGCGCCCGCCGCTCGTTCGGGCCGTTTTCCGGACCTTTGTCGACGGTCCGATCGAAGGGGTGCCCGACCGCCCGATCGGGTCAGGCCATCGTCAGCCCGCCGCTCACCGACAGCGTCTGGCCGGTGATGTAGCCGGCGCGCTCCGAGGCGAGGAAGGCGACGGCCGCGGCGACGTCGTCGGGCTCGCCCAGCCGCCGCATCGGAACGGCGCGCTCGAGCGCCGCGATCAGCTTCTCGCCCTCCTCCCCGAGGCCATCCCCTCGAGCATCGGGGTCCGGGTCGGTCCGGGGCAGACCGCGTTCGCCGTCACCCCCGAGCGGGCCACCTCGCGGGCGATCGTCTTGGTGAACGCGATCACCGCCGCCTTGGCGCCCGAGTAGACGGACTCAAGCGACGAGCCGACGCGGCCCGCGTCGGAGCCGATGTTGACCACCCTGCCCCAGCCTCGCTCGACCATCCCCGGGAGCACCTCGCGGGTCATGCGCAGGCAGCCCTTGAAGTTCACGTCGATCACGCGGTCCCAGAACGGCTCGTCGGTCTCGAGGAAGGGAACGAGCTCGTCCCAGCCGGCGTTGTTGACGAGGACCTCGATCGGCCCGAGCTCGGCCCGCGCCCGCTCGATCCCGGCGAGCAGCGAGTCCGCGTCGGTGACGTCGAGGCGCACTGCCTGGGCGCGTCCACCGCCGGACGCGATCATCGCCGCGGTCTCGGCCGCATCGTCCTCGCGGATGTCGGCGACGGTCACCGCACGCGAGTCGGCCGCGAGCGCGAGAGCGATCGCGCGGCCGATCCCCCGTCCGCCACCGGTGACGAGCGCGGCTCGCTCGCGGCCCTCCGCTGTCTGTCGGGCTGTCAGCTCGGCCTCCGCAATCCGGGCGCGATTCTTCCACCCTCCGGGACTAGCCTGCAGCCGCAGCCCGACAACTACGAGGAGGAGCGAGATGGAAGAGCTGACCGACGTGCGCTACGAGGTCGAGGACGGCCTCGCCTGGATCACGATCGACCGCCCGGACCGGATGAACGCCTTCCGGGCCCGGACCGTCGACGAGCTGATCCACTGCCTGAAGCGAGCCTGGGCGAGTCCCGACGTGGGGGTGGTGTGCCTCACCGGTGCCGACGAGCGAGCCTTCTGCACGGGCGGCGACCAGAAGCAGCGCGCGCAGAGCGGCGACTACGGGCCATCCGAGTCGGGGTTGTTCGAGGTCGAGTACCTGCACCGGCTGATACGCGAGGTGCCGAAGCCCGTGATCGCGGCCGTCAACGGCTACGCGATCGGCGGCGGGCACGTGCTGCACGTGCTCTGCGATCTGACGATCGCATCCACCGAGGCACAGTTCGGACAGACGGGGCCGCGGGTGGGCTCATTCGACGCCGGGTTCGGGACCGCCTACCTCGCCCGCGTGGTCGGCGAGAAGCGGGCGCGTGAGATCTGGTTCCTTTGCCGCCGCTACGACGCCGAGACCGCCGAGCGCTGGGGGCTCGTCAACAAGGTCGTCCCGGCGAGCGAGCTCCGTGCGGAGGTGCGGCGCTGGGCGAACGAGATCCTCGCCCTCTCGCCCACCGCGCTGCGCTTCCTCAAGCAGTCGTTCAACGCCGACAGCGAGCACCATGCGGGGCTCGGCCAGCTCGCCTTCAGCGGGCTCGGCCTGTTCGTCGACACGGACGAGGCCAGGGAGGGCCTCGCGGCGTTCAACGACAAGCGGCCTGCCGACTTCGCGCCCTACCGAGCGAGGGCCTCGGCATAGACCCACGGCGCCAAGGCACGCGGTCCACGGCCGCCCCCCCAGTACCATGAGTGTTCAATCGCCGGTTGGGCCTTGCTCGTCCCTTTCCACCAATCAGGCGCCTTCGCCGAAGGGGACGAGGAAGCGAGGTCGGCATGCCCGACCAGCAAGATGTCGAGCCCGGCGTCGAGACGTCCGACCTGTCAACGGAGATCGGCGCGTCCCTGGCATCGGTGTGGGCGCGCTATTTCGGCGCCCGTCCCTCCAAGGCCGAGACCGAGTATGAGGGAAAGGTAGTGCGCTGGGTGCTCGCGGACGGCACCAGCGAGTTCGACCAGGGGATGGCGGCCGAGGCCGAAGCGGGCGATGCGCCATTGCCGGTTCGGACCCTGCCCGGCTACAAGCGTGACACCAGCGCCGCAGTTGCCAAGACCACGCACCGCAGGGTGATGGCAATGATCAGCGATCACGACGCGAAGACCGGCATCGCGACGGAGACCTTCATCCTGGAGAGCCCCCTGAGGAAGTACTAGAGGCGCATCTCGCGGCGGCCGGAAGCTGAGCCCGTCAAGGAGCCTCGTCGCCCTCGTCGACCGGGATTTCTGCGCGCCGGTACTGCTCGATCAGCGTCCGGCGCTGCGCGTACCGGTTGAAGTCGAGCCATCCTAGTCCGTTCGATGGGGCACCCGCGCGATATCCTGGCTGAGAAAGCCATGGCCGCGGTCAAGGAGAGCTCAACCGCCCTGCCCAGGCATCCCTTCCCGGCCGCGATGAGCGCGAGCGACCACGCGGCTCTGGTCGAGACGCTCGCGCCCGACGTCGTGCTGCATCCGGCCGTGAGCACGACGCCCTTCGAAGGCCGTGAGACCGTGGCCGAGGTCTACGCGAGCGTGATCGAGTCCTTCGACTACATCGAGGTGGTCGACGAGTTCACGACCGGCGACACGCTCGCCTTCTTCTGGCGAGGGCGCATCGATGGCCGCTTCGTTGAGGGCGCGGACAGGCTCCGCTTCGACCGCGACGGGAAGGTCCGCGAGATCACCGTGATCGGTCGACCGCTCTCGGGCGTCTCGACGTTTCTCACCACCATCGGGCCGCGGTTCGCTCGCCGCCGGCGCGGCGGCCTGGTGGCCGCGCTCCTGCGCCTTGCGGCGATGCCCTTGCCGCCGTTGTTCAGCCTGCTCGATCCCGTCACCCGATGGATGACCCGGCCGCGCGCTCGCCCGAAGGGCTAGCTTCGCTCGAGGTCGGCTAGTCCGCGAGGCCGGCGGCCGCCAGCGCCTCGCGCCGATCCAGGTAGGCCTCGATCCGCACGGCCTTTCCGCCGCGGATGGTGTAGATCCAGCCGGGCCGCGCCTCGGCCCTGGCGCCGCTCTCGGCTCCCCGCGTCCGGAGGCGAAACAGGACCAGCACCCTGTCGTCGCCAAGATCGACGAAGTCCTCAGCCTCGAAGGTGAACTCGTCGAAGTTCTCCGTGAACTGCGCGAAGTAGCGGCCGACCGCCTGGAGGCCCCGGTAGACGCCGCGCTCGGGAAAGCGGGGGTCCTCACGGATCTCGATCTCCGGGTCGAAGAAATCGAAGGCGACCGCGAGCGTCTCGCGATCGAGCGCGTCCACGACGCGTCCGGAAGGGTCCTTGACTCGGCTCGCGTCCTCGAACGACCGACGCACGACCTCAACTGCCTGCTCGGACATAGCCGTCAGCTGACCCGCCTTCGCCATGCCCCACGGCCTGGCATTTCGACCGATTCGCAGCCGTTTATGAGGTGCCGCTGAACGTTCCAGCAGCCAGTATCGCGACGCTGAAGAGACCGATCGTGATCCAACGCAGGCGGCGCGGGGTGAGCCAGTCTGCTCGTTTCTGCCCTATCCAGGAGCGGGCCGCCGAGGCGCCCGCGACGGAAGTGGCGGCGGTCATCATGCACTGCGCGCACACCGTCTGACAATGATGCCACGACGCGCGCGGTCGATGCCGATGCGGCGCCACCAGAGGTCTAGCTCGGGCGACGGAGGTGTCGCAGCACGGACTGGGCCGCGTTGTAGCCGCAGATGCCGTGCACGCCCGCCCCCGGCGGGGTCGCGGCGGAGCAGATGAAGACCCCCGGCACGCCGGTGCTGTAGGGATCGAGTGCGAAGCGCGGCCGGATCAGGATCTGGAGCGGGGTGTTCGCGCCGGTGATGATGTCTCCACCGACGTAGTTCGCGTTGCCGGCGGCGATCTGGGTCGTTGACCGCGCCGTGGACGCGACGATCCGCTCGCGAAATCCCGGGGCGAAGCGCTCGACCTGGTCGGTCAGCGCCTGCTCGGCGTCCCCGTCATAGCCGCTCGGGACGTGCGCGTAAGACCACACCGGATGGGTGTTCCCGGAAGAGCGCTCCGGGTCCGCCAGGTACTGCTGCGAGACGAGCACGAACGGCCGCTCCGGCATCCGCCCCTTGTTTATCGCCCGCTCCGCGGCGACGATCTCCTCGAACGGGCCGGCGGCGTGGACCGTGCCCGCGCGGCGGCACGCCTCGTTGGTCCAGGGGACACCCCCCTCGACCGCGAAGTCGACCTTGAACGCGCCGGGGCCGTGGCGGTAGCGCCGGTAGGCACGCGCGACCCGCCCGGGGAGGCGATCCCCGGCGAGGTCCGCGACCGCCCCCGGCGCGAGGTCGAGCACGACGGCCTCCGCCTGCCCGACCTCGGCCAACGAGCTCACTCGCACGCCCGTCTCGATCCTGCCGCCGTGCTCGAGCAGGACCGCCGCCAGGGCATCCGTGATCGAGCGCGACCCCCGATGCGCCACCGGCCATCCGAACCGGTGGCAGGCACAGATCAGCGCCACCCCGACCGCCGAGCTCATCGGCCGGCCGAGCGGGCTCAGAGCGTGCGCGGCGACGCCGCCGAAAAGAGCCCGCGCCTGAGGCGTGCCCCAGGCACGCGCCAGCAGCGCCGCCGGCATCGCGGCGGCGAGGCCGAATCGGGTAAGCCGGACCGGGTGACTCGGGAGGTGCAGGACGGGGCGAAGCAGGTCCTCGTTGAGAGCCTCGAAGGACTCCGCGGAGGCGCCGAAGACGCGCCGCCAGGCCGCGCCGTCCTCACCGAGCGCGTCCACCGTGTCCGCGAGCGAGCGCAGCATCTTCCCGGCGGTCCCGTCGTCGAGCGGATGCGCGAGGTCGACCTCGGGCCAGCGCCACTCCAGGCCGTATCGCTCCAGGCCGAGGGATCGCAGGAACGGCGAGCCGACCGCCATCGGGTGGACCGCCGAGCAATGGTCGTGCAGGAGCCCGGGAACGGTGAGCTCGCCGCTGCGCGTGCCGCCGCCGATCGTCTCCTCGGCTTCGAGCACGGTGACGCCGATGCCCTCGCGGGCGAGCGCGACCGCGCAGGCCAGCCCGTTGGGGCCGGAGCCGACGACGATTGCTTCGCTCATGCGATCGCGGGATGGGCGGACCGATCGCCGCCGCGGCGCGTCACCTCGACCGGAAAGTCCCAGGACTCCTCGAGCCAGGGACCGCGCTCGAGCATGTCCGCGACCTCGACCCAGCCCTCCTCGACCAGCCCGGACGCGGCGTCGCAGATGCGATAGCGCTGGCGCTGAACGTGAGCGGGCTGGGACTCCAGCACGACCACGCGCAGGTCTCCCTCCTCGAACCCGCATCGCTCCTGCACCGCCTCGAGGAGCTGCTCGTTGTGGAAGTGGCCGTCGCCGAAGTTCCAGCCGTTGACCACGCCGGACACCAGCTCGCCCTCGCGGACGTGGTAGCGGTCGACGTCGTCCACCGCCCGAGGCAGCAGGCCGAGCAGTGCGCGCCCGTGGCTGTGCATCGCCCGGAACGCGACGCCCTTGGCCATCAGGTACTCGGCCGTCTCGTCGCCGTACAGCTTCGCGAGCTGCTCGACGACGACCGGCGCGACCCTGCAGATCTCGCGGTCGAGCTTGTCCTCGGCCGCTGAGTCCTTGCGGAAGAGCCACAGGCTGGTCGCCCAGTTGCCTGCGTAGTAACGCATGCCGGGCAGGAACGAGACCTTGTCCGGCCGCAGGTTGCCGGCGACGGGGATCAGCACGCCGATGACGCCGAGAACGATGATCAGCAGCGGGTCGTCGAGGGTCGACAGCGGCACGTCGCCGTACTCCCCGAACAGGAACAGAAGCCCGAAGATCATGAACAGGTTCCACTCCAGCGGGACGCCGAGCGCGAACGTCGACGTGATGTTGGCGTGGAAGATGATCATCCCGATCAGCGCGATCAGCGCGATCGGGCCTCCGGCGGTCAGCAGGAGAACGAGCGGCAGTCCAAGCTCGATCGCGGTTCCGAGGTGCGCCATAAACGCGGCGAAGCGCGAGGGGCGTATGTCGTCGGGGTAGTTCACGTACATCTTCGCCTTGGCGTTGTGGGATCGGTTCCACGGCGTGTTGCTGGACATCACCGCGATCACGAAGGGGAAGTGCCGGTTGAACTTCGACGAGGCGGCCCCCCACCAGATGAAGAAGAAGACGAACTGCCAGCCGACGATGAAGTTCTCGACCGGAAACAGCGACACGACCAGGAGGAAGCCGTAGACCTCGGGCCGCGCGGACAGGAACGAGACCTTGTCGCGCAGGCCGAGCAGCACCAGCAGCCCCAGAAGCACCGCGATCGCGGTGGGATCGAGGCGGCCGGCTGCCGTGCCCGCGAACGATTCGCCGTCTGAGAAGAGCAGGTACACGGCGGCACCCAGGACGCCGACGTAGAGCGCGACGTCGGCGAGCGTTCGCCGCGTCCCGCCCGTCAACGGAACCTCGTCGGGCCAGGGTGCCAGGCGAACCGTGCCCGGACGCAGCCGATAGAGCACGCCGCCGATCGGCGGCGTGTAACGAGCGGCGAGCGCCATCGAGCCCGAGCCGAGACCGAGGATCTCCCAGAGCATCGTCCACACGGCCGCCTTCTGGAAGACGATCGGCTCGGTCCACCATTCGCCGATGTCTCCGAGGCCGCCGAGGCCGGGCGTGGTCGCCGAGATCAGCAGGGCCGCCCCGCCGACGAAGACAACCAGCTTGACCGCGTAGAGCAGGTAGATGACGCCTGGCGCGCCAAAGCCCTCGACCGCCCACTCCTGCACGACAGGCTTGAGGCGCGACAGGAAGGGCTTGGCCTTCCACTCGTCGAGGTCGAACGGGGGCGGGGACGGTTGCAGGAAGCTCATCGGCGGACCTTTCTCTGTGCTCGATTCGAGCAGAGACTACGGCCGGGAAACGGCTGAATCCATTGCCGGACGGGTCAGTCGTCGGCGGACGAGTACGCGAACGTCGATTCGTAACCGCAAACGGCCTCGAACCGGAAGTCCAGGCCGGCTTCATCGACGGCGATCAGGCCGGCACGAAGCTCGCGGCCGGGGCGGTGGTGTCCCGGGATGACGCAGGTGACCGTGGCCTCGTCCTCGACGGGCGCATCGATCCGCACGGTGACGCTGGGCCCGGCGCGAAACCAGCCCCGTCCCGGCGTGTGGTCGATCTCGATCGGGACCGCGCGTACGCCGAGCAGGTTGCTCTCCTTCCAGACCCATGGAAACTGCCTGTCGGGCGTCCCCCCCAGCCTCCCGAGGAAGATCTCGCGCAGGGCGTCGCGCTGGGGTTCGTCGCCGCGCTCATCGACGTACAGGCAGAAGCTCCACGGCGACCCGGGTTCGTCGTCGTCGTACCTGGCGGCGAGAGCCACCCGCAGCCCGGTCAGGGCCACGTTGCCGGCGTTACCGCTGTCGATCTGCCACGACAGGGCGAACTCGCAGAGTCCACGCGTGGACCGACCGCCCGGCCGGCCGTCGATCGTCCGGCAGGGACAGATCGGGTCGCAGTTGCAGGCCTCGAGGTAGGTGCCGGAGATCGCCCAGGGGAGGTAGCCGCTGATCGCCCCAGGCTACCGCCGCTCGAGTGCTGAAATACGCAAGCGAACCCCGATGGATTGCACAGAACCCCGTACGGCGACAACAAGCAGGCAGCAAGCCAGGCACGGGCTCGAGAACACCGACAAGCTCAAGGTCACCGCCGAGGTCACCTTCACCCCGACGGGCGGCGCCCCCAACACGCAGCCAAAAGGGACTCAAGCTCAAGAAGCGCCGAGTGGGCCAGCGATCACGCTGGTAATCCTGCGGATCACGTGGCGGTCGCGGGGCACGGTCCGGGGGCGACGCCACAGCCACTGACATTCGTTCGAGCGATAGCTTCCCGGAATCGTGGCCCCCGTGAGCATCGCTCGGCGAGTGTTGTGCGTGGGCCTCGCCATCGCGGGAATGCCCGCGATCGCCGCCTGCGGCTCCGGCGGCACGGGCTCCGCGCCGGACGCGACTGTGATCGAGTTGCCCGGCGTCTCCGGCGCGACCGACTTCGACGACATCGTCTACTCGCCGGGCCTGCATCGCGTTCTCGTCCCCGCCGTGGGGGGCGGACTCGACTTGATCGACCCCGAGAGCGGCGACGTCACGAACATCGGCGGGTTTGAGACCGCCGACTCGGCCGACGCGGGACGCGGCCTCGTCTTCGTCGCCGACCGTGCCGCGCAGGGGATAGCAGTGGTGGACCCGCAGCGCCGTCGCATCCTCGCAACGGCTCCCACCAACGGACCGCCCGACTATGTCCGCTACGTCTCCGCGACCAACGAGCTTTGGGTGACCCATCCCGGGCAGTCGCCGTCGGGCATCGAGGTCATGAGCCTTCCCGAGCGGGCGCGCCAGGCGCCAAAGCCCGCGGGCTTCATCCGTGTCGAAGGAGGACCGGAGGCGCTCACGCTGAGCTCGGACGACCGGCTCGCCTACACCCACGCGCTCGACGGAGAGCTGATCGCCATAGACACGGTCGCGCGCAAGGAGACCGGGCGCTGGCCCATCGGCTGCGACGGCGCTCACGGCTTTCCGGCGCTCGACGAGGCCGACCAGCTCGTGCTCGCGAGCTGCAACGCCGACGGCGAGGTGTCGCTGATAGATGCCGAAAGCGGCGAGCAGCTCGGCCACTACTCAGGTGGCGGCGGGACATCGCTGCCCGCCTACTCCAACGCAACCCGTCACTTCTACATCCGCTCGGACCCGGGCGAGATCATCACCACGCTCGAGGGCAGCGACGAGGGTCTGCGGGCGATAGGCGAGGTCACGGTTCCAGCCGCCGGGCACTGCCTTACGGCGGACGACCTCGGTCACTACTGGACGTGTGACAGCGAGGCCGGGACGATCCTTCGCTTCAGCGACGGGTGATCTCCCAAGGCACCGAGTCGCGCAGACCGGACTCGCGACGCTCGATCTTCGTTCGCTTCCTCAAATTCGGCGCGCTCGCGTGGGGCGGACCGGCCGCGCAGATCGCGATGATCAAGCGCGAGTGCGTCGACGAGGAGGGGTGGGTCTCCGAGGAGACCTTCAAGAAGACGCTCGCCGTCTATCAGGTCCTCCCCGGACCGGAGGCCCACGAGCTATGCGTCTACTTCGGCCGCATGCGCGGGGGCAAGCTGGGGGGATTCCTGGCGGGGCTCGGCTTCATGCTGCCCGGCTTCCTGCTGATGCTCGGCCTCTCGATCCTCTACGTCGAAGCAGACATCGCCGACAACCTCGACGAGCTCTTTTACGGGCTAAAGGCGGCGGTGGGAGCGTTGGTCGCCCGGGCACTGGTCCGGCTCGCCCGATCCTTCATCACCGACGTTCCCCTGGCGGTGCTGGCGGTTGTGGGGTTCGCACTGACGCTGTTCGTGTCCGTGAGCTTCGTCTTGGTGCTCGCCGGCGCAGGGCTCGCCTACGAGCTGTGGACCAGCGCGGAGCGCTGGAGGGGGCGTGCCAACTCACTGTCTTTCGGTCCGGCGGTATGGCTTGGCGTCGTTGCCGCGATCACGCTCCCGCTGACGGCCGAGATCTTCTTCGAGGGACTGAAGGCAGGACTTCTCACCTTCGGTGGTGCCTACACCGTGATCCCATTTCTTCAAGAGAGCTCGGTGGACATTCACCACTGGCTCACGGACGATCAGTTCATCGATGGCTTGGCGCTGAGCGGCGTATTGCCCGCGCCGCTGATCATCTTCTCGACCTTCGTGGGCTACATCGCTGGAGGTCTTGGTGGCGCGGTGGCGATGACGGTGGGGATCTTCTTGCCGGCGTTCCTGTTCCCGATCTTCCTCCACCGCGCCCTCGTCGCGATCGCCGAGAATCCGCGCATCCGGCCCTTCCTGCTTGGGGTCGCGGCCGGCGTGATCGGCCTGATCGCAGCGGTCACCGTGGAGATCCTCGACACGAGCGTCGTAGACGTTCCGACGGCGATTCTCGCCTTAGGGGCGTTTCTCGCTCTCAACCGTTATCACGGCAAGCTGACGGTGCTCTACGTCGTGCTCGGCTGTGGTCTGATCGGCGCGCTGCTACAGCTGACGGTCCTCTAGCCCGGCTGCGCATCGCCGCGTCATTGCTGCTTGCTTAGTCGGGGCGACTGGATTTGAACCAGCGACCTTTCGGCCCCCAGCCGAACGCGCTACACGTGGATAGGGGTGCTGTGCAGTTCCGATTTCGCTCACTTAGGCGGTTTCCGTGCTTTCGAGTTTGTCCTAGTTGCGTGCAGATTGGGCCCTCGAATGGGACCCTGGCGAAACTGGCCGGCCCGCTTCCCCCTTCACGCGAAAGGGGCACTGAGTCGGCATAGACGGCGAAGGGCTGCTTTGCATAGGAAGCGGTACCTGCTGCACCGTAGGATTGCGACCGTGCCGTTCACGCTCAGGAACCTGAAGGAGGACCTGGAGGACGTCGGGTCCAGGTTCGACGGCGCGCCGGACCTGGAGTTCCGCCTGGCGACCGAGGCGCTCGAGCTCGAGCAATCCGGCCTGAGCTACCAGCGCGTCCCGCCCGGCTATCGCTTTCCGTACGGCCACAC
>DASPWW010000185.1:0-2808 GCA_035637595.1 Solirubrobacterales bacterium | reverse complement strand
GACCCCGGTGGCAGGCCGTCGATGAGCACGTCCTTGACGCCTTTGAGGACGGAGGCGCCGAAGACGATCGGAATCAGCAGCAGGAACGAGAGCCGAGCCGCGCTGTCGCGGTCGAGCCGGAGGAAACGCGCCGCCGTGATCGTGATCCCCGAACGCGAGACTCCCGGAAGGAGCGCGATGCACTGGGCGATTCCGACGGCGACGGCGCCGCGGTGGCCGATGTGCGGGATCTCGCGCCGCGCCGGGACGCGGTCCGAGAGCCACAGGATCACAGCGAAGACCGCGAGCGCGATCGCGATCTGCCAGGGCTCCCCGAGGTGATCCTCGATGAAGTTCTCGCCCGCCGCCCCGGCGATTGCCGCGGGCACCGTCGCGATCGCCACATACCAGGCGACACGCTGATCGTCCGTGACGATCTCCCGCCGGACGACGCTCCGCACCCACGCGGCGATCAGGCGCCCCACGTCGCGCCTGAAGTAGAGGATCACCGCGACGAGCGTCCCGAGGTGGAGCGCGACGTCGAACGTCTTGTTGAAGTCCGGATGCTCCTCGAGATAGCGCCAGCCCGCCGCCCAGGGGACGAGGATCAGGTGTCCCGACGACGAGATCGGCAGCAGCTCGGTCGCCCCCTGGACGATCCCGAGCACGAGCGCCTGCCAGTCGGAGAGCTTGCCCGGCTCCTCCCCCACCCGCAGCGCCGCGAGGACGACCGCTACTGCAAAGGCCGCAGCGGCAACGCCGACGACGATCCGGACGCGGCCCACGGCGGCGGAGTATGCACCAGCAGTCGCCCGGCACGGCCCCCGAGGAGACCCGTCCTTTCGTCAAGGAGATTCGGGCCGGTCGGCCGCTAGGCTGAGCCGGTGGACTTCCGGGTCTACCACGCGATCAACCTCTTCGTTGTCCACCACGAGTGGCTCGCCGACGGCTTCGGGGGCATCGAGTCGACGGCGCCGATCGCGCTCGCGATCGCGACCTTCGCTCTCTGGCTGCTGGCACGGCCGGGAGCCGGTCGGAAGTGGAAGCTCGCCTCCGCCTCCGCGCTCGCGTCGGGCGCCCTGGGCCTGCTCGTGAACCAGCTGATCGCGCAGGGCTGGCACCGCGACCGGCCCTACGAGGCGCACGCGACCGCGCACACCTTCGCCGCGCGCTCGCACGACCCGTCCTTCCCGAGCGACCACGCGAGCGCCGCGTTCGGGATCGCGTTCGCCGTCCTCATGTTCGACCGCCTCGCCGGCGCGCTGTTCGTCGCCGCGGCCGCGCTCATCGGCGTGGGACGCGTCCTCGTCGGCGTCCACTACCCCGGCGACGTCCTCGCCGGCGCCCTCGTCGGGCTCGCCTGCGCGGTTGTCGTCGTCAGGCTTGCGCGGCCCCTGTTAGGGTCGCTAGTGCGGCTCGCGGAGCGGATCACGGACCCACTCGTCGCACCTGTGTGGCGCCGTCTTCCCCGCCACTGATTCCCTTCCACAGCCTTGTCCACAAGCTGCAAGAAACGCTGTGGAAATGTTGAAAAAGGAAAAAACCGCAAATTGCGGCCAAGGCGTTTTCAGACCCCTTGAAGTGCCCCTTGCAGGGCCCTAGATTCCCACTTGCGCCGAGCACGGAGCGCAAGTAGGTCGAAACTGAATCCGGCGGCTGTACCCGGAAGGGGAAAGTCAGCGGAGGCAGTGGACGAAAGCGCAACCGGCTCGGCGAATTTTTATGGTCCAGCGCAGACACTCGCGTGTCTGCGCTAGCTGTGTATTAGACCGGCGCCTCGCGGTGATGAAGCTAACGCGGAGGCGCTAGCCTCCGCGTATGCACCTTCGGCCCCCCAGCATCGACCCCGGGCTCACGTCTTTCCTCTGGGCGTTCTTCCTCGGCGCCTTCATCTGGGCGGGCCTGCTCGCGATCGGCGTCGGCAAGGGGACGGCGCTCATCCTCGGCCTCCTGTCCTTTGGGGCGATCTTCCTCTTCGTCCGCCTGCACGGCGAGGACAGCCCGCGGACCTAGGCGGCGAGGCGCTCGTGGCGGCGGCCGGCGAGGGCGACGACCAGCATCCGGGCGAGCTCGTCCCCGACCAGCTGCTCGAGCCGCCAGTACGCAGGCGGACGCTCGACCCCGCCGCTCAGGGCGGTGCGGTGTTGGAGCAGGAGCTCTGAACCCCTTCCCCCGCTGATGGGCGCGGCGCCCTCGTTCATACCGCTCTTTCTATCGGCGGACGCGACGCGCCGCCTCGATCCCTGGGGCGAGTCTAAAGCCGCCCTCCCTCGATGCCGAGGGAGGGCGGCTCAGCCTGAAGCGCTACGAGCGGTCGGTTGTCCGGGTCGTTTCCCTGTCCGCTGGAGCCGGCCCGTCTGTCGACCGCGTCGTCGTCGTCGCGACGGGTTCGCGGTCTCGCGTGGTCACAGGCGCCTCGCGATCGGCGGTCAGCGGAGCGTCGGCGTCACGGCCGACGGGCTCGTAGTCGGCCCCTGTCCGGCGGCCGCGCCTGAGGACGCCGCGCCGCCGCGCCGGAGTCGCCACAGCATCGGCCTCGCCGACAGCCGCGCGGTCACGGACGACCGGGCCGGTCGTGTCGAACGAGTACCCGAACACGAGCCCGATCCCGAACGCGAAGACCGAGACATACTCCTTGAGGTCGTTGACGAGTCCGCCGATCTGGATGTCGCCCGACCAGGAGAGCACGTGCCGGTGGAACCAACCGTTGCCGGGCTCGGCTGCGAGCACGATCCACAGGGAGGCCACGGCGATCGGCACGAAGGCGATCAGCAAGAAGGAGATCGCCAGTCGCGGCCAGCCCCACTTCGTCCAGCCGCCGAGCAGCTG
>DASPWW010000184.1:0-1838 GCA_035637595.1 Solirubrobacterales bacterium | reverse complement strand
GCGCACCGGGCGCCTGCTTCCCTTCGCGATGCTCGAGCCGGTCCACGTGGGGGGCGTCACCGTCTCCACCGCCACCCTGCACAACGAGGAGGACCTGGCGCGCAAGGACGTCCGCGAGGGCGACGAGGTGGTCGTGACGCGGGCGGGCGATGTCATCCCCCAGGTCATCTCCCCGCTGATCCAGCGGCGCAAGGGAAAGCGCCTGCGAAAGCCGAGGCCCCCCGCGAAGTGCCCGCGGTGCGAGACGCCGACGGTGAAGCCCGACGATTCGGTGTGGACGATCTGCCCGAATCGGCGGGGCTGTCCCGGCCAGACCTTCCAGCAGCTCAAGCATTTCAGGGGTGCGATGGACATCGAGGGGCTAGGCGAGAAGAACGTCATCCGCTTCCTCGACGAAGGGCTGATCGGGGATCCCGCCGACATCTACGACCTCACGGCTGAGCGAATCTCCGAGCTGGAGGGATTCGGCGAGGTGTCGGCGCGCAACCTCATCCGGGAGATCGAGCGCTCGAAGGAGCGCCCGTTCGGGGTCGTGCTCTATGCCCTGGGTCTGCCCGGGATCGGGTACGTGAACGCCCAGGCGCTGGCCGAGCACTTCGGCTCGATCGACGCTTTGTGCGAGGCGGACGCCGAGGCGATCGAGAGGGTCGAGGGGATCGGACCGGTGCTCGCCCGCCAGGTCAAGGAGGAGCTCTCAGACGAAGCCACCCTGGACTTGATCCGGCGACTGCGCGAGCGAGGGCTTCGCTTCGAGCTCTCGGCCGCCGAGCGGCGCGCGGAGGGCGGCCCCCTCGAGGGAACGACGTTCGTGCTCACGGGCACGCTGCCCAGCCTCACGCGCGAGGAGGCGACCGCGATGATCCGTCGCGCCGGCGCCAAGGTGACGGGGTCGGTCTCGAAGAGCACCAGCTACGTGGTGGCCGGGGACAGCCCCGGCACGAAGCTCCAGAATGCCGAGGAGCTCGGGGTCGAGGTGATCGACGAGAAGGGGCTGCGCAAGCTCCTCGCCACCTAGGGCCGGTACTGGGCGATCAGCGACGCCATCTTGTCCTCGGCTTTCTGGGCCGTCGTGACGTCGACCGAGTTGAAGAGGATCGAGAAGACGACGAGTCCGTGGCCCGCGTGGCAGTAGCCGGATAGAGCGCTGACGCCGCTGAGGGTGCCGGTCTTCGCCCTGCAGCGGCCGTCCGCCGCGCTGCCGTTCATGCGGTGGGCAAGCGTGCCCTCGTGCCCCGCGAGGGGCAGCGAGAGTCGATACGCCCGGTGGTCTGGGGCGCGGTTCATCGCCACCAGCAGCTTGCCCACCTGGCGTGGGCTCGCGTGGTTGCGAACCGAGAGGCCGGAGCCGTCCTCCATCCGCACCTGGGTGCCGAGGCGATCGGCGAACTTCTCGACCCGCCTCGCCCCGTGCCGGGTCGTCCCGGGGCTCGATGGGCGCGCAACGAGGCGCTTGAGGAGCATCTCGGCGAAGAAGTTGTTCGAGGGCTTGTTGGTGGCTGCGATCAGCTGCCCGATCTGAGGCGAGTCCAGCTCCGCGAGCGGCGGCTCGTCGAGCGCTTTCCTGTGGAGATCGGCGCGGCCGATGTCCCCCTTGACGCGCACCCCGATGGCCTGAAGCCGTTCCTTGAGGGCGTGCGCTGCGACCAGCTCGGGGTTGGTCGCGTAGTGGCCGTGGTCGAACCCCGAGTTGTAGGAGAGACCCGACAGCGGGCTAAGCTCGCCGGACTCGTCGACCCCCGTGGTCGGCACGCCGCGGTGGCGATCGAAGATCGAGTCGTCGGCGCGGATGTCTCCCGTCACGCGCCTGATCCCGGCCTTGCGCACCTGTCTCGCCAGGT
>DASPWW010000183.1:0-1637 GCA_035637595.1 Solirubrobacterales bacterium | reverse complement strand
CCGAGCTCGGCGAGCCGGCGCGCCGCGACGAGCCCGGCGGGCTTGTCGCGGTCCGCCAGCGAGAAGAAGACGGTGCCGCGCTCGGGCAGCCGGTTCCCGGCCGCGGCCTGGCTCTTGGTGAACGCCAGCCCGAACGAGCGGTCGAGGCCCATCACCTCGCCGGTGGATCGCATCTCGGGGCCGAGCAGGGTGTCGACCTCAGGGAACCGCTCGAACGGCAGCACAGCCTCTTTCACCGCGACGTGCGTCCCGTTGCTGCGACCCGGCGCGGGCACGAGCAGGGCGGAGCTCCGGCCTTCCTCGCGAAGCTCGTCGAGCGTCGTGCCGAGCATGACCAGAGCCGCGAGCTTCGCCAGCGGGACCCCTGTCGCCTTGCTCACAAAGGGGACGGTGCGGCTGGCGCGAGGGTTGGCCTCGATCACGAATACTTCGCCGCCCTTGACCGCGTACTGCACGTTGAGGAGCCCGCGTACGTCCAGCGCCGCGGCGAGCGAGCGGGTGTGCGCCTCGATGGTCGCCATCACCGGCGCGGACAGCGTCGGGGGCGGGATCGCGCAGGCCGAGTCGCCCGAGTGCACGCCGGCCTCTTCGATGTGCTCCATGATCCCGCCGATCACGACCTCGCCCGCACGGTCGCGGATCGCGTCGACGTCGACCTCGGTGGCATCCTCGAGGAACCGGTCGATGAGTGCGGGGCGGGTCGCGCTCAGCCCGCCTTCACGTCCGAGGCTCCCGCTGCCCGCGAGCTCGGCCATCGCCGCGTCGAGACCCTCGGTGTCGTACACGATCTGCATCGCACGCCCGCCCAACACGTAGGAGGGGCGGACGAGGACCGGGTAGCCGATGCGCTCGGCTACGCCCCGCGCTGCCGCCGGCGACACCGCGATGTCGCCTTCCGGCTGGGGGATCCCGAGCTGCGTGCACAGCGCGTTGAACTGCTCGCGGTCCTCGGCGAGGTCGATCGACGCCGGGCTCGTCCCCAGGATCGGCACGTCCGCGCCGGCGAGTGTCTGCGCCAGCTTGAGCGGCGTCTGCCCGCCGAGACCGACGATCACGCCCGCGAGCTCGCCCCGTTCGGCGAGCGTCGTGCAGATCGCGAGGACGTCCTCACCCGTGAGCGGCTCGAAGAAGAGCCGGTCGCTGGTGTCGTAGTCGGTCGAGACGGTCTCGGGGTTGCAGTTGACCATCACGGTCTCGTATCCGGCGGCGGAGAGCGCAAAAGCGGCGTGGACGCAGCAGTAGTCGAACTCGACGCCCTGCCCGATGCGGTTGGGCCCGCTCCCGAGGATCACGACGGCCGGTTTCTCGACCGGCGCGACCTCGTCTTCGTCCTCGAAGGTCCCGTAGTGGTACGGGGTCCTCGCCGCGAACTCGGCGGCGCAGGTGTCGACGGTCTTGTAGGTGACGCGTACCCCGGCCTCGAGCCGGGCGGCGCGCACGGCGTCCTCGCCGGCGCCCCACAGGTAGGCGAGCTGGGCGTCCGAGAACCCGAGGCGCTTGGCGCGCCGCCAGTCCACGCGAGTCGCGCCCGCCAGGCCCGTCGCCGCCAGGCGCGCGCGCTCCTCGACGATCTGGAGGATCCCGTCGAGGAACCACGGGTCGACGCCGGTCGCGGCGGCGGTGCGCTCGATCGGGAT
>DASPWW010000182.1:0-4177 GCA_035637595.1 Solirubrobacterales bacterium | reverse complement strand
CGGCGCGGCGGGGCTCGCCTCCGTGCTGGGCGTGGACCAGCTGCTCTCCCAGGCGGCGCTGCGCGAGGCGCGCGCCAATCCGCTGCCGAGCCCCAGCGAGCTGCCGATCGACACCTTCGTGGTGCTGATGATGGAGAACCGCTCGTTCGACCACTACTTCGGCTGGTTCCCGGACGCCGACGGCGAGAACGCCGGCCTCAGCTACCCCGACAACGACGGCGTCCAGCATCCGACTCACCCGCTGGCCCCCGACTTCCAGGGCTGTGGCTTCAAGGACCCCGACCACGGCTGGGACGGCGGTCGGGCCGAGTACTCGAACGGCCTGCTCGACGGCTTCTACACGACCAACGACGAGTACGCGATCGGTTACTACAACGAGCAGGACCTGGGCTTCATCCCGTCGGTCGCCCGCGCCTTCACGCTGTATGACCGCTACTTCTGTTCGCTGCTCGGCCCGACGTGGCCGAACCGCCTCTACATGCACTCGGCTCAGTGCGGCGGCAACAAGGAGAACGGATCGTTTCAGAGCGCCGGATCGCAGTTCTTCACCGGGGACGGGCTCTACAGGTGGGAGACGATCTGGGACCGGATGCTCCAGAACGGGCTGACGGTCGCCTACTACGGCTCCGACCAGCCGTTCATCGGCGTCTTCGGCAAGCGCATGCTGGGCGTCAACAAGCGGATCGAGGATTACTTCGTCGACGCCGCGGCCGGCAACCTGCCCAATCTCGCCTTCATCGATCCGCCGTTCCTCGACGGCGGCGGCGGCGACGGGCTGTCGGGCGACGAGCACCCCCACGGCGACATCAGGATCGGGCAGGCGTTCATGTCCGACGTGGTGCACGCGTTCCTCGAGTCGTCGCAGTTCCACCGCGGCGCCTTCTTCATCAACTACGACGAGTGGGGCGGCTTCTTCGACCACGTCGTGCCGCCGAAGGTGCCCGATGACCTCGAGAGCGCGGACCTCGAGGAGGACTTCGGCCGCACCGGGTTCCGGATCCCAGGGGTCGCGATCTCGCCCTGGGCCCGGCGCGGCCACGTGAGCCACATGACCGTCACCCACGAGTCGATCCTCAAGCTCGTCTCGTACAAGTTCGGGCTCGGCTATCTCAACAAGCGCCACCGCTACGCCTCGAACATCGGCTACTCGTTCGACTGGCAGAAGCCCAACTTCGAGGTCCCCGCACTGCCGAGTCCGATCGTCCCGGTGACCCTTCCGTGCAGTCTGCGGACCGGACGGCGCGGCGCCGCCGTCGAGGAGCGCGACGAGCGCCGCGACCGCCGCGAGGAGGGGCTCGAGATCGGCGACCCGATCGTGACCGAGTACCTGGAGCGGCTGGGTTTCGATCCGGTGCCCGCGACGACCGACCGTATCTTCCGCAACCCCGGCAGCATCAACAGCGCGCTCGCCGAGCAGTGGCGCGACCGGGCGGGCTCGTGAGGCGCGCAGCGCTGCTTGCGGGACTGGCGCTGGCGCTGCTCGGCGGGGACTCGTCGTCGGCGAGCGCCGCGCCGCCCGGGATCAAGCACGTCTTCATCATCGTGCTCGAGAACGAGAACTTCGAGGCCAGCTTCGGGCCGCAGAGCCCGGCCACGTACCTGTCGCAGGAGCTCCCGGCGCAAGGCGCGTTCTTGCCCAACTACTACGCGATCGGGCACCTGAGCCTCGACAACTACATCGCGATGGTGAGCGGCCAGGCGCCCAACGTCGAGACCCAGTCCGACTGCCAGTTCTTCACCAACTTCTCGCCCGGTACCCCGACCTCCGACGGGCAGTACGTCGGCCAGGGCTGCGTCTATCCGCCCGGAGTCGCGAATATCGCCAACCAGCTCGAGGGCGCGGGGCTGACCTGGAAGGGCTACATGGAGGACATGAACGCTCCGACCGGCCAGGAGCAGCCGTGCCGCCACCCCGCGATCGGGGCTCAGGACAACACCCAGACGGCCGAGCCCAACGACATGTACGCGGCGCGCCACAACCCGTTCGTCTACTTCCACTCGATCATCGACTTCCCGACCTGCGTCCAGAACGACGTCGACCTCAGCCACCTGGCGGCTGACCTGCAGTCGGAGTCGACGACCCCCAGCTACTCGTTCATCGTCCCCAACCTCTGCAACGACGGTCACGACGAGCCGTGCGTGAACGGGCAACCGGGCGGCCTCGCCCAGGCCGACGGCTGGCTGCGCGACCACGTCCCGCAGATCCTGCACTCGCCCGGCTACAAGGACCACGGGCTGCTGATCGTCACATTCGACGAGGCCGAGGCCGTGCCCGGGGCGCCCGGCGGTGGGCCCGACGCGAGCGCGTGCTGCAACGAGCAGCCGGGGCCGAACACGGCGAACCCGGGCGGGCTTATCCAGGGACCGGGCGGGGGGAAGATCGGGACGGTGATGCTGTCGCCGTGCATAAAGCCCGGGACGGTCGACGAGACCCCCTACAACCACTACTCAATGCTGCGCAGCATCGAGGACCTGTTCGGGCTCTCGCATCTCGGCTACGCCGGCCAGCAGGGCCTCGAGGTCTTCGACGACGACGTCTTCACCCACGTGCCGTGCGTCGCGATCGACCTGCAGCGAAAGCCGCGCAAGGCCGAAGTCGGAGAGAGGACGCGCTTCCGCTTCCACGTCGGCTCCGACGGCGCGGACTGCATTCGCGGCGTCGAGATCCGCTTCGCGGGCAAGCGCACGTTCACCAACGAGGACGGAAACGCGAAGATCCGCACGACGCTCAAGGCGCCGCGCCGCTACCGGGTGCGCGCGACGAAGGGCGGCTGCGAGCCCGACAGCGCCAAGGTCCGCGGCAAGCGCTAGGGAGACGCGACCGGCGAGTGAGCGGCGGGTGGAGGATGACCCCGGGCTACAGGGCCTGGGTGATCATCGGGCTGATGGTGATCGTCACCGTGATGGTCAGCCTCGGGCTCGCCCAGCCCAGCAACCAGAACCTCGTCTTCGTCGCCCTCGCCCTGGTCGGCGTCTACCTGGCGGGGATCTTCTTCTTCCAGTTCCGGATGGTCGATCGGGTCGAGACCGGGACCGGCGATGCGCCCGCCGCCGCTGCCGAGACGGCTGCCGGAGCCGGCAACCCGCCCGGCGACTTGCAGTCGATGATCCGCGCGCTCACGGTCAAGCCATCGGATCCCGCCGCCCAGCGCGCGGCGATGAGCGGGACGACGGGGGTGGTGCGCTCGCAGCTCAGGTACGGCGTGCTGCTCTGCGTCGCGATCCTGGTCGGCATGGCGCTGTTCTACGGCGGCGTCGACGCGGCGCTGCGCCCCTTCGGCGAGACCGGCCCGGGGTTCCCGGTCGCGCTCGTGCCTGTGTTCGTGCTGATCGCCTTTGGCGTGCTGCGGATCCCGTTCAACCTCGCCGCCGCGCAGGGCGCGGGCGACGCCTACCTCGAGCCGCTGGGACTCCAGATCAGCGAGATGCCGCGCGTCGGTGTGCGGCCGCGCTATGGGGGCAGCGGGATGCAGACCGACGTCTCCGGCGCGACCGTCATGTCCGGTAAGCGCCACGGCCGCGGCGTCGAGGTCCGCATTGACGCGCGCGACAGCCAGGTGCTGGTCGCGGGAAGCTCGCCGGCGTTTTCGATCGAGGGCGAGGACGGGCGCCTCGTTGCGGGCCGAAGGGCGCCCGCCGCGTTGCGCAAAGCCGTCGAGTCGCTCGGCCCGGATCGGCGGTGGAAGAACGTCAAGGTCACCGGAACCGCCGACGGCATCGCCGTCGACCGCCGCCTGAGGACCAGCCAGCAGGCCGAGCAGCTCTGGATGACCGATCTGTGGCTCGCCGAGCGGCTCGCCGACGCGCTCGGCGGCGAGTGATCCGCTCGCCGCGTCGCCGCTGACGTGTGGGAGTCGCGCGAGAAGTTCGACAACTTCACCGAGAGCCGGCGCGGGGCGCGGCCCTCGGGCGTCGCTTCTACAATCGACCGTCCGGGGCCGAGCGCCCCGGCCCGCGCCCGTAGCTCAGTCGGATAGAGCGTCGGTCTACGAAACCGAAGGTCACAGGTTCGAATCCTGTCGGGCGCGCTCGGTTCCTCTCCCCACCTCGCCGGGTTCTTCCCATTGCAGGGCCGAATGCGCTGCCCCGGCCCAGATCGCCCCTTACGACACTCTCCGCGCCTGTCCGGAGGTTTCCGCCAGGTCGTGGTCGCATCCTGGTCGCATTTCAGCGAGCA
>DASPWW010000181.1:0-6757 GCA_035637595.1 Solirubrobacterales bacterium | reverse complement strand
TCGACGACCTTCTCGACCTCGATCCCGCGCTGCTCGGCGTCGCGGCGCACCTACTCGGCGGAGTCGACGAGCAGCGCCAGATGGTTGAGCAATGGACGCTCGCCCTCGCCGCCGCCTCCGGCCTCGAGCACGATGCGCCTGTCCGCTACGCCGAGCGCGCCGTTGCGGCGGGCGAACCCGAGCTCCTCGAGGCCGCGCGCGGTCCGCTCGGGCTCCGGGACCCGCAGCACGACGTGATCGAGGTCGTAGTCGAGTCCCGCGGCCTCTGTGAGCCCGAGCCGCAGGCCCTCGGGCGCGTCTAAGGTGACGAGTCCGTCGCGCCGCTCGACCGCGAGGTCGCCGGGCAGCCGCGCCGCTGCGGCGTCGAGGTCCGACACCCGCAGCACGACGCGCTCCAGCACCCCCGGCTCGCGTGGCCCCTCGGCGTCGAACAGGGTCAGCTTGCCCTCGAGCGCGTCCACGCCGATCAGCGTGAAGTCGTCGCCACGCTCGATCACGTGCACCCCGAGGTGGTCGCACAGCAGCTCGGTGAGCGGGTCGCGGTCGTTGACCCACAGCGCGACGTGGTCGAAGCTGTTGGCGGCGAACGTCGTCATCGGATCGAGTCGGTGCTACCCGGACGAAGCGGCCCGGAATCCGACGCCATACATGCTCGCAGCCGGCGTTCACCATCCCTTCGGCTTTGCGGTCTGATAGAGCCAGATGCGGAAGAACTCATCGAGGTCCTGGCCCGATTGCTGCTCGGCGAGGGCGATGAACTCGGGCGTCGAGACGTTCCCGTACTGGTGCTCGGCGGCCCAGCGGCGCAGGATCTCGAGGAATGCCTGGTCGCCGACCTTCTCGCGCAGCGCCTCGAGCGTCATCGCGCCGCGGACGTAGACGGTCGAGTCGAACAGGTGCTCCGGCCCGGGATCGCCGGGCCGCGGGCGCCAGAATCCGCGCCTCTTCGCCGGCACCTCGTAGAACTTCTCGAACGTGCGCTCGAGCGAGGCTCCGCCGCGGTGCGCGGTCCACGACCACTCCGCCCAGGTGGCAAACCCCTCGTTGAGCCAGATGTCGGCCCACCGGGAGGGAGTCACGGAGTCGCCGTACCACTGGTGGGCGAGCTCGTGGACGAGCAGGACGTCGTCGGGGGCGCCGTCGAAGAGCGGCCGGGTCTGGGTCTCGAGCGCATAGCCGACGAAGGACGCGTGGTCGACGATGGCGCCCGTCGACGAGAACGGGTAGGGGCCGAACAAGGACTCCAGGTAGCTCTGGATCTGCGGCAGCTTGCTCAGCGCCTTTCGCGACGGATTCGCCTCGCGGGGGTCGGCGGCGACGTAGGAGGGAATGCCGTTGATCGTCGACTGCTCGAGCTTGAAACGACCGATCGTCGCCGTCGCAAGGTAGGTGGCCATCGGCTCGTCCTCCCGCCACACGAACGTCGTCTTGTCGGCTGCCTTGATCTCGTCGGTCAGCACGCCGTTGGCGAGCGCCTTGCGACGACTCGGCACCGCGATCCGAAATTCGAACGTCGCCTTGTCGGTCGGGTGGTCGTTGCACGGAAACCAGGTGGGCGCGCCGTGCGGCTCGCCGACGACGAACGCGCCGTCGCCCGTCGGGATCCAGCCCTCGATCGAGCCGTCCGGGTCGCGAAGCGAGCCGACCCTGCCGGCGTAGGACACCGCGACCTCGAAGTCGCGGCCGGCCGCGATCGGGGAGGCCGGCGTGACGATCAGCTCCTGGCCCTGGCGGGCAGAGGCGGCCGGCGCGCCGTCGACGCTGAGGCTGGTGATCTTCGGCCCGCGGAAGTCGAGGTCGAAGCTGCTCAGGTCCTGGGTCGCGGTGGCCGCGATCCGCACCGACGCGGTCAACCTCGACCGCCGCGGGGCGTAATCCAGATCGAGCTGGTAGTGGCCGACGTCATAGCCGCCATTGCCCGACTGGGGGAAGTAGGGATCGCCGACTCCAGCCGCCCCCGGGGTGAAGTCCTGCGCCGCGGCTTGCGGCGCTGACGCGATTGCTACCGCAATCGCGGTGCCCGCTGCGACGAGGCCGGCAGACGGTCGAAGCGAGCGCACCGCGCCGCGTCTACTCGGCTGCTGCGCGCTCGAACGCCGCGCGCGCCTCGTCGCCGAACACCGCGAACACGACGCGGTCGAGTCCGCTTCCCGCGTCGAGGTGGCGGCGAACCTCCTCGACCTCGATCCGTGCCGCCTCGTCGAGCGGAAACCCCCCGACGCCGGTGCCGAAGGCGACGAGCCCGAGCGACTTCGCCCCCAGCTCGTCGGCCTTGGCGAGCGTGCTCGCCGTCGCCCTGCGGATGATGTCGGCCGAGGTCGGGCCGCCGAGGTGCATGGTCGCGGCGTGGATCACCCAGCGCGAGGGCATCTCGCCGGCCGTCGTCTCGACGGCCTCCCCGAGCTCGACCGGGGCGCGCTCGTCGCTCTCCGACTGGACGGCGGGCCCGCCCGCCCGCGAGATCGCCCCGGCGACGCCGCCCCCGTGCTTTAGCTCGGTGTTCGCCGCGTTCGCGATCGCGTCGACCTCGAGCTTGGTGATGTCGGCCTGGCGAACCTCGATCTCGGCCATTGCGCCACCTTATCCGCCGCGATCTACCGAGGATCCACCCGGGGGAGAGTCCCGCTCCGCCGGCGCTTATCAGTAGGTGGCCTCACCGCGCGAGCACGCCGAAGAGCTCGCCGTCGAGCTGCGCCGGCGGCTGATCGAGCGGCGGCGGTCGGAGGCCGCGGCGGGGCGATCGAGCGGCGAGCCGCTGCCCGACGCGGTCGAGTCGCTGGTCGAGGCCGACGCGGCGATCCTCTCCGCAGGGCGCCGCGCCGAGCTTCGCGAGCTGATCCTGCGCGACACCGTCGGGCTCGGCCCGCTCGAGGCGCTGCTCGCCGACCCGGAGGTCGAGGAGGTGATGGTCAACGGCCCCGACGAGGTCTACGTCGAGCGAGCGGGCCGCATCGAGCCGACCGAGGTGAGCTTCGCATCCGAGCAGGCGCTTCGCGACACGATCGAGCGCATCCTGACCCCGCTGGGGCGGCGAGTCGACGAGCTCAGCCCGATGGCCGATGCCCGGCTCGGGGACGGCTCGCGCGTCAACGTCGTCATCCCGCCGCTCTCGGTCGACGGTCCCGCGCTCTCGATACGCCGCTTCGCCGCTGCCCGCCCCGGGCCGGACGATCTCGTCGAGTGGGGCACGCTCACGACTGAGCTGCGCGATCTGCTCGAGGAGGCCGTGGAGCGGCGCCGCAGCATCCTGATCAGCGGCGGGACCGGATCCGGCAAGACCACCCTGCTCAACGCGCTGTCGCGTTTCGTCGCGGCGGGCGAGCGCGTGATCACGATCGAGGACGCCGCGGAGCTGCGCCTTCAGCAACCGCACGTCGTCCGGCTCGAGAGCCGGCCGGCGAGCGTAGAGGGCCGCGGCGAGGTCACGATCCGCGACCTGCTGCGAAACGCACTGCGCATGCGCCCCGACCGCATCGTGATCGGGGAGGTGCGCGGGCCCGAGGCGCTTGACCTGCTCACGGCGCTCAACACGGGACACGACGGTGCGCTCTCGACCGTGCACGCGAACTCTCCCGTGGACGCACTGCGCCGGCTCGAGACGCTCGCGCTGATGGCCGCCGTCGGCCTGCCCCACGAAGCGATCCGCGAGCAGGTCGCGCGCGGAATCGAGCTCGTGGTCCACCTCGAGCGGGGTCTCGACGGCGCGCGTCGCGTAGTCGAGGCCGGCGAGGTGGTCCCCGCGGCCGGCGGGGTCGGCGTGCGCGAGCTGTGGCGGCGGCGAGCGGATTGATGAGCGCGGCGCCGGGTCTCGTTCCCATCGCGCTCGCCGCGCTCGCCGGGGGGATGTGCGCGCTGGCCGCTCGCGAGGCGGTGCTCGCGACACCCGCGGTCGCGCGCTGGCTGACGAGCGCCGTCGAGCCACTGCTGCGCGCTGGCCGCGAAGGCTACGAGCCGAGCGATTCCGAGCGCCGCCGCCTCGCCGCGGTCGGCGCGGGCTCGCTGTTCGCCGCGGCGCTGTTCGTGGCCGGGCCGGGCCCCGCGCCGATCCTCGCCGTCGCCGGACCGGCGGCCGCCGCCTCGGCGGTCGGTCGCCGGCGGGCCAGGTACAGGCGAGCGGTCGAGCGCGGCGTCCCGGAGATCGCAGGGGCGGTCGCCGACGCCCTCTCGGGCGGCCGCTCGGTGCGCGGCGCGCTCGCTGCGGCCGCGGGGTCGCTGGACGGGCCTCCGGCGGTCGAGATGGCTCGGGTACGCGCCGACCTCGAGCTCGGGACATCGACTGCCGAGGCGCTCGCGGCGCTCAAGCGCCGGATGCGATCGGCCCGGGTCGACTCGCTTGCCGCCGCGCTGGTCTCCCAGCAGCTCGGCGGCGGCGACCTGGCGGGCCTGCTGCGCCGCCACGCCGGGGCGGCAGCGGAGCGTGACCGGGTCGCGGCGGACGCCCGCACCGCCACCGCGCAGGCACGATTCACGGGCCTGCTGGTCGTCGCGATGCCGACCGGGGCGGCGCTGTTCGCCGAGCTCGTCGAGCCGGGCTTTCTCGCCCGCATCCTGTCCGACCCCGCCGCGACGGTGCTGCTCGCGCTGTCAGCGGCGCTTCAGCTCGGTGGGTTTGTGGCGATACGGCGGCTGTCCCGGATCGGAGAGTGATGCCCGCTGGGGCGCCACTTCTCGTCGCGCTCGCCCTGGTGCTCGGTGCCGCCGCGGTATGGGAGCTGTCGGCGAGTCGCGGCGAGGAGATCGGCGCCGGAGCGCGGCGTGCGCTCGGCGCGCTTAGCGGGGGGCGGGCACGCTCGCTCGCCGAGGCCGCGCTGCGGCTCGGCATCCCGGACCGCCTCGCCCGCGCGGGGCTCACCGAGCGGATCTCGGTCGGCGCGATCCTCGCGGCCAAGCTGGGCGGGGCCGGCGCCGGGACGCTGGTCGGTGCGCTCGCCGCCCCCGCGGTCCCGGGTCGGCTGTCGCTCGTCGCAGCGATCGCCTTCCCGGCCGCCGGCTTCATGCTCCCCGACGCGCTGTGCGAGCGTGAGGCGCGCCGCCGTATGCGTGGGCTCGTCGCTGCGCTTCCCGATGCGCTCGACCTGCTCGCGGTCGGCGCTGAGGCCGGGCGCAGCCCCGGCGCCGTGCTCAGGGAGATCGCCGGCGGGACAACCGGGCCGCTCGCCACCGAGCTTGCGATCGCGACCGCCGAGATCGAGTGCGGCGCCTCGCAGCACGTCGCGCTCGACGGGCTGCGCGAGCGGGTTCGCGGCGGCGAGGTCGCGGCGCTCGCCGCCGCGCTGGAGCGCTCGCGCCGTTACGGCTCGCCGCTTGCCGAGCAGCTTCGAGAGCGCGCCACCGCGCTGCGCTCCGAGCAGCGCCGCCGCATCGAGGAGCAGGCGGCGCGCGCCGCGCCGAAGATCCAGCTCGTCGTCGCGCTGGTTCTGGTCCCCTCGGTGCTGCTGATGATCGTCGCGGCGCTGCTCGCCAACTCGGATCGGCTGCTCACGGGTTTGTAGGCGCGCGCATCAGATGAAGCATCGGCTATCATCACGCATCATGGCGCGCACCACGCTCGATCTGGACGCCTCGGTGATCGGTGAGCTGCGGCGGCGCAGCCGCAGGGAGGGGAAGAGCATGGGCCGGGTCGCGTCCGAGCTGCTCGCTCCGACGCTCGCGAAGGATCCGTCTCGAGGTTCCGCTCCGCTCGCGTGGACTGCCCGCGACCTGGGTGAGCCGCTCGTCGACCTCGAGGACAAGGAAGCCGTCCAAGCGGTGCTCGACCGGCGAGCGTGAGCGTTACCGTCGATGCGAACGTGCTCGTCTACGCCTCCAACGAGGCAGACGCCGTCCACGAGCGCGCCCTAGCGCTCGTCGAGTCCCTCGCTGCCGGCCCGGACATCGTTTACCTGTTCTGGCCGGTGCTGATGGGATACCTGCGGATCGTCACCCACCCGGGGATCCTGCCGCGCCCGCTCTCACCCTCGGACGCCATGGCCAACGTCTCCGAGTTGCTCGGGCGATCCCATGTCCGATCACCGGGCGAGGCCGAAGGCTTCTGGGAGCTGTTTCGAGCCACGTCGGGCGGGCGGGCGCGCGGCACCGAGGTGACTGATGCCCACATCGCCGCGCTCATGCGACAGCACGGCGTCGCAGTGATCTTCACACGCGACCGCGGGTTCAGGCGCTTCGACGCCGTCGAGGCACGCGACCCGTTCTGAGCGCTTGGGCTAAACCGCCGTCTCGAGGGACTCCTCGCGCACGCGCTGCGCGATCACTCCCGCCGCCTCGCACACCCGGTCGAGCTCGGCCGCGCCGTCGAGGTGGCCCTTGACGTTCACGCACAGCATCCCGGCGACGAGCTCGAAGGCAGTGCCGTCGGGCGCCTCGTCGCCGAGCCAGTAGACGAAGCTGGGGTCGAAGAGCTGGCGCAGCCAGTTGGGGTCCTGGTCGCGGCCGGCGAAGATCTCGCAGCGCTGATCGAGCGCCTCGCTCTCGAGCTCGACCCGCTTGCGGGTGCGGAAGGCGTCCTCCGCCGAGTCGAGGAAGCGAAAGCCGGCGCGCCGCTGGCAGTAAAGCTCGCCGACGTATGGCGCCGACTCGGGGACGTCGCTGATCACGACGGTGAAGTTGTAGTAGGTGGTCTGGCGGTTTCCCTCGCTGTCGGTGTCGGTGTCCTCGTATGTGTAGAGGGCGACGGCGCCCTCGAGCCCGCCGGGGAGAGCGCCACGCATGATCTGGTGGGCGTAGCGGTCGTCACCGCGGCGCAGCAGCGGCGTGCCCG
>DASPWW010000180.1:0-7453 GCA_035637595.1 Solirubrobacterales bacterium | reverse complement strand
TGCACAACCCGCTGCGATCAGAGGCCGATGCGTTCAGGTGGTTCATGGTCATCGGCGGTGCATGCGGGGCGGTCATCGCCCTCAGCCTGCTCACCGAGCCGCGCTTCGGGGCCGTGCTCGGCGCGGCCCTGATCGGCCTCGGCATCGGGCTGGTGTGGCGCGGCTCGCGCGGCACCCTGCCGCGCAAGACGGAGATCGCGCGCGGCGACGGCGAAGTACATCGGGTCCTCGTGGTCGCGAACGAGACCGTCGGCGGCGGGGCGCTGCTGGACGAGATTCGCAATCGCTGCAAGGGACAGCGCAGTGAGATCCTCGTCGTCACGCCGGCGATCACCTCGCAGGTCAAGCACTGGGTGTCCGACGTCGACGACGCACTCGCCGACGCCGACCAGCGGCGCGAGGAGTCGGTCCGCACGATCGAGGACGCCGGGTTCGAGGCGCGGGGGGACGTCGGAGACTCCGATCCCAACGTCGCGATCGAGGACGCGCTGCGGACGTTCCCGGCCGACGAGGTGATCATCTCGACCCACCCGCCGGAGCGCTCGCGCTGGCTCGAGCGCGGCGTCGTCGCGAGGGCGCGCGAGGAGATCGACCTGCCGATCACCCACGTGGTCGTGGACCTCGAGGCCGAAGCGACCGCCCGGGCCTGAGCTCCCGGCTACTTGGGCTGCTTGCCCGCCGAGCCGCTGAGGAAGTCGACGAGGTCCTGGAGCTCCTGGGGGGTGAGGTCCTGGCCGTAGGTCTGGGGCATGATCCCGCCGCCGAAGCCCTGGGCGAGCTGCGCTGAGGGATCGACGATCGACTCCTCGATCTGCTTGGGGTCCTGGCCGGGCAGCGTCTCGTCGAGGTTGGGGCCGACGGCGCCGGTCGCCCCCGCCGCCGCGAGCGTGTGACAGCTCGAGCAGCCCTGGGCGAGGAAGACCTGGGCCCCGGGCGGGGCGCCGGGCGGGATCGGCGGCTCGACGCCAGGCACGCCGGCGACGCTCGCGACGTAGGCGGCGACGTCTGTCGCGTCCTCGCCCTCGAGCAGGCCGGCCGGCATGTAGGAGGGGTTGTCGGGATTGGTCACGCGCGGGTTCTCGATCTGGCCCTCGACGACCCCCTCGATCGTGTCCTGGTCCATGCCGTCCTTGCGGGCCTGGAGAAACGCGGAGTCGAGATTGGGGCCGATCTCGGCCTGGGTGCCCGCCTCGGTCAGCGCGTGGCAGGTGCCGCAGGTCTCGATGAAGAGCTGGCGCCCGTTCTGGGTGTCGGCGTTCTCCTGCAGGTCGCAGCCCGGCAGAACGAGCAGCAGCGCGGCGGCCGGCAGCAGCGCCAGGCGGCGACTCTTCGGGACGGGGGCGCGCAAGGCGGTGGAATCCTATCCGCCCGGCGGCGCCTTCCCGGTGATCTCGACGGTCAATCACCCGTCTCCTCGCGCAGGTTTCGGCTAGGGTTGCGGCAATCGGCACGAGCCGCAAAGGAAGGGCTCGGCACGGGCCAATCCCGATGAGCAAGAGGTAGAGGCACAGGAGTTCGATGGAGGTTCGCGAGGGCATGTCGGGCGTGGTGCTGACGCTCGGCCCCGGGCACAACCTGCGCGACGCGGCGACGAAGATGACCGAGCGCGGGGTGGGGGCGGCGGTCGTGATCGACGAGGAAGCGCCCGGCCCGCGGATCATCAGCGAGCGCGACATCCTCAACTCGCTCGGCCGCGGGGAGGACCCCGACACCGAGCTGGTCGGCGATCACATGAGCCAGACCGTGATCACGGCGGCGCCGGAGTGGAGCCTCGAGCGCGCCGCGGCCGAGATGTCGAAGCGCCACATCCGTCACCTGGTGGTCGTCGCGGGCGGCGAGGCGGTGGGCGTCCTGTCGATGCGCGACATCATGCGGGTCTGGACCACGGAGGGCGCCACCTCCGGGATGACCCCGCCGCCGAGCTAGCGGTCCCGCTTTCGGCCGCGCGAAACCGGACGCCGGCGCGCTACTCGGTGGCGCGACGCCGTGGCGGGACCGCGGGCAGCACCGCCGTGACCGGGCGCTGGCGGCGCGGCAGGCGCGCAATCGACTCGCGGGTGCGGCCGATCCAGCTCAGCAGCGCGGGCAAGAACAGCACTGCCCCCGCCACGATCACCACCCAGCCGATGAACAGCCCGACGAGGATCAGCGCGAGGCCGGCACCGGTCAGCGCCGGCAGCCACGAGGGTTCCGGCGGGTAGATCAGCTCGGTCGGCTGCGGGGGCTGCTCGACGGGTGTCATCAGGCGATGTAGAGGATCGCGAGCACGAAGGTCATCCCGAAGACGAAGATCGCCAGCGAGGCGGCGAGCAGGCCGGACCTGATGTCGCGGTAT
The DNA here is from genome assembly GCA_035637595.1 of Solirubrobacterales bacterium. Classification (GTDB taxonomy): domain Bacteria; phylum Actinomycetota; class Thermoleophilia; order Solirubrobacterales; family 70-9; genus DASPWW01. The sequence goes on along the minus strand of DASPWW010000180.1, from coordinate 5,118 downwards.
GCGGTGCGGCGGTCCACGAGCGCCCTTCTATCAGGCTCCCAGAACCCTGTCCAGCGCCATCGCGCAGAACAGCAGCGCCAGGTAGGCGAGCGAGGCCAGATAGAGGCGCAGCGCAGCGCTGCGCGAGGGGCTGCCGAGCAGGCGGGCCGCCAGAGTGACGAAGCCGGCGCCGAGCGCGAGCGCGGCGGCCGCGTAGGCGAGATCGAACAGCCCCACGGCGAATGGGAGCAGCGTCGCCGCGACGAGGACGAGCGAGTAGGCGAGGATCCGGCGTCGCGTCGCGGCCTCGCCGCTGACGACGGGCAGCATCGGCACCCCGGTGCGCGCGTAGTCGTCCTTGATCAGCAGCGCCAGGGCCCAGAAGTGCGGCGGCGTCCACAGGAAGACGATCGCGAACAGCCACAGCGCGTCGAGCTCGAGCCCGCCGGTCGCGGCCGCCCAGCCGACCAGCGGCGGGACGGCTCCCGCGGCGCCGCCGATGACGATGTTCTGCGGCGTCAGCGGCTTGAGCCACGCGGTATAGACCAACGCGTAGCCGAGCAGGCCGGCCAGCGACAGGCCGGCGGCGAGCGGGTTGACGGTCATGGCGAGCTGGACGACCGCGAGCGCGCCGAGCGCGATGCCGAACGCGAGCCCGTGAGCGGGCGGGATGCGGCCGCTCGGCAGCGGGCGGCGACGCGTGCGCGCCATCCTCGCGTCGCGCTCCCGGTCGAGGTAGTGGTTGATCGCCCCCGCGCCGCCCGCGGCGAGATAGCCACCGAGCATCGTCCACAGGATCGTGTCGAGGGGCGGCCCGGCCGGGTCGGCGACGAACATCGCCGCCAACGTCGTCAGCAGCAGCAGCGAGATGATCCGCGGCTTGGTCAACGCCAGGTAGTCGCGCAGCAGGGCGGCGTGGCGAACGCGGCGCCGCGGCGCTGCGAGCGGGACCGGCAGCCCGACGGCACGCCCGCTCGTGGGGCCCGCCGCCAGCTCGGCCTCGGCGTGGATGTGGCCCGCGGCCCCGGTTGCGCTCTCGAAGCTCATGCCGTGCTGGTCGAGGCCTGGGGCCGGGGATCGGGCACGCGCGCGCGCTCACCCGCAGGGACCGGGAAGAGCTCGACCGCCGCGTAGGCGACGGTGACCCAGAGCAGGGTCCCGACGCTGAGGTGGGCGACGACGAGCTCCGCGTGCTCGCCGAGCCACACGTTGAGCGCCCCGAGCAGGATCTGGAGCAGCAGGATGGCCGCGGCGAGCGGGAAGGCGGGCGAGCGCACGCCGCGCCGCGTCGCCACGGCGACCATCGCGAGGACGGCGATCGCGGCCAGGTACATCAGCGCCCGATGGGTGAGGTGGACGTCGACCATCCGGCCCTTCCCGAACGGGAAGGCCTCGCCGAGGCAGCTCGGGAACTCGGTTCCGCAGGCCAGGTGCGCCCCGCCGTCGACGGCGGCGCTCTCGGCCCCGACCCGCTCGGTGCCGGCCATGTAACCGCCGGCGACGATCGTCGCGAAGACGAGCGCCGCGGCGATGACGGTGAGCGGGCGCAGGGCGCCGCTCGCGGCGGCGGGGACGGGATCGCCGGCGCCGGCCGCGCGCCGGATCGCGATCAGCAGCCCCAGCAGCAGCATCGCGAGCCCGAGGTGGGCTGCGACGAGAGCCTCGGCGAGCCCGTGCTCCACGGTCAGGCCGCCGAGGCCGGCCTGGGCGAGCACCAGCACCAGGGCGGCGATCGACCCGCGCACGATCCAGCGCTGCTCGCGCAGCTGCCGTACCGCGCGCCACACCATCAACACGATCAGCGCCGCGACGAGCGTCGCGGCGACGCGATGGCTGAACTCGACTACGGCGTTGAGGTCGAGGAACGGAAGCACGCGCCCGCCGCACAGCGGCCATCCGTGGGTGCCGCTTCCCGCCGCGCCGCAGCCGAGCCCGGATTCGCTGACCCGCACGACGCCGCCGATCACCACCAGGGCGAAGGTGGCGACGATCGTGACCAGCGTGAGCTTGCGAAAGCGAGCCAGCTCCTCCGGCCCGCCGCGATCGGCGAAGCTTGCCATCGGCCTCAGGCTACAGAGCCGCCGCCGCGTTCCTCCGTGGCTCCCGGCTCGGCCGGAGCGGTCTCGGAGGGCTGCTCGGCGGGCGCCGGCCGCTCGAGCGCCGGCGGAGGCTCCCAGCTCTCGGTGCGCTGGCGCACCGCCTCGCGGATGTCGCGCAGCGGCTCGGTGCTGCGCACGTCGGGGATCGCGTCGAAGTTGTGCGGCGGGGGCGGTGACAGCGCGAACCACTCGAGCGTGTCGGCGCCCCACGGATCGTGGCCGGCGCGGACACCGTTGCTGGCGCTGTACGCGGCGTTGACCAGCGTCGTGAGGATCCCGGCGGCGAGCACCAGCGACCCGATCGAGGAGACGAGGTTGTAGCCGTAGAGCCCCTCTCCGTCGTAGTACTTGTAGAGGTCGACGGGCTGGCCCTCCAGTCCTGCGAAGAACATCGGCGCGAGCGTCAGGTGCACCCCGACCAGCAGCGTCCAGAACGAGATGCTCGCCAGCCCCTCGCCCATCAGGCGGCCGGTCAGCTTCGGGAACCAGTAGTACAGCGCCGCGAAGCCTCCGAACAGCGACCCTCCGATCAGCGCGTAATGGGTGTCCATCGTCGCGATCACCGTGTCGGCGCTCTGCCAGGCGACCGGGATCACGGAGTGCGCCAGCTCGCCGGCGAGCCCGATCGCCGTCGTGCTGATGGCCCCAAGCGCGAACAGCAGCGGCGCGCGGAAGTGCAGCGTCCCGCCCCACAGCGTCGCGATCCAGTTGATGAACAGCAGCCCGATCGGGACGACGAGTGCGAGCGCCGCGGCCATCGCGATGATCTCCCAGCCGAGCGGGATCGGCGCCGTGAACATGTTCTGCATCCAGGCCAGCACGCCGAGGGCGCCGATCGCCACGAACGCCGCGGCGACGGTGCGGTGCGCGAACGACGGCTTGCGCGAGAACACCGGCAGGATCTCGGAGATCGCGCCGAACCACGGCAGCAGCATCACCAGGTACGCCCCGGTGAAGAACAGCCAGCTCAGGTGCTGCCAGAGGATCGGCGAGCCGCCCTCGCCGGCGTCGAAGAAGACGCCGCCGTAGTTGCGATCGATCAGCAGCATCGTCAGCGCGGCGAGCATCACCGCCCCGGTGAAAAGCAGCACGTAGGAGCTGACGGTCGCCGACCACGAGAACAGGGGCAGCCGCCTCCACGCCATCCCCGGGGCGCGGTGGTTGTGCAGCGTGACCACCATGTTGATCGCCATCAGCACGAAGCCCAGGATCGCGAGCCCGACGCCCCCGATCCACACGTCTACCGCGGACGTCGGCGAGAAGATCTCGTCGGAGAGCGGTGGCAGCGGGTTGATGCCGGCGTCCGGCGGGTTGTAGAGGAAGCTCGCGTAGATCGTGATCCCGCCGGCGAGATAGAGCCAGAACGACAGCGCGCCGAGCCGGGGGAATGCCACGCTGCGGGCCCCGATCTGGAGCGGGACGACGTAGCTGATCAGGCCGAGCGCGAACGGGATCCCGAAGAGGATCACGGCGGTAGCCCCATAGGCGGACAGCAGCCGGTCGAAGATGTAGGGATCGATCAAGTTGTTCTCCGGCACGATCAGCTGGGCGCGCATCAGCATCAGCTCGACCACGGCGAGGACGCAGAACGACAGCGCCGCGGCGACGTACATCAGCCCGACCGTCTTGTGGTCGGCGCTCGTCGCCATCTCGATCCATGCCGGGCGGCGCCGCGGGATCCCCTCGGTGATGATCTCGGGGCGGGCCGGCGCGACGCTGCCGGGCGGCGGGGCGCTCATGCGCCGCCTCCGGTGTCCTCGGCCGCGCCCCCGGCGTCCGGAGGGCCAGCCTGCACCGCTTCCTGCGCCTTCTGGATGGCGCTTGCCTGATCGTCGAGCCAGGCCTGGTACTCCGGCACGCTCACGACTCGGACCCTGGCCCGCATCGTCGGGTAGCCCGGACCCGAGAACGCGGCCGACTGGCCCTCGTAGACGCCCTCTTCGTCGGCCCGGAACCACGTCTCGTTGAGGCGGCCGGGCACAGCGTCGAACTTGCCGCCGAGCGCCGGGATCCACCAGCGATGCACGACGTCGGTCGAGTCGATGTGCAGCAGCACGGTGGTGTCGACCGGGACGACCATCTCGTAGTAGCTGAACGTCCCGTCCGGGTATTCGTAGCGCCACAGCCACTGCTGCCCGGAGACGAGGATCTCGAGCGGCTCCTGATCACCGGCCGGCGGCTCGACCCCGAGCTGGGCGGTGCGCAGCGAGCTCGCCTCGAGGCCCTCGGGACCCGAGGGAGCGACGTCGCGCGCCCTCACCGTGAAGATCACGCCGAAGACGAAGACGGCGAGCGCGATTCCGGCGAGCAGCGTTGCGACCCTGGACTGAAGCCTGCGTCCGCCGCGGACCCGCGCCGCGGTCCGTCCCCGACCGGCGCGAAATCGCACCGCCGCGGCGATCAGGGCGGCGTTGATCGCCACCGCGATCATCACGGCGACGATCAGCATCCCCGAGTAGGCCTCCCTGAGGTCGTCCGCGTTCGGCGAGTGGGGCGCCTCGGGGGCCAGCGGGACCGCGCCGGCCGATGGAGCGAGCACTGCCAGGCCTGCCGCGGCGACGAGGATCGGGACGATGACGAGGCGGGGGCGGGCGCGCACGGCGCGAGCATTCTAATCGCGGCCCTCGTGGCTCGTTCGCGCGCCGCGACCGTTTGGCCGGCTGGCCAGTTTTCTGGGAGAATCCGACTCGCCGGCGACAATCCGGACAGCTGGTTACGAGAGGAGCAGCATGGCGGCAAACGGCGAGGTCTCCAACGGCAGCGGGGCGAGCGCGACGGCGGCGGCTCGCAGGCTGATCACGCATGACCCGGGGCTCGTCGTCGCGATGGCGCGCTCGCTGCTCGACGGTCGTAAGGCCCTGCCGCGCTCGGAGCGCCGCGACATACCGCGGCGCCGCCTGCTCGGCGCCGGCGGGATGCGCGAGGCGGCCGGGCACGGCATCCCGGTTGATCCCGCGCTTGCCTACCGTGCGCTACAGCACGCGATCGACCCCAGGTGGACGCGCGGCCACAGCTTCAGCGTCGCCTACGAGCTCGACGG
>DASPWW010000179.1:0-2876 GCA_035637595.1 Solirubrobacterales bacterium | reverse complement strand
GGAGGACGTTCCAATGAGCGATCTGCGGCAGTGTGAGCAGGCGGTTTTGGCGGCTGCTCGGGAGGAGCGCGCGGCGCACGCCGCGCTGATCAACGGCATCAGTCCGCAACATCCGGACTGGTCCGATGACGAGGAGGCGGCATACCGCGCCCGCCTGAGGCGCTGGCAGGCAGCGTCCCGTGCCGTTGTCGAGGCCCTGCACGGTTTTCAACGCGCGAGGGGGGAAGGTCGGGCGCAAAGCCCGTCCCGCTTGGCCTGATTCGGGCGGGCCGAGGTCGCCAAGCGTGCGGCGCCCGCATCTGACAAGATCGCGCCGCCGCCCAGATGGCCCCGCCGCTCGATTTCGCCCTCATCAAACGACTCCGCGAGGTGCGGGATCATCGGCCTGCGACGGAAAGCGAGCTCAGGGCGTTGGCGGAGCAGGCTGACGCGTGGGCGCGCGCGGTGAGCGGCCAGATCCAGGCGAGCGAACGGCGTATCCGGCGGCTGACCGCGAATCCGGCGAGCTCCCTCGCGCAGATCGCGGGCGAGCTGCGCCGTGTCGACAAGCTACGCCCGCAGCTGAACGAGGTGCGATCCCTGCTCGCAGATCTCGAGAACCGAGCCCGCGAGCTGCGGACGGAATGGCTTCTGTCCCAGGCGACGTCGGCGAAGGCGCGCGTTAGCCCGCGACCAACCGGTCGCCGACCGTAACTCCGCGCCGCTCGGCTTCACCGGCCGGGATCTCGAGCACGGCCTTCGCGCCGCGGCTACCCGCCGCGCGCCACGGGCGAAGATCCGAGGCGACCTTCAACACACGCAGCTCGCGGTCGAGGAAGACCGCATCGATCGGGAAGCGCATGAAGGCCATGTGCACGGAGGACGCAGGCTTCAAGAGAATTCCCTCACCGCTCGGAAGCTGTCGCCGACCGAGCAGTCCTCGCATGCGCGTGAGCGCCGTCTCCGCCAGGAGACAGCGCTCACACACGATGGTTCCGTCTTCGCGACGAAGGGCGACTTCTTCCACTAATACCCGATGTGGATGTGGTTGTAGTGGTCGGCCAGCGGGAACGACGGTCCGCCGAGGCCGAGCAACGAGATCACCTGTCGCGGCATGATCTCGGACGGCACGAGCAGGAGCTCGCGCACCGCGCGCTCGGTGATGCCGCCGGGCTCCTGATGGCCCTGGATCGGCGTTCCGCCGATCCCCGAGATGTCGACCGCGTGGCCCGGGATGTGCGCCGAGACCACGCCCGGCCGCGCGTACAAGCGGTGGCCGGAGATCAATGACGACACCGTCACCTGGCCGAACGACTCGCGCATGTACGCGATCAGCGCGAGCACGCGCACGTCGACCTTGTCCTGGATGATGTCGTTGCGACCGCCGCTGTAGATCGAGATCTGCGGATCCGACAGCAGGCGGGTGGCGATCGACCTCTTCGCCGCCTCGAGCCCGTTGACGAGCGCGTTCAGGCCGACGGCGCGGTCATAGCGGGCCAGCGCAGCCGCCTTGTCGGCGAAGCGCGTGTCACCCGAGTACGAGACGATCCTCGCCCAGTCGCCCTTTGCCGGGCCCTGGGAGGCGAGCCGCGCGGCGAGCTTGCCGAGCGTCCCGCGGTCTGCGGGGCTGTGCCCGTCCGCTCCACGGGCGCGCAGGATGCCGAGCATCACGGCCCAGTCGACGCCGCTGCCCTTGGCCGCGGTCCTCAGATTGCTCGCGAACTTCGGCGAGAGGCGCAGCGCGGGCGGGGTCGGGTCGGGAAGCGGGGAGTTGAGCCAGATCGTGGCTGCACTCTCCGGGCCCTCGATCTCGGGAGCCGGCGCCGGCTTGATCTTCGGCAGCAGAACGGTGCGGAGCCGAGCCTTGCGCAGGACTGCCTTCTTCGCCAGGCGGGGCTTCGATCCGACCGCTGTGGCATCCGGACCGCCAACCGCGCCTGCTGACGGCGCGGCCGCCGTGGCATGGGACGGCCTGACGGCATCGTTGTCGGCCGCGGCGAGGTCGGCCTCCGTGTCAGCCGCCGCGGCACTTGGTCCGGCTTCGGACGCAGCTGCGGCCTCCTCGGTCGCCGGAGTCTCAGTAGTTGCGTCGGGCGCCGCAGCGTCCTCGGTTGTGGCTTCGGGGGCCGCCTCGGCGGGAGCCGATTCGGGTGTCGCCTCGGTCGTCGTGGTCGTGTCGGCCGCGGCTACGTCCGACGCCTCGTCGGCGATGTACGGCGACAGCTGATCTCCGGCGACTGCGGCGAGTGACGCGCCCGCGAAGAAGAGCGTCGTGAATGCAAGCGTCGTGGCGAGCCTGCGCTTCTTCGACTTGGGCTCGCCGGGCTCGTGCTCGGAGGAGGTCGGCCTACCGCCGAACTCCCAGTTCTCGTTACGAGTGATCCGTCGTGGCATTGCCATAGCTCCTTCTTGATCAAGCCCCTGGCCGCCACTAGGGGCGCGGAATCGGTCGTTTCATCCGCAGCCGCTTACGGGTCGCTCCTGACTATCGATCCGAGGCTGGCCCGGCCTCTCCCTCATCTCAGGGAAGGCCGATGCAGATCACCCGGGCGAGGGATACGCGCACCGCCTGCACAACACGATGAACGGGACGAGATTGACCGTCAGGCGAAGCGGCGCGCCTCAGAGAGAAAGGACGTCAGGCGTGCCATGCAGCGTCGCCCGATTTCGAGTCGATTGCACACCTTCCAGCACCACTCCCTTTCACCGCGCGCAGCGCGCGCTCGAGATGCCGAAAGGGGGTGAACCATCGTGACGTTCAAGGACATGATCCATTACCTCCGCGCTCGCTTCCAGATCGAGGAGGGTCAGACGATGGCCGAGTACGGCGTCGTCCTGGCAGTGATCACCGCCATCGTCGTCGCCGCTCTCCTGGCGCTCTCGGGTGCTATCGGCGC
>DASPWW010000178.1:0-5238 GCA_035637595.1 Solirubrobacterales bacterium | reverse complement strand
CGACCGCGCCGAGGCGGCGCTGGAGCGCGGCATGCCCGAGCAGGAGGCCGCGCTTGCGCGCGGCTTCGTCCTCGGCCAGGACGACCGCATCGACGCCGAGACCGTCAACGACTTCAAGCGCTCCGGCCTCGCCCACCTGCTCGCGGTCAGCGGGCAGAACGTCGTCCTGCTTGGATTGCTCGCGGTCCCGCTGCTCGCCGCGCTCAACCTCTCGCTTCGCGCCCGGCTCGTCTGCATCCTCGTCCTGATCGGGGTCTACGTGCCTGTGACCGGCGCCGGCGCGTCGATCCAGCGGGCGGGGGTGATGGGGGCCGCGGGGATCGCCGCGGCCCTCGCCGGGAGGCCCCGCTCGCGGTGGTACGCGCTGCTGCTGGCGGCATTTGCCACGCTTGTCATCAACCCCCGCGCCGACGCCGACGTCGGCTGGCAGCTCAGCTTCGCCGCCGTCGCCGGGATCCTGCTGTGGGCGCACACGATCCGCGACTTGCTGCTCGGCGCGCACGCGGGCAAGGCGCGGGACGCCGGGCCGCTGCGACGAGCGCTCGCCGAGGGCGCCGCGCTGACTGTTGCCGCGACCCTTGCCACGGCTCCTCTGATGTCTCACCACTTCGGAGCGCTTTCGGCGGCGGCGTTGCCGGCCAACCTGCTGGCGCTCCCCGCGGTGGCGCCGGTGATGTGGCTCGGCATGCTGGCCGCGATGCTCGGCCAGGCCCCCGGCGCGCCGGTCGAGCCGCTGAACGCGGTCTGTGCACTGCTGATCGCCTACGTGGACTGGGTCGCGCATGCGCTCGGATCGGCGCGCTGGGCCCAGGCGAGGATCGACCTTTCGCTCGGCGGCGTGGTGATCGCCTACGGGGTGCTGCTGGCCGCCGGGCTGGGGGCGTCGCGCTGGGCGCGGCGGCGTAGCGCCCTGGCGATCAAGCCGCGCCGCCGCATCGTCGCAGCGCTTGCCGCGGTCGTGCTGTGCGCGGTGCTCGCCGCGGCTGCGGCCGGCTCGCCGCATCCGGCCGCGCCGCCGCAGCCGCCCGAGCTCGAGGTCAGCGTTCTCGACGTCGGCCAGGGCGATGCGATCCTGCTCGAGCCCGCGGGCGCCGACCCCATCCTCGTCGACACCGGGCCTCCCGGCGCCGGGATCGCGGAGCTGCTCGAGGACGAGGGGGTCGAGCGCCTGGCGGCCCTGCTGATCACCCATGACCAGCTCGACCATGCCGGTGGCGCCCTCGAGGTGCTGCGCTCGCTGCCCGTCGCCGCGCTCGCCTACGCCACCGCCACGCCCGAGCTCCTCTCAGCGGCCCGCGGAGCGGGCGCCCGTCCCGTCAGGATCGCGGCGCCGCGCCGGATTCGCTCTGGCGCCCTGCGCCTCGACGTCCTGTGGCCGCCCCGCCAGCTCGTTCGCCGATCGCCCGGGGAGCGGCCGCCCGACGCCGAAGAGGTCAACGACCTCTCGATCGTGACCCTCGCTCACCTCGACGGCTTCTCCATCCTGCTGACCGCCGACGCCGAGGCCGAATCGGTCCCGCTCGAGCCCGGCCCGATAGACGTGCTCAAGATCTCTCACCACGGCAGCGAGGACGCTGGGCTCGGCGCGCTGCTCGACCGATCCATGCCGCGCCTCGCGGTGATCTCGGTCGGAGATCCCAATCCATACGGCCATCCGGCCCCCTCGACGCTCGCCGAGCTTCACCGCCACGGTGTGCCGGTGACGCGCACGGACCTCGACGGCCAGGTCGAGATCGACGTGACCGAGGGCGGATGGACGGTGCGGACGGGCGTTGGTTAGGCTGGCCGGCGCCGCATTCGTCTAGGGGAGGAAGACTCATGGAAGCAAGCCAGACACCGCCGCCCCCACCGCCGCCACCCGGCCAGACGCCGCCCCCGCCGCCGCCCGGCGGGACGCCTCCGCCGCCACCGGGAGCGGCCCCCTCCGGGGCCCCGCCGCCTAGCGGCAGGGCGGGCGCCGGGCCGCGCGTGCTGGTCGTGATCCTCGCGCTGCTGTTCGCGTTCGCCGGCGCGGTGATGATCGCCGTCTCGCTCGATCTCGGCGAGGGTCCGCGCTGCGAGCAGGTGACGTCCGGCGAGGAGCCGCCGGACGAGAACGGCGAGTGCCTGGACTCATCGAAGACGACGCAGACGCTGAGCGTGGTGCTCACCTTCCTGAGCGGCCTCGCGGCGGCGGTCGTCGTCCTGGCCGCGATCTTCTTCGCGATCAGGGGACGGGGCGGCAGGGCGATCGCGATCGCCGCGGCCGCCGCGATCCTGCTCGGAGGACTGGGCATCCTGATCGGCTAGGACCCACCGGCACAGGACCCGCGCCGTGGCCGGCGCCCGCCGCGGCGGCCAATACACTCGCCCCGGTGGCCGGCGCTCGCGCTGAGATCAAGTCCGCATACCTGATCGCAGGCTCCGACGAGGCGAAGATCGGAGCCGCGGTGGCGCGCCTGCGCGCCCGCGCCGAGGCCGAGGGCGGACTGGGCGCGCTCGAGGTCTTCGAGCCCTCCGGGGGCGGCGGCGGGCCCGATCCCGACGCGCTGATCGCGGCGCTCCCCGCGCTCTCGCTGACCGCGACGCGCCGTTACCTGCTCGCCGACCGGGTGGAGCGCTGGGGCTCCGCCCAAGCGACAAGGGTGGTCGAAGCGCTCGCCGGGCTCGGGCCCGACACGACGGTGGTCCTGATAGCGCGCGGCAAGCCGCCCGCGAAGCTCGCCAAGGCGGTCAAGCAGGCGGGTGGCGAGGTGCTCGCCTACGACTCCCCGCGCGACCGCGACCTTCCCGCTCGCCTGGCCGCCGACGCTCGGGGGCGCGGTTTCGAGCTCGACGTGGCGGCGGCCCGCCTGCTCGTCGAGCGCATGGGCACCAGCACCCTGAGGCTGGCGAACGAGCTCGACAGGCTGGCGCTGTGGGCAGGGGAGGGGGGCGAGGTGACGCTCGCCGATCTCGAGGCGATGGTCGCCGACACCTCCGAGGAGGCGGTCTGGTCGCTGTCCGACGCCCTGGTCGAGCGCCACCCCGCCGACGCGGCGCTTGCGGCCGAGCGCCTGATCGCGCAGGGCGAGGGCGTCACGGGCCTGATCTATGCGCTCGCGTCGCGGCTGCGCAACGCGCACGAGGCCCTGTCCGGCCTCGAGACGGGGCGTTCGCCGAAGGAGGTCGCCTCCAGCTTGAGCATGCATCCATACGCTGCGACGATGCTGGTCAAGCGGCTGCGAGGCGCGTCACTGGACGAGTTGCGCGCCGGGATCGCGGCCGTCGCCGACCTCGAGGTGTGGTGTCGCGGGGGCTCCGACTACGACGAGAGCGTTGCCCTCACCCTGGCGGTCAGACGCGCCGCGGGCGGGTGCTGACTAGCCGGAGCCGGCGAGGATCCTCGCCGCGCGGCTCTTCTTTCGGGCGCCGTTGTTGGGGTGAAGGGCGCCGTGCTGCACCGCCTTGTCGATCCGCGAGACGAGCTGACGGTGCTGTTCGGCGGTCGCGTCGCGGTCACCGGCCTGTGCCGCCGCCTCGAGGCGGCGGAACTGCGTCTTCACCGCGCTCGTCAGGCGCCGGTTCTCCAGCCACTCGCGCCGCGAGCGCTGGATCCGCTTCTTCTGTGAGGCGATGTTGGCCATGCGCGGGCGGTGACTATAGATGAGCGAGGTTCCCGAGCAGGACCCGACGGTTGGCCTCGCCGACCCGGACGCCGGCGAGCCGCGGCCCGCCGGCCGGCTTGCGCGCTCGACCGCGTTCTTTTCGTTCGCGACGGGCCTGTCGCGGATAGCCGGGCTGGTCCGCGAGATCGTCGCCGCGAGCTACTTCGGCGTCAAGGGGCCGATGTCGGCCTTCACGATCGCCTTCCAGGTCCCGAACCTGGTGCGCAGCCTGTTCGCCGACCAGGCGATCCAGGCCGCCCTGGTCCCGATCTTCACAGAGGACCTCGAGCGCGGACGGGCGCGCGATGCGTTCCGGCTCACGTCGACGCTGATCTTTCTCTTCTCGCTCATCCTCGGCGCGCTGGTCGGCCTCTTCATCCTCGTCGCGCCGCTGGTGATGCACGTCTTCGCCCCCGGATTCGAGGGCCACCTCTACGACCTCACGGTGGCGTTGTCGCGGCTGCTGTTCCCGATCCTGTTGATGCTCGGCGTATCGGGGCTCGTCGTCGGGATCCTCAACAGCTACGAGCGCTTCGCGGTCTTCGCGCTCGCGCCGCTGTTCTGGAACATCGCGATCGTCGCCGTCCTGGTCGGCCTGGCGCCCGCCTTTCCCGAGGGGGATCAGATCTACGCCTATGCGATCGGGGTGCTGGTGGGGACCGCGGTGCAGCTCGCGATCCTTTGCTGGGACCTGCGCCACACCCCGTTTCGACTCCAGAGCGTGTTCGAGTGGCGCAGTCCGCGGGTCAAGCGCGTGCTGCTGCTGATGTTGCCCGTGACGATCAGCCTCGGCCTGATCAACGTCAACCTCGTGATCAACAGCCTCGTCGGGACCCTGGTCTCCGACCGGGCGCCCGCCGCGATCGACAAGGCGTTTCGCATCTACATGCTTCCGCAGGGGATGTTCTCGGTGGCGCTGACCACGGTGATCTACCCGACGCTGTCGCGCTTTGCGGCGCGCGGCGCGCTCGACGACCTTCGCTCGACGATGGCCAACGGGATGCGCCAGATCGTCCTGCTGTTGCTCCCGGCCGCAGCGGCCATCCTGGTGCTCTCCGAGCCGATGATCCAGCTCGTCTATCAGCGCGGTGAGTTCGACGCCTCGCAGACCGACCTCGTCGCGACGGCATTGTTCTGGTTCGCTTTCTCGCTGCCGTTCAACGGGCTCTTCCTGCTGCTCACGCGGACCTTCTTCAGCCTCCAGCGACCCTGGGTGCCGACCTCGATCTCGGCACTCAACCTCGTGATCACGGCGGGCGCCGCCTTCGCGCTCTACGGGCCCTTCGGGGTCGGCGGGATCGTCGCCGCCACCGCGATTGCCACCGCCGCGAGCGTCGCCGCCCAGGCGGTCGTCCTCCGCCGCCTGCTCGGCGGGCTCGAGATCACGAAGCTGACCTCCAGCACGGTGAGGATCGCGGTCGCCTCGGCAATCCTCGCCGGGGTGTCATACGGGGTGTGGGACGTGCTCGATCACGCGCTCGGCTCCGGACTGGGGGGCCAGATAGTCTCGCTGGGCACTGGCCTGCTCGCCGGCGCCGCCGCCTACCTGGGCGCGCTGGCAGCCCTGCGGGTGCCCGAGCTGGAGCAGATCTTGCGCCTTGTTCGCAGGGGC